>NZ_JBPJUQ010000026.1:0-119973 GCF_051192615.1 Streptosporangium sp. G11
CATCCCCCACCACCACACAAGGCGGAAAAAGGAACGCAGTGGATGTTCAACCAAAGGAATCCGTCCCCCACCCCAAAGGGCAGGTTGAACGGGGTTGTGCATCATGCACTGGCTTTTAACACACTGTTGAGTTCTCAAGAAACGGACGCGTACACCATCACCCTGACCGGCCAGATCGGCCGACCCGAACTCCGGGGCGTTCCATTTCGTATTTCAACCTTACAAGCCTGTCAAGATTGTGTCAAATTGCTTGCTATCGGCTATTTGTCACAAAACCTGTAAACTTGCCAGGGTTTCCATCGCCCCGCTTCCGAGGCAACCCCATGAACCTACCGTGTCATCCGGGCCACAGCGAATCAACCGGTTTTCCGGCGACCTATGCGGGGTCCGAACGCTCAGGTTCGTTCAGGTGGAGTGGCCCTGGGCCCGTCCGCCTGTCGGCGTCCGGCTCGCTCCGGGGCATTGGAAACATTATGCGCCTCTCGGAACATCGTCAAATCAGTCGCGCTTGGCAAAACCGCAGGTCAGAGCGGTTTATTAAGGAAACGAGGGGCGTTCGCTACCGGAATGTTACGCGGTGAGACGGTTGACGCCCCGGCCGGAGCCGGGGCGTCAATCGTCCGGGACCATCGCGTTGACCTGTTCAAAGGCCGGGACGACGCGACAGACCGAAACGGCACGGCGAGCCCGAGGGACACCTGGGATCCAGGAGACCCGAGGAACCCGGACCCAAAAAGATCAGGCCGCGACGATCTCGACACCGCCGACGGAACGCTTGCCACGGCGCAGCACCAGGAAGCGTCCGTGGAGCAGGTCGTCGGCGGACGGCACGTACGCCTCGTCGGTGACCTTGACGTTGTTGAGGTAGGCGCCACCCTCCTTCACCGCGCGGCGCGCCTCCGACTTCGACTTGACCAGGCCACTCTCGGCGAGCAGGTCGACGAAGGACGCCCCCAGGGCGGGCACCTCCGCGCGCGGCACCTCTGCGAGGGCCTCCCCCAGCGTGCGCGCGGGCAGCTCCTCCAGGGAGCCCTGCCCGAACAGGGCCGCCGAGGCGGCGATCACCGCGGCGCACTCGTCGGCGCCGTGCAGCAGCGTGGTGAACTCCTCGGCGAGCGCCCGCTGCGCCTCGCGCCCGGCGGGACGGTCGGCGGCGGCCTTCTCCAGCCCCTCGATCTCCTCGCGGGACCTGAAGCTGTAGATCTTGAGGAACTTCACCACGTCACGGTCGTCCGCGTTCAGCCAGAACTGGTAGAACGCGTACGGGGAGGTCATCTCCGGGTTGAGCCAGACCGCGCCGCCGGCCGTCTTGCCGAACTTGGTCCCGTCGGCCTTGGTGATCAGCGGCACGGTGAGGGCGTGCACGTGGCCGCCCGTCACCCGGCGGATGAGGTCGGTCCCGGCGGTGATGTTGCCCCACTGGTCGCTGCCACCGATCTGGAGCGTGCAGCCGTAGCGCCTGTTCAGCTCCAGGTAGTCGTTGGCCTGCAGGATCTGGTAGCTGAACTCGGTGTAGCTGAGCCCGTCTCCGCCCAGCCGGGCCGAGACCGACTCGCGGGCGAGCATGCGGTTGACCGGGAAGTGCTTGCCGACGTCGCGCAGGAAGTCGATCGCGGACATGCCTTCCGTCCAGTCGAGGTTGCTGACGAGGATCCCGGCCGTCTCGTCCGAGAAGTCGAGGAACTTCTCCAGCTGGACGCGGATCCGCGCGACCCATTCGGCCACGACCTCGGAGGAGTTGAGCGAGCGCTCGGTGCTCCGGCCGCTGGGGTCGCCGATCAGGCCCGTCGCGCCGCCCACCAGGCCGACGGCCCGATGGCCCGCCCGCTGGAGGCGGGTGAGGGTCAGCAGCGGGACCAGGTTGCCGACGTGCAGGGAGGGGGCGGTCGGGTCGAAGCCGCAATAGACCGTGATCGGACCCTCGGCCATCGCCGCGCGCAGGGCGTCGATGTCGGTGGACTGCGCGATCAGGCCGCGCCAGGCGAGGTCATCCAGAATGTCGGTCACGATCCTTGCTTTCCAATGCTCGAAGTGACGTTTAGCGCTCCTGTACACCCTGCCCGATCACGGCACCGTCGCGCCACTCAAAACCCCTCGCGCACGAGACGACCGGCGAGAGGAGCCGCGAGAACCCGCGAACGGGCGGGGAAGGAGCGAGGACCGAGCACGCGCGGCCTACCGGCGGCGCGGAACGTGCGGGCGGTGGGGAGAGACCGTGGGCTCACCGTCGATCCAGAAGCGCCACGGCGTCTCCCTGCCCGACGAGACGCCGGTGCGCGGCCCCGACAGGATGGACGACGCCTTGGCGGGCTCCCCCTCGACCACGGAGAGTGATCCCGGGGCGCAGGCGTCGAGCCCGTTGTGCTCGCGGTTGAACCCGAGCGCCACCGCCAGCCGTGCCGGCCCCTTCGCGAGGTCGACCTCCCTGACGGGACGGGCGCTTCCCACGCTCCGGCGGGCCAGGGCGGTCTCGACCCCGGAGATCACCTCTCCGGCCCGCAGCAGCACACCGGAGCCGACCCCCTCGGGAAGGCACGTGAAGTTGGCGCAGAAATGCATGCCGTACGTGAAGTAGACGTACAGGTGGCCCGGCGGGCCGAACATCACCGCGTTGCGCGGCGTCCGGCCCCGGTAGGTGTGCGACGCGGGATCCTCACCCGGCACTCCGTACGCCTCGACCTCGGTGAGACGCAACGCGACCGGCCCGTGCAGGAGCACCCGCCCCAGCAGGTCGGGAGCGACCTCGTGGGTGGGCCTGTCGAAGAAGTCGCGTCTCAGCGGCGCGGACGCGGCGGGCAATCGCCCGCCGTGCTCGTCAGCGACCATGGCCCGAGGCTCCGGCGACCAAGCGGCTGTCACCCGATCCGCCGCCGGCCGATCGGGCACCGCCCACCCCTCCGGCGATCAGACGAGCCTCACCGACCGGGCGACCCTCAGACGGGCCCCCGCCGGCCGATCGAGCGCCACCCGGCCTCCCGACGACCAGGCGGGCATCGCCCACCCCTCCGGCGACCGGACGAGCCTCGGACGGACCCCCGGCGGCCGGGCGGACGTCACCGCGGCCCCGGCAGGCCGGACGGGCACCATTCGAACGCCTGGTGAACACGGGCCCGGCCGGACCGGGACCGCGCACCCCCACGATCTCGGGACGGCCGTCTTCGGGCATCAGCTTCCGCTCGCCCAGGCGGCCTGGGCGTCGACGATCTCCCGCAGCGCGATGAGCTGGTCACGGACCCGGTCGGGTGCCGTACCGCCGTGTGCCTTGCGGGCGGCCAGGGCGCCGGGCACCGAGAGGACCTCGCGGGAGTCGGGCGTGAAGTGCGGCGAGACCTTGGCCAGCTCCTCGTCGGTGAGCTCGCCGAAGTCCTTGTCGTTGACCTGGCACCAGACGACCAGGTGCCCGACCGCCTCGTGGGCCTCGCGGAAGGCGACGCCCCTGCGGACCAGCAGCTCGGCCAGGTCGGTGGCCAGCGCGAACCCGTCGGGGGCCGAGGCCTCCAGCTTGGCGGTGTTGACGCGCATGGTCGCGACGAGCCCGGCCATCGCGGGAAGGACGAGCAGCAGGCTGTCGACGGAGTCGAACACCGGCTCCTTGTCCTCCTGCAGGTCGCGGTTGTAGGTCAGCGGCAGGCCCTTGAGCGTCGTCAGCAGCGCCATGAGGTTGCCGATGAGACGGCCGCTCTTGCCCCGGGCGAGCTCGGCCACGTCGGGGTTCTTCTTCTGCGGCATGATCGACGAGCCGGTGGAGTAGGCGTCGTCCATCTCGATCCAGCGGAACTCCTGCGAGGCCCACAGGACGATCTCCTCGCCCAGCCGCGACAGGTGCACGCCGATCATCGCCGCGTCGAACAGGAACTCGGCGGCGAAGTCGCGGTCGGCGACGGCGTCCATCGAGTTGGGCGCGGCGGAGTCGAAGCCGAGCTCCCTGGCCACGGCCTGCGGGTCGAGCGGCAGGGAGGATCCGGCCAGCGCCCCCGCGCCCAGCGGGGAGACGGCCGCGCGCCGGTCCCAGTCGCGCAGGCGGTCGATGTCGCGGGCGAAGGCGTGCACGTGCGCCAGCAGCTGGTGGCCGAAGGACACCGGCTGGGCGTGCTGCAGGTGGGTCATGCCGGGGGCCGCCGTCTCGGCGTGCTCCTCGGCCTGGCTCATCAGCGCGGTCTCCAGCTCCACCAGCCGGGACACGATGTGCCTCACGTGGTCGCGGAGGTAGAGCCGCAGGTCGGTGGCGACCTGGTCGTTGCGGCTGCGACCGGCCCGGAGCTTGCCGCCGAGCGTGCCGAGACGTTCCAGCAGGCCGCGCTCCAGCGCGGTGTGGACGTCCTCGTCGGCGACGGTCGGCCGGAATTCACCCGCCTTGCAGGCGCGCTCCAGGTCCTCCAGGGCGCCGATCATCCGCGCCAGCTCGTCGTCGCTCAGCAGGTTCGCGCGGTGCAGCACCCGGGCGTGCGCGCGCGAGGCCAGCAGGTCGTACGGCACCAGCCGCCAGTCGAAGTGCACACTCACCGAGAGCCTGGTCAGCGCGTCGGCCGGACCTCCTTCGAACCGGCCGCCCCACAGCCGCATGGGCTTGCCACCATCAGTCACCGTTGTTCTCCCTCCCCATTCAATCCGCGACCTTAGCCCAATCAGACCAGCCGGGCGTCCCGGGCGGAGGCAATCTTGGAGGGCAGGCTCCACAGCTCGACGAAGCCCTTGGCGAGGGACTGGTCGAAGGTGTCGCCGGTGTCGTACGTGGCGAGGTTGAAGTCGTACAACGACGCCTCGGAGCGCCGCCCGGTGACGGTGGCCCTGCCGCCGTGCAGGGTCATCCGGATCTCGCCGGTGACGTGCTCCTGCGCCTCGGCGATGAAGGTGTCGAGGGCCTTCTTGAGCGGGGAGAACCAGAGGCCGTCGTAGACGAGCTCGCCCCAGCGCTGGTCCACCGACCGCTTGAAGCGGGCGAGGTCACGCTCGACGGTGACGTTCTCCAGCTCCATGTGGGCGGTGATCAGGGCGATGGCGCCCGGCGCCTCGTAGATCTCGCGGGACTTGATGCCGACGAGCCGGTCCTCGACCATGTCGAGGCGGCCGACGCCCTGGGCGCCCGCGCGGCGGTTGAGCTCCTCGATGACCTGGAACGGGGTGAGGTGGCGCCCGTCCAGCGCCACGGGGACGCCCTTGACGAAGCTGACGATGACCTCGTCCGCGTCGCGCGGCTGCGCCGGGTCGGCGGTGTAGGCGTAGACGTCCTCGATCGGGCCGTTCCAGATGTCCTCAAGGAAGCCGGTCTCGACTGCCCTGCCCCAGATGTTCTGGTCGATGGAGTACGGGTTCTTCGTGCTGGTCTCGATCGGCAGGTTCTTCTCCTCGGCGTAGGCGATCGCCTTGTCCCGGGTCCACGCGTAGTCGCGGGCGGGGGCGATGACCTTGAGCTCGGGGTACAGGGCGGCCAGGCCGGCCTCGAAGCGGACCTGGTCGTTCCCCTTGCCGGTGCAGCCGTGCGAGACGTGGGTGCCGCCGAACTCCTTGGCCGCGGCGGCCAGGTGCTTGACGATCAACGGCCGCGACAGGGCGGAGACCAGCGGGTAGCGGTCCATGTAGAGGGCGTTGGCCTGCAGGGCGGGCACGCAGAAGTCGGTGGCGAACTCCTCGCGGGCGTCCACGACGACGGACTCCACGGCGCCGCAGTCGATGGCGCGCTTGCGGATGGCCTCCATGTCCTCGCCGCCCTGGCCGACGTCGACGGCGACCGCGACGACCTCGGCACCGGTCTTCTCGGCGAGGAAGGGAATGGCTACGGAGGTGTCCAGGCCTCCGGAGAATGCGAGTACGACCCGATCGGTCATGATGGATATCTCCAAGATCTTGTTTGTCGCAGATGTCGGATGCTGCCGGGGATAGCCTGCCTGAGCAGGCTAAATACGTCGGTCGGCGTGCCGGAGCAGTCCCTCGGCGACCGCTGCCCCGCCCATCGGGTCGCGGCTGATGACGAGGATCGTGTCGTCTCCCGCGACCGTGCCGAGGATGGACTCCCAGTCGGCGTGGTCGATGGCGGAGGCGAGGAACTGCGCGGCGCCCGGCGGCGTACGGACGATGACCAGGTTCGCGGACGCCTCGGCGGAGACGAGGAGCTCCTCCGCGAGCCTGCCGAGCCTGGCGGCCGGAGACTCGCCGGTACCGAGCCTGGCGAGCCTTATCCGGCCGCCGCCCTCCCCCGGCAGGGCGTAGACCAGGGAGCCGTCCTCGGCGCGCAGCTTGAGCGCGCCGAGTTCGTCCAGGTCGCGCGAGAGGGTGGCCTGGGTGACCTCGACACCGCTCTCCAGCAGGAGCTTGGCCAGCTCGGGCTGGGACCTGACCGGCTGCCGCTGCAGGAGATCGGCGATCCGTGCCTGGCGGGCGACCTTGGTCATCGGGATCGTCATCTGGATCCCTCGCCTCCGGGCGTGTCGTCGCCCGTGGGGCTCTCCCCCGGAGAGCTTTCCGGCCCGGCATCCGGGGAGGCGTCCCGGCCCGCCACCGACACCAGCCAGTGCAGCAGGGCCTTCTGGGCGTGCAGCCGGTTCTCCGCCTGGTCCCACACCAGGCTCCGCGGGCCGTCGAGCACCTCGGCGGAGATCTCCAGGTCGCGGTAGGCGGGCAGGCAGTGCAGGACGACGGCGCCGGGAGCCGCCCGGCTCACCAGCGCGGCGTTGACCTGGTACGGCATGAGGTCGGCGATCCGCTGCTCCTTGCCCTCCTGGCCCATGGAGACCCAGGTGTCGGTGGCGATCACGTCCGCGCCCGCGGCGGCCTCGGCCGGGTCGGTGAGGACGGCGACCGACCCGCCGGTCTCCGTGGCGATCTCGCCCGCCCGCCGGAGGATCTCCGGGTCGGGCAGGTATCCGGCGGGGGCGGCGACCCGCACGTGCATGCCGGCGACGGCCCCGCCGAGCAGGTAGGAGTGGGCCATGTTGTTGGCCCCGTCGCCGAAGTAGGCCAGGGTGAGCCCCGCGGTCCCGCCGAAGTGCTCCCTGACGGTCTGCAGGTCGGCGAGGATCTGGCAGGGGTGGTACTCGTCGGTGAGGGCGTTGACCACCGGCACCGAGGACGCCGAGGCCATGGCCTCGATCCTCTCCTGGCCCGAGGTGCGCCACACGATGGCGCCCACCTGGCGCTCCAGGACCCGGGCGGTGTCCTCGATCGACTCACCCCGGCCCATCTGGGAGGATCCGGCGTCGATGATCAGGGGGAGGCCGCCGAGCTCGCCGATGCCGACCGCGAAGGAGATGCGGGTGCGGGTCGACTGCTTGTCGAAGAGGACGGCGACGGTCTGCGGGCCCTCGAAGGGGCGGTAGCCGTAGCGGTCCTTCTTCACGGCCTCGGCCAGGTCGAGGACCTGGGCCTGCTCCGCGGGCGAGAGGTCGTCGTCCTTCAGGAAGTGCCTGACGTGTGCCTGTCCGGCGAGGTTACTGGGCATCTGCGGCCTCGTCGAGGATCGCGGGAAGCGTGGCCACGAAGGCCGCCACCTGGGCGGAGGTGATCACCAGGGGGGGTGCGAGCCGTACCGCGTCGGGCTGGAGGGCGTTGACCAGAAAGCCCGCGCGCTGTGCGGCGGCCTGGACCTGCGCGGAGCGGTCGGCGGTCAGCACGAGGGCCCGCCACAGGCCGCGGCCGCGGACGCCGGCGAGCAGCGGGTGGCCGATCGCGGCGATGCCCTCGGCGAGTTCGGCGCCGACGATGCGGACGTGCTCCAGCAGGCCGTCCCCGTCGATGGTGTCGAGCACGGCGAGCGCGGCGGCGGCCGAGACGGGGTTTCCGCCGAAGGTGGACCCGTGGTCGCCCTGGGCGAAGACGGTGGCCGCCGCGCCGAAGCCGACGCAGGCGCCGATCGGCATGCCGCCGCCGAGGCCCTTGGCCAGGGTGAGCACGTCGGGCAGGATGCCGTCGTGCTGGTGGGCGAACCAGTGCCCGGTGCGGCCGATCGCCGACTGGATCTCGTCGGCGACCAGCAGCGCGCCGGTGAGGTCGCAGATCTCCCTGGCGGCCGTGAAGTAGCCCGCGGGCGGGGGCACGATCCCCGCCTCGCCCTGGGTGGGTTCGAGGAAGACCGCGGCGCACTCGGCGGTGACCGCGCTCTTGAGCGCGTCGGCGTCACCGTATGGGACGAAGCGGACATCGATCGGGAACGGGCCGAACTGGTCGCGGATGGCGCGCTTGCCGGTCAGGGCGAGCGCGCCGAGGGTACGGCCGTGGAAGCCGTTCTCCGCGGCCACGAAGTAAGTGCGGCCGTTCGACTTGCCGTACTTGAGGGAGAGCTTCAGCGCGGCCTCGTTGGCCTCGGTTCCCGAGTTGGCGAGGAACACCTTGGCCGGGGCCCCGAGCAGGCCGAGCAGGCGCTCGGCGAGCAGCACCTCGGGCTCGTGCAGGAAGAGGTTGCTGGTGTGGGCGAGCGTGGCGACCTGCCGGGAGACGGCCTCCACCAGGGCGGGGTGGGCGTGGCCGAGCGAGCTGACCGCGATGCCGCCGATCAGGTCGAGATACTCGCGGCCGTCGACGTCCCAGACCCTGCTGCCCTCGCCTCGGGCCAGCGCCACCGGGGGCACGCCGTAGTTGGGCATGAAGGCGGCCTCGAAGCGCCTGGCGAGCGCCTCTCCTGCGGGTCGTTCCTGCGGGCTCACTGGTCGTTCCCCTTCAGCTGGGCGGGGGCCTCGGGCCGCCGCCTGACCGGATCGGGCGCGGCCGCCGCCTCGGGGGCGTCGGGCAGCACCATGGTTCCTATGCCCTCGTCGGTGAAGATCTCCAGCAGCACCGAGTGGGGCACCCTGCCGTCGAGCACGTGGGCCCGCGGCACGCCGCCCTGGATGGCGGTCAGGCATGCCTCCATCTTGGGGATCATGCCGCTGGACAGGCCCGGCAGGAGCTTCTCCAGCTCGGTGGCGGACAGTCGCTCGATGATCTCGTTCTCGCCGGCGCCGGGACGCCAGTCGCGGTACAGGCCCTCGACGTCGGTCAGGACGATCAGCTTGGACGCCTGGAGCGCCACGGCGAGCGCGGCGGCCGCGGTGTCGGCGTTGACGTTGTAGACGGTGCCGTCGTCGCTGCGCGCGACCGAGGAGATCACCGGGATCCGCCCGTCGTCCAGCAGCGCCCGCACGGCTCCGGCCTCGACCTTGACGATGTCGCCGACCTGGCCGATGTCGACGCCGACGCCGTCGACGACGGCGTGCTTGCGCACGGCGGTGAACAGGTGGGCGTCCTCGCCGGACATGCCGATCGCGAACGGCCCGTGCCGGTTGATCAGGCCGACCACGTCGCGGTTGACCTGGCCGACGAGGACCATCCTGACGACCTGCATGGCCTCGGGAGTGGTGACCCTGAGGCCGGCGGTGAAGGTGGACTCGATGCCGAGCAGGTCGAGCTGGGCGTTGATCTGCGGTCCTCCCCCGTGCACGATCACCGGCCTGAGCCCGGCGTAGCGCAGGAAGACGACGTCGGCGGCGAACTTCTCGCGCAGGTGCTCCTCGGTCATCGCGTTGCCGCCGTACTTGATGACGACGGTCGCGCCGTGGAAGCTCGCGAGCCAGGGCAGTGCCTCGATCAGCGTGGCGGCCTTCGTCAGGGCCTCGGCGCGTCTCATGAGGAGTACGCCGAGTTCTCGTGGACGTACGCCGTGGTGAGGTCGGTGGTGTGGATCGTCGCCGAGTGCGGTCCCGCCGACAGGTCGATGGTGATCGTCACCTCGCGCGGGGTGAGGTCGACCTTGGAGCGGTCGTCGCCCGCGGCGCCGCCCCTGCAGATCCAGATGCCGTTGATGGCCACGTTGAGCCGGTCGGACTCGAAGACGGCGTCGGTGGTGCCGACGGCCGACAGCACCCGGCCCCAGTTGGGGTCCTCGCCGTAGATGGCGCATTTGAAGAGGTTGGAGCGGGAGACGGCGCGGCCGACGGTGACCGCGTCGTCCTCGGAGACGGCGCCGACGACCTCGATGGCGATGGCCTTGGAGGCGCCCTCCGCGTCCATCAGCAGCTGGCGGGCGAGGTCCGCGCAGACCGCCAGCAGGACCTGCTCGAACTCGGCGAGGTCGGGGACGGTTCCCGAGGCGCCGCTGGCCAGGAGCAGCACGGTGTCGTTGGTGGACATGCAGCCGTCGGCGTCGAGCCGGTCGAAGGTGACCCGCGTCACCTTGCGGAGCACCGCGTCGAGTTGCTCGGCGGGCAGGTCCGCGTCGGTGGTGATCACCGACAGCATGGTGGCGAGACCGGGGGCCAGCATGCCCGCGCCCTTGGCCATGCCGCCGACCATGTAGCCGCCCGCGCCCTTCTTGAAGGAGATCTTCGAGACGGTGTCGGTGGTGCGGATGGCGTCGGCGGCGGCCAGGCCGCCGTCCCTGGCGAGCTGGGAGACCGCGAGGTCGACCCCGGCCAGCAGCGGGTCCATCGGCAGCCGCTCGCCGATCAGGCCGGTGGAGCAGACCGCGACCTCCCCCGCCGAGTCTCCCAGGGCGCCGGCGACCTTCTCCGCGGTGGCGTGGGTGTCCTGGAAGCCGAGCGGCCCGGTGCAGGCGTTGGCGCCGCCGGAGTTGAGGACGACGGCGTGGACCCGGCCGCCGGCCAGCACCTGGGCGGACCACAGGACCGGCGCGGCCTTCACCCGGTTGGCGGTGAAGACCCCGGCGGCGGCGCGCGAGGGGCCGTCGTTGACGATCAGTGCCAGGTCGCGGTCGGCGCTGGACTTGATCCCGGCGGCGACACCCGCCGCGCGGAAACCGAGAGGGGCGGTCACGCTCATGGGGCGACTCCGTTGAGAGGAAGGCCAAGCTCTTCCGGCAGGCCGAGGGCGAGGTTGGCACTCTGGATCGCGCCTCCGGCCGTGCCCTTGGTGAGGTTGTCGATGGCGACGACGGCGACGACGCGGCCCGCGCGCTCGTCCAGGACGACCTGGAGGGCGGCGGTGTTGGCGCCGAGGGTCATCGAGGTCGCGGGCCACTGGCCCTCGGGGAGCAGCCGCAGGAACGGCTCGTCCTTGGTGGCGGCCTCGTAGGCCTCGCGCAGGACCGCCGGGGTGAGGCCGGGCCTGGCGCGGGCGGTGCAGGTGGCGAGGATGCCGCGGCTCATCGGTGCCAGCACGGGAGTGAAGGAGACGGTGACCGGCTCACCCGCCAGCGGGGAGAGGTTCTGCTCCATCTCCGGGGTGTGCCGGTGGACGCCGCCGACGCCGTACGCGCTGGCGGAGCCCATCACCTCGCTGCCCAGGAGGTTCGGCTTGGGCGCCCTGCCCGCCCCGCTGGTGCCGCTGGCCGCGACCACCACCACGTCGGGCTCGACGAGCGAGGCGGCGAAGGCCGGGAACATGGCCAGGGTGACGGCCGTCGGGTAGCACCCCGGCACGGCGATCCTGCGGGTGGCGCGCAGCTCCTCGCGCCGTCCAGGCAGCTCGGGCAGCCCGTACGGCCAGGTGCCCGCGTGGACGCCGCCGTAGAAGTGCTCCCAGGCGGCGGGGTCGGTGAGCCGGAAGTCGGCGCCGCAGTCGACCACGAGGGTGCCGTCGCCGAGTTGCTCGGCGACGGCGGCCGACTGGCCGTGCGGCAGGGCGAGGAAGACGAGGTCGTGGCCGCCGAGGGTCTCGGGAGTGGTCTCCAGCAGGATCCTGTCGGCCAGCGGGGCCAGGTGTGGCTGGTGGGCGCCGAGAGCGGTGCCCGCGCTCGAGGCCGCGGTCAGCGCGCCGATCTCGATGCCGGGGTGGGACAGCAGCAGGCGCAGGAGCTCACCTCCGGCGTAGCCGCTGGCACCCGCGATCGCCGCTCTCATCCGTCCCCCCGATGTCTGCATGTTCATGCACTGTTACTCATGGACTTACTAGAAAGATTATGCATCGAGAAGGATTGCCATGCAAGCCGATAGGACAACGGGTTCCAACGCCTAGAAATGCCCTACCCAGTCGGAAACACCGCGAAAATCGCGCTTCGCGGCTTGTGAATGCGGGCACGAGTTCATCGGCCATGTTTCGGTACTGTTGCACGTACCTACCGGTCGGTATCGTGACGTTTCCGGTCCCTCAGCCTCCGGGAGTACGAACGTATGACTGTCACCCACGACCAGGTCCAGGCCCAGCTCACCGGCCCGGGGCAGCTTTTCGAGACGGAAGAGGTCCCCAGCCACGGCGGGACCGTCAAAACCTGGAAGCACGCGCCCCGCGACTTCCGGGCCCTCCTCGAGACGAGCAGGTTCCACGGCGACAAGGTCTTCCTGACGTACGAGGACGAGCACATCACCTATGAGGAGCACTTCCGGCGGGCCGCCACGCTCGCGCGGCGCCTGGTGGACGAGTACGGCGTGGTCAAGGGCGACCGGGTGGCCATCGCCATGCGCAACTACCCCGAGTGGGTGATCGCCTTCTCGGCCGCGCTGGCCGCCGGGGCGATAGCCGTGCCGCTCAACGCGTGGTGGACCCCGCAGGAGCTGGAGTACGGGCTGTCGGACTCGGGGGCCAAGGTGCTGATCGCCGACGGCGAGCGGGCGGCCGGGCTGACCGGACCGGGCCCGGCGCTGATCGTGACCCGCGGCGAGGCGCCCGAGGGCGCCCGCTCCTTCGAGGACGTGATGGGCGAGGTGGAGGCGGACGTGACGCTGCCGCCGGTCGAGCTCTCCCCCGAGGACCCGGCGACGATCTTCTACACCTCCGGCACCACGGGCCGGCCCAAGGGGGCGCTCGGCAGCCACCGCAACCTCGGGCAGTCGCCCATGACCGTCGCCTACAGCCTGTACCGCAGCGTGATCAAGGCGGGCAAGGACCCGGGCGAGGCGGCCGGGCAGCGCCGCGTCACCCTGCTCACCGTGCCGCTCTTCCACGTCACCGGCTGCTTCGCGGTGATGACCACCACCATGTTCACCGGGGGCGGCCTGGTGCTGATGTACAAGTGGGACCCGGGCCGCGCGCTGGAGCTGATCGAGCGCGAGAGGATCACCGGGCTCACCGGCGTGCCCACCAACGTCTGGCAGCTCCTGTCGCATCCCGACCTGGGCAAGTACGACATCTCCAGCCTCAGCGGCCTCGGGTACGGCGGCGCCCCCGCCCCGCCGAAACTGCTGGAGCGCATCACCGAGCAGCTGCCCGACCGCGCCCCCTCCAACGGGTACGGCATGACCGAGACCACCGCGCTCGTCATCAGCAACGCAGGAGCCGACTACCTGGCCAAACCCGACAGCATCGGCCTGCCGATGGCCGTGGTCGAGGTGAAGATCGCCGACCCGCTCGGCGGCGAACTGCCGGTCGGCGCGGTCGGCGAGCTCTGCCTGCGCGGCCCCAACGTCATCCTGGGCTACTGGAACCGGCCGGAGGCCACCGCGGAGACCTTCGTCGGCGGCTGGCTGCACACCGGAGACCTGGCCAGGGTGGACGAGGAAGGGTTCGTGTTCATCGTGGACCGGGCCAAGGACATGGTCATCCGCGGCGGCGAGAACGTTTACTGCGCCGAGGTCGAGGCCGCCCTGTTCGAGCACCCGGCGGTCGAGGACGCCGCGGTGATCGGGATTCCCCACGACGAGCTGGGCGAGGAGGTCGGCGCGGTGCTCCGGCTGTCGTCCCCGGTGAGCGACGAGGAGCTGCGGGCCTTCCTGCGCGAGCGGATCGCGGCCTTCAAGGTACCGATCAGGTTCTGGGTGCGCGAGACGGAGCTTCCCCGCAACCCCGGCGGCAAGATCCTCAAGACCCGGCTGCGCCAGGAGGTCCTGGGCCCCTGACGCCCGCCGGACGACGCTCCACCCCGTCGCCGTCGCCCCGCAGGCACCCGGCGCCGGGGAGCGGCTCCCACCCCCGGCCCCGCGGGCGCCCGGTGCCGGGGAGCGGCCCTCCCGCGCCCGGCCCCGCGGTGACCTGCCGGAAAACAATTTGCCTTCGCGTAGATCATCACTGAAACTAGCTGTTCGTGCCGGAAAACGCCGATCGATCGATCACCACCCTGCTCCGCCGTATGGCGATGGATCTCAGTCCCCTCCGCGACTCGCGCGACTTCCGGCTGCTCTTCGGCTCCGGCGTCATCACGATGTTCGGCACCTTCCTGACGCTGGTCGCGGTGCCGCTGCAGATGAAGGAGCTCACCGGCTCCTACCTGGCGGTCGGCCTGGTCAGCGTGGCCGAGTTCGTCCCGATGGTGGTGTGCGGGCTCTGGGGCGGGGCGATCGCCGACGCCCTCGACCGGCGCAAGATCATCCTTCTCACCGAGGTGGGCCTCTGCGTCACGGTCACGATCCTGACCGTCAACGCGATGCTGCCCACACCGCAGGTCTGGGTGCTGTACGTGGTCGGCGCGCTCTCGGCCGGGCTGGGCAGCCTGCAGCGGCCCAGCCTGGAGTCGCTGATGCCGCGCGTGGTCAGGCACGACCAGCTGACCGCGGCCGCCGCCCTCAGCTCCTTCCGGTGGAATCTGGGCGCCATCGTCGCCCCGGGCCTCAGCGGCCTGATCGCGGCCTGGTACGGCGTCGCCGTCGCGTACGGCATCAACGTCGTGACCTTCCTGGCCTCCCTGGTCCTGCTCTGGATGGTCCGGGCCCAGCCTCGGCCCGAGAGCACCCAGGCCGCCTCGATCAGGTCCCTGGTCGAGGGGGTCCGCTACGCCGTCGGCCGCCCCGACCTGATGGGCACCTACCTGGTCGACATCGCCGCGATGATCTTCGCGTTCTCCACCGCGCTGTATCCGTTCCTGGCCGACGAGCTGGGCGCTCCCGAGGCTCTCGGGCTCTTTTTCTCCGCCTCGGCCATCGGCTCGCTGATCGCCTCGGCCACCTCCGGCTGGACCGCGCACGTGCACCGGCACGGCCTCGGCGTGATCATCGCGGCGGCCGTGTGGGGCGTCGCGGTGGCACTGGCGGCGCTGATGCCCAACGTCTGGGGCATCTTCGCCTTCCTGGCCGTGGCCGGGGCCGCCGACATGATCAGCGGCGTCTTCCGCGCGACCATCTGGAACCAGACCATCCCCGACGAGTTCCGCGGCCGCCTGGCGGGCATCGAGCTCCTCTCCTACACCAGCGGCCCGATGCTCGGCAACGCCAGGGCCGGCCTGATGGCCGGCCTCGGCGGCACCCGCTTCTCTCTGGGCGCCGGCGGCCTGCTGTGCGTCGGCGCCGTGGCCGCGATGGCCGCGCTGCTGCCGAGGTTCCGCACCTACGACGCCCGCACCGACGAGCACGCGATCAGGGAGCGCGCCCGCCGCGAGGAGGCCGCCCGCGCCTGACAGCGGGCAGCGGGCAGCGGGCAGCGGGCAGCGGGCAGCGGGCAGCGGGCAGCGGCAAGTATCCTCACCGAACGGAATCCCGTTGCTACTGTGAGAACATGACGGTCGACGTACGGAGCCCCGAGATGACGGAGTCCTCGCTGCCCGACTGGGTCTTTCCTCCGCCGGAGGGGTTCGTCGCGGAGGATCTCGATCGCATTCCGCAGTTGCCTGCACACACAGAGTTAATCGATGGAAGCCTGGTCTTCGTGAGTCCTCAGGCTTCTTTTCACACGCGCGCGGTGGATCTACTGGTCAGCGTCCTCCGCCGCGCCGCGCCCGCCGAGCTTCGAGCGCGCCGGGAGATGAGCGTCATCCTGGGCGAGCGGCAGCGGCCCGAACCCGACATCAGCGTCATCCACGCCTCCGCCGAGCACAGCCCGGAGCAGACCTTCTACCGGGCCGAGGACGTCGTGCTGGTGGTGGAGGTCGTCTCCCCCGAGTCCGTGGGCCGCGACCGCGACCGCAAGCCCGTGCTGTACGCCGAAGCGGGCATCGAGCACTTCTGGCTGGTCGAGAACCAGTCGGGAAAGCCTGCGATCTACGTCTACGAGCTCGACCCGGTCACCCGCTCCTACGCGCTCACCGGCATCCATCGCGACCTGCTCAAGGTCTCGGTCCCCTTCGACGTCGACATCGACCTGACGGAGATCGACCGGCTCTAGGATCCGGCTCCGGGCTCCGGGCTGCGCTCACGCCGCCCGGGGCGGCTCCGCCACACCGCCCGGACATCCCTCGTCCCCCGCGGACTCCCCGCTCCACCCGGACGTACCGCCGCCCGTCACGGAATTCGCCTCTCCGCGCGGAAGCCCGCCGGACGAGGCCGCGCCTCACCCGCTCTCGCGCCAGCCGTCGTACTCCTCGGCCAGCGCCTCGAGGCGGGCCACGCCCTCAGGTGGCAACGCCCCTGAGGGGTCCTCGACCACCACCAGCCACTGGGCGTCCTCGGCATCGTCCTCGCCCGCGAGGGTCTCCCTGACCACCGCGGGCACGCCGATCACCGGAAACTCCCCGGCCACGGTCTCGGCGACCTCCTCGGCGTCGTCGCGCTCGGCGAACACCAGCAGATGCCTCATCGCCCCCTCCCGGGGAAAGCCTCTTCCACGCTCCGGGCGAGCGATCCGCCCGAGGCGACCTGCGGGTACGTCATCGTCGCCTCCTGAAGGAAAATCCACCCGGAACGCGAATTACCCCGGCCCGGTACGGCGAAAAGGGGCTCGGGACATGGCCCCGAGCCCCTCGTGAACCGGTCAGACGCCGCGCAGTCGCGCCCCGGTGCGCTCCCCTGCCAGGGCCACGGCCGCGTCACGGGCCGCGGTGGTCTCCTCCACGGTGAGCGTCCGGTCGGGCGCCCGGAAGCGCAGGGAGTAGGCGAGGGACTTCCCGCCCTCGCCGACCTGGGTGCCGGTGTACACGTCGAACAGGCGAATCGACTCCAGCAGCGGGCCCGCGCCCTCGCGCAGCGCCGCCTCCACGGTGGCCACCGGGGTCGCCGCGTCGACGATGAGCGCGACGTCCTGACCCGCGACGGGGTACGCGGAGATCGCCGGGGCCTGCGGCGGACCGGCGGTCAGCGGCTCCAGCCGGGTCAGCTCCAGTTCCATCGCGCAGGTGCGCGGGGGCAGGCCGTACGCCTCGACGACGCGCGGGTGCAGCTCACCGGCGTGACCGACGAGCACGTCACCGGCGTACAGCGCGGCGCAGCGGCCCGGGTGCCAGGGCTCGTGCCGGTCCGCGCGGACGTCGAGGGTGACACCGGCCTCGGCGGCCACCACGCGGGCCGCCTCGACGGCGTCCGCCCAGCCGGCCGCGCGGCCCTTGTCCCACCAGCCGGACGGCTCGAACTCCCCGGCCAGCACGGCACCGACCCGGAGCGGCTGGGCGGGCAGCGCGGACTCGATCGAGGCGAGCTCCTCCGGGCTCGGCCTGCGCTCGACGCCCAGCACCGGGGCGACGGCGGGCGCGCCGGAGGAGGGCCGGTAGACCAGGCCCGCCTCGAACAGCGCCACGTCGCCGAAACCCCGGCCCACGTTGCGGACCAGCGTCTTGAGCAGGCCGGGCAGCAGGGTCGTCCGCATCAGCGGCTCGTCCTCGCTGAGCGGGTTGGCCAGCCGTACCGCCAGGCGGCGTGCGTCGCCGGCGGGCAGCTGCAGGTTGTCGAAGTCGCGCTCCCCGTTGAACGGGTAGGCGAGGATCTCGACGTAGCCTGCGGCGGCCAGCGCGCGGCCGACCCTGCGGCGCAGGCGCTGGCTCTCGCTGAGACCGGCGCCCGCGGGGGCGGCGGGCAGGATCGAGGGCAGGTTCTCGTAGCCCTCCAGCCTGATGACCTCCTCGGCGAGGTCGTTCGGGTCGGTCAGGTCGGGCCGCCACGAGGGCGGGGTGACCGCCAGCATGTCGTCACCGGTGACCGCGAGCCTCGCGGCGATCCCGGCGGAGGCCGGGTCACCCGTGGCCGCGGTGCCGGCGGCCGCGCCGCCCGTCACCGGGCCGGTCGCGGTGGTGCCGCTCTCCACCGTGCAGCCGACCTGCTCCAGGCGGCGGATCACCGTCTCGCGGTCGTAGGCGGTGCCCGCGACCCTGCCGGGGTAGTCGCTCGGGATGGCGATGTGGACCGGCTCGACCTCCACCTCGGCGTGCGTGACGCCCGGCTGGATCGTGCCGCCGCCGAGCTCGGCCAGCAAACGGGCCGCACGCCAGGAGGCGTACAGCGGGAGCTCCCTGTCGACGCCCCGCTCGAAGCGCTTGGAGGCCTCGCTGACCAGGTTGTGCCGGCGCGACATGCGCGCGGTGCCGCTGGCGGAGAAGTGGGCCGCCTCGATCACGACGTCGGTGGAGGCGTCGGAGATCTCGGTGTGCAGACCGCCCATGGTGCCGGCCATCGAGATCGCGCCCGACCCGTCGGTGATCAGGATGTCGTCCGGGTGGAGCTTGCGGACCACGTGGTCCAGTGTCTCCAGCGTCTCGCCCGGCTCGGCCCTGCGCACCACGATCTCGCCGGTCAGCTTGGCCGCGTCGAAGGCGTGCAGCGGCTGGCCGAGCTCCAGCATGACGTAGTTGGTGACGTCGACGGCCAGCGAGACCGGACGCATGCCCGCGCGGGAGAGCCGCGCGCGCATCCACAGCGGGCTCGGCGCCGACGGGTCGAACCCGCGGACCTCGCGGAGCACGAAGCGGTCACAGGCCGACGGGTCGGCGATCGAGGCCGGGTAGGACGGGTCCGACGCGGCGGGCGGGGAGACGTCGGCGGGGTCGATGAACGCCGAGTCGAAGGCGGTGGCGGCCTCGCGGGCCACACCCCGGATGGAGAGCGCGTAGCCGATGTCCGGGGTGATCTCCAGCTCGATCACGTCGTCGCGCAGGCCGAGCAGCTCGACCACGTCCGCGCCGATCGGGGTGCCGCCGGGCAGCACGAGGATGCCGGGCGAGGACTCGGCCACGCCGAGCTCCGACTCCGAGCAGATCATGCCGTCGGACAGGCGCCCGTAGGTCTTGCGCGAGGCGATCTCGAATCCGCCGGGCAGCACGGCTCCGGGCAGCGCGACCGGGACGCGGTCGCCGACCTCGAAGTTGGTCGCGCCACAGACGATCTCGCGCGGCGCGGCCTCCCCCACCTCGACCTGGCAGTGGCGGATGGGCTTCTTGAAACCCTCCAGCGTCTCGATGGAGATGACCTCGCCCACGACGACGTTCTTGATGTCGTGGCCGTAGGGGATGACGGACTCGAGCTTGAGCCCGGCGGCGGTGAGCTTCTCGGCGATCTCGTGCGCCGTGACGGCGGGGAGATCGACGTACTCCCGCAGCCATGAAAGCGGGACCTTCATCAGACCTCCATTCCGAAGGGAAGGGTGAAGCGGACGTCTCCCTCGACCATGTCGCGCATGTCCTCGGCGTTGTGGCGGAACATCAGGGTGCGCTCGACGCCCATGCCGAAGGCGAAGCCGCTGTAGCGGGCGGGGTCGACGCCGCAGGCGATGAGCACCCGCGGGTTGACCATGCCGCAGCCGCCCCACTCGATCCAGCCCTCCGACTTGCAGGTGCGGCAGGGCGGGTTACCGGGCACCGCGGAGGCGCCGCGGCAGACGAAGCACTTCAGGTCCATCTCGGCGGAGGGCTCGGTGAACGGGAAGTAGTTGGGCCGGAAGCGGGTGGTGATGCCCTCGCCGAACATGACCTCGGCGAACCGGTCGAGGGTGCCCTTGAGGTGGGCCATGGTCAGGCCCTCGTCGATCGCCAGCCCCTCGACCTGGTGGAAGACGGGGGTGTGGGTGGCGTCGAGCTCGTCGGTGCGGAACACCTTGCCCGGCGAGATCACGTAGACCGGGAGCTCCCTGCTGAGCAGCGCCCGGATCTGGACGGGAGAGGTCTGGGTGCGCAGCACCTTGCCGGAGTCGACGGACTCCACGAAGAAGGTGTCGTGCTCCGAGCGCGCCGGGTGGTCGGCGGAGATGTTCAGCGCGTCGAAGTTGAACCACTCCCCCTCCAGCTCGGGGCCCTCCGCCACCTCGTAGCCCATCGCGACGAAGGCGTCGGCGATGCGCTCCTGGAGGGTGGTCAGGGGGTGCCTGGCGCCGCGGGGGGCGCGGGCGGAGGGCAGCGTGACGTCGACGGTCTCCTCGACGAGGACCCGCTCGTCGCGCTCGGCCTCCAGCTCCGCCTGCCGCTCGGCGAGGGCGTCGGCGACCGCCCTGCGGGCACCGCCGATGCGCTTGCCCGCCTCGGAGCGGGCCGCCGGGGGCAGTGCGCCGATCTCGCGGTTGGCCAGGGCGATCGGTGAGCGGTCACCGGCGTGCGCGAGGCGCACCTGCTTGAGTTCTTCGAGGTCCCGCGCCGCCTTGACGGCGTCGAGCGCGTCGGCCTGCATGCGCGCCATCTCGTCGGCATGCAGCGGGGTCACCTCGACCGGGTCGTAGTTTGACAAGAGAGAGCTCCGAATCCAGGGCTTGAGCGGCCATGAGTCTAGTCGGGTAAGCCCACCGGGCCGACATTCACGATCAGGCGAAGTCAGGGGTGCCGGTGGGCACCATAAATCGAAACTCGGCGCCGCCCTCGGGCCCGCGCTGCACGGAGATGGTGCCGCCGTGAGCCTCGATCAGCCCCTTGACGATGAACAGGCCGAGCCCGGTGCCGCCACGGCGGCGGGCGTTACCCCGCCAGAACTGCCGGAAGACGCGCGTGACCAGCTCGGGCGGGATGCCCTCCCCCTGGTCGCGGACGGACACGGTCACTCCCCATTCACTCGGCTCGACGACTATTGTCACCGTACCGCGCCCGTGACGCACCGCGTTTTCCATCAGGTTGGCGAGCACCTGGTCGATCTTGTCCTGGTCGAGCCAGGTCTCGGGCAGCTCGCCGCGCACCTGGAGCACGAAGCGGTCCTCCGGCTCGCCCGCCGCCACCCGGCCCGCGATGATCCTGGAAACCCTGGCCGGGACGTCGACCACCTGGCGGTGGATCTCCAGCCGCCCCGACTCGATGCGCGAGACGTCGAGCAGCTCGGTGATCAGCCGGGTCACCCGGTCGGCGTCGGCGTTGACGGTCTCCAGCATGACGAGCTTCTGGTCGTCGGTGAAGCGCGTCCACTTGGCCAGCAGGGTCGCGGTGAACCCCTTGACGCTGGTCAGCGGGGAGCGGAGCTCGTGGGCGACGGTGGAGACCAGGTCGGCGCGGCTGCGCTCCAGGCGAGCTCGGGCTCCGGCGTCACGCAACGTGATGACCACCCGGACGACCCCTCCGCCCCGCCGGGGCTCGCGCACCAGCCGGGCGGCCACCAGGAGCTCCTGGCCGCCGGGGGTGCGCAGCGGCAGCTCGGGCTGGCGGGCCCGGCTGGACAGGCCGCCGTAGGTGTCGAGCCACTTCCACCAGTCGCGTCCGTCGTGGTCGCGGAAGGAGAACACGTCGCGCAGGTTCCGTCCCACGGCCTGCTCACGGGCGATGCCGGTCAGGCGGGCCGCGGCCCGGTTGACGGTCAGCACGTGGCCGTCACCGTCGGTCACCACGAGGCCGTCGGGGAGCTCGTCGACGTCGATCACGGAAGCGGCGTCGGTGCTCTGCTCGCCGGTGTGTTCGCCGTGCACGACCCCGCCTCCTCGACGCTACATGGCCGACAATAGCGGGTTTCCCGCACCGTACGGCAGCCTCGCCGGGCGGGGGGCGTCACCTGGGGCTGGGACCGGTGCGCTGAGACCGGGCAGATGCGTACAGACAGACCGCGGCGGCGGTCGCGAGGTTCAGGCTCTCGGCCCGTCCGTAGATGGGAACCCGGACGACCTCGTCGGCCAGCTTCAGGATCTCCTCGGGAAGCCCCCACGCCTCGTTGCCGAAGATCCAGGCCGTCGGGCCGGACAGGTCCACGTCGTCCAGGGTCTGCCTGCCCGCGCCGTCGGCGGCGAGCACCCGCAGCCCGGTCCCCTTCAGGTGCTCCACGGCCCGCGCCACCGGCACGCCCGTGGTGACCGGGAGGTGGAAGAGGCTGCCGGCGCTGGCCCGCACGCACTTGCCGTTGTAGGGGTCGACCGAGGCGTCGGTGAAGACGACGGAGTCCGCGCCCGCGGCGTCGGCCGTACGCAGCACGGTGCCCGCGTTGCCGGGGTCGCGGACGTGGGCCAGCACCGCCACCAGCGTGGAGGTCGCGACGACGGAGGCTTCCAGGGGCACGTGCACGAAGCGGCACACGGCCAGCAGCCCCTGGGGGGTGACGGTCTGGGCCAGTTCGGCCATGACCTCGCCGCTGGCCCGGTGGACGGGCACCCCCGCGGCGGTGGCCGCGGTGACGACGTCGGCGTGACGCAGCTCGGCCTCGGCCGTGGCGAACAGCTCCACCACGACGCCGTCCAGCGCCAGCGCCTCGCGGACCGCCTGCGGCCCCTCTGCCAGGAAGGAACGGTCGCGGTCCCTGAAGGCCCGCTTCGTCAGCCTCCGTGCGGCCTTGACCCGCGGCGACTTGATGTTGGTCAGCTCAGACCCGGCCATGCCCGTCCCCCAAGAATGCGAATGCGGCCCGCAGCGTCATCGCTGCGGGCCGCATGGTCGTCAGTGCCTCGCTCAGCCGGCGACCGGCGCGTTCACGTCGGCCGGAAGCGCCTTCTTGGCGGCCTCGACCAGCGTCGCGAACGTGGCGGCGTCGTTGACCGCGAGGTCGGCGAGGATCTTGCGGTCGACCTCGATGGAGGCGAGACGCAGACCCTGGATGAGCCTGTTGTAGGTGATGCCGTTCTGGCGGGCAGCGGCATTGATGCGCTGGATCCAGAGACGACGGAAGGTGCCCTTGCGGTCCTTGCGGTCGCGGTAGGCGTACGTCATCGAGTGGAGCATCTGCTCCTTGGCCTTGCGGTACAGCCTGGATCGCTGACCCCGGTAGCCCTTCGCCCGCTCGAGAACGACCTTGCGCTTCTTCTTGGCGTTGATCGCCCGCTTCACGCGTGCCATGTGTATCTATCTCCCCGGGGGCGGTTACTTAGCGAGCAGCTTCTTGATCTTCTTGGAGTCGGCGTCGGAGAGCACGACCTCGGACTTGAGACGACGCGTCACGGTGGACGACTTGTGCTCGTTGTAGTGCGCACGGTTGGCGCGGCGGCGCACAAGCTTGCCGGAGCCCGTGAGCCTGAACCGCTTCTTCGCACCACTGTGCGTCTTCATCTTCGGCATCTCAGCCGTCTCTCCCTCGATCGTGCCGATGTCCCGGGCCGGTAACCCAAGTCAAGGGCGTGCCTGACTACGAGACCGGACCCGGTCTCGGACTGATCTCGCGACTACCTGACGATCCAGGCTATGCGAGTTACTCCTGCGGAGCCGCCACCGCTCCGTTGACGGACACCTCGTCGTTGACGTGGGTCTCGCCTGCGTTCGGTGACTCGTCACCCGAAGGGTTCTCGTCATGCCGCGCCTTGGCCGCCGCCTTCTCGGCCTTGGCCTCTGCCTTCTTCTTGTGCGGGCCGATCACCATGATCATGTTTCGACCGTCCTGCTTGGGCTGGGACTCGACGAAGCCGAGCTCCGTCACGTCCTCCGCCAGCCTCTGCAGGAGCCGGAAACCCAGCTCGGGACGGGACTGCTCCCGCCCGCGGAACATGATGGTGACCTTGACCTTGTCGCCGGCCTTGAGGAACCGCACCACGTGACCCTTCTTGGTCTCGTAGTCGTGCGGGTCGATCTTCGGCCGAAGCTTGATCTCCTTGATGATGGTGTACGCCTGGTTACGGCGCGCCTCACGTGCCTTCATCGCGGACTCGTACTTGAACTTGCCGTAGTCCATGAGCTTGCACACTGGCGGGCGAGCCGTTGCCGCGACCTCGACCAGGTCGAGGTCGGATTCTTGAGCCAGCTTCAAGGCATCGCCGATGGAGACGATGCCCACCTGCTCGCCGTTCGGGCCGACGAGGCGGACCTCGGGCACGCGAATGCGGTCATTGATGCGGGGCTCGGCGCTGATGGGGCCTCCTAGGTTGCGATCCGCGGCCATCCTGACGGAGGCCGCAACATGCTCGATCGTGCCGGGAGGTCGTAGAACGCACACCCTGTTGAGGGCGTTCGAACGCAAGATGCCCCGCACGTCACGCATGCGGGGCCACATGAACTCGAAGGCTTCACGCCGTAAGCTCCCCGGAGATTTACTCCGGTCGTGATCCTGACCTGTCAGCCTTGCGGCCGACGAGGTGGGAGGACGACCTCCGCTTGCGCGTCCAGCAGGCACGCCGGACCGATCGATTCGTTACTCTACCACAACAGCGTGCTCACACAGAATCATCCCGGCCCCCTCGCGAAGGTCGTTCCGCCGGGGCGGAACGCCTGGCGATCTCGGCCTTTCCGGCCTCGCGCATCGCCTCCACCGGCACGTCCGCGCGGCCGGTCATCATCTCGACCTGCCGGACCGCCTGGTGCAGGAGCATCGGGAAGCCCCCGACGACGATCCCGCCCCGCCCGGCCACGGCCGCGGCCGACCTGGTGGGCCAGGGCGCGTAGACCACGTCGAAGAGGGCGGGCACGTCCGCCAGCGTCTCGGCGAAGCCGTCGGCCGCGCCGGAGGGCAGGGTGGAGACGACCAGGTCGACCTCCAGCGCGGTGTCGAGCTTGTCGAGGGTCCGCACCGACAGGTCCATGCCCAGCCGCTCGGCGACCTCCACGGTCTCTCCCGCCCTGGTGGGGTCGCGGACCACGAGGATCGCCTCGTCCAGGCCCAGCTCGCGCAGGGCGGCCAGCGCGGAGGCCGCCGTCGCGCCGCCGCCGAGGACGGTCGCCGCCCTGGGCGGGGCCACGCCCGCCTCGGCGAGCGCCCGGACGATGCCGTACACGTCGGTGTTGTCGCCGTGCCGGGCACCGTCGCGCAGGATCACGGTGTTGGCCCCGCCCACCTGGACCGCGAGCTCGGAGACGGTGTCGAGCAGCGGCAGCACGGCCCGCTTGAGCGGCATCGTGAGCGAGAGCCCCGCCCAGTCGCCGTCCAGCCCGGCGAGGAGACCGGGAAGCCCGGCCTCGTCGCACTCGATCGCCTCGTATCGCCAGTCGTGCAGTCCCATGCCCTCGTGGGCGGCCCGGTGCAGGTGCGGGGAGAGCGAGTGGACGATCGGCGATCCCAGGACCGCCGCTCTCAGCACCCGTTCACCTTGTTCCTCTCGTACTCGGCCTTGAGCGCGAAGAAGTCCGACTCCGCCGAGGCGAACTTGGTGATGCTCTTGCTCGGGCAGGTGGTCACGAACCACACCCAGTCGCCCTTGGTGGGGTTGAGCGCCGCCTGGATGGCGTCGTCGCCCGGGTTGGCGATCGGCCCGGGCGGCAGGCCCGCGACCTTGTAGGTGTTGTAGGGCGAGGTGCTCTCGAGGTCCTTGTGGGAGGCCTCGATGCCGACCTTGTTCAGCGCGTACATCACCGTGCTGTCCATCGCCAGGTTGAGAGGCGGCTCGCGGTCGAGCCGGTTGTAGATGACGCGGGCCACCTTGCCCATGTCATCCTTGGTGCCCGACTCGGCCTGGACGATGCTGGCGATCGTCATGATCTCGTGCGGGGTGTGGCCGAGGGCCTTGGCCTTGCCCTGGAGGTCGTCCTTGTCGGCGGTCTGGTTGAAGCGGTCGACCATCTTGGTCAGGATCTCCGAGGCCGTCATCTTGGGCGTGATCTCGTAGGTGGCCGGGAAGGCGTACCCCTCCAGCTTCCCCCTGGCGTAGGGGGGCAGGCCGAGCTCGCGGACGTTCCTGGCGGCCTGCTGGAACTCCCTCAGCGGCTTGCCCGTCTGCTTGGCGAGCCGCTGGAGGGTGACGCTCAGGCGTAGCCCCTCCTCAAGGGTGATCTTCTCGCGCAACCGCTTGTCCGGATCGAGGAGCTTGACGGCCTCCGCGGCCGCCATTTGCTTGCGCATGGTGTACTCGCCCGGCTGCAGGGAGGAACTCTTGCCCGCCTCGGCGACGGCGTTGACGAAGGCCTTGACGCTCTTCACCACGCCCTGGTCCTGCAGGGTCTGGGCGATGTCGGAGGCGTTCTGGCCGTCCTTGATCTCCACGACGACCTCACCGGACCCCTGGCCGGTGTAGTCGTCGGGGGTCATCACGTCGCGGACCCAGGTGTAGCCGTAGAAGCCGGCGGCTCCGATGCCGCCGATCAGAACGATGATCGCGAGCATGGGGGCGAGAAAGCCGCCCCGGTTGCGGCGGCGCCTCCTGCGCCGGCCGCGTCGGCCGCCGGAGTCGCGGCCTGGAGACGTGTCGGATCCTCGGCGCGACCGACCTTCGTCGTCGGAGCCGACCAGGAAGTCCATATCGAGATCGTTCATAGAGGCGCTGGCCAATCTCCCGCTAGAGACGGACTGGCGTCAAGCGGGTGTGCCGAACCGAAGGAGAGCACCCGGCCAGACGTCCCGGTGTTCCGGGAGCCGTCGTCTGATCCGCGGGTGCGGGTCGCCGCCTGCGGCGGAACCGGGGGTATTCCGCCGGGCATCAACGCTTCCCGAGGTATCTGTTCAGCTCTTCCCGGTATCTCACAAACTCACTCTCTTTGTCAGTGAATTTCGTGATTCTATGCTCCGGAGTGGTGGTAACAAACCAGAACCAATCACCTTGATCTGGCTGGAGTGCCACGATCAATGTCTTCTCCCCGGGATACGCGATGGGTCCGGGCGGCGAGTCAGGCGTGAGGTAGGTGTCATACGGAGACCTCACCTCGGAGCCCCTCTCCGAAACCTCCGGGGCCCCGAACCCCTGCGCACACGGCGTCGCGGTGCCCGAACGGAGCGGCGTCCGGGTCCCGATCCGGCCGTGGATCACTCTAGCGATCTTCGGATGGCCCGGATCCCGCCCGCCCTCCACCTGGACGATGCTCGCCACCGCGACGGCCTCCAAGGGCGACGATCTTTTTTTAGCGGCCGGTTTCCCCAGGATTGGCCGGGTGGCCACCCGCTTGTAACGTTCCAGCGTCGCGGCGAGAGGAGCCGCGACGCTCGTACCGGGCTCGTGGACGGCGGGAGACGGAAGGCCCCCGGCGCGCCGGGGCGGGCCCGGCGCCTCGGAGCCGGTGGGCAGGAGACGGGGGCGCGACGAGCCCTGCCGTCCCCGTGGCGGGCACGAGCACGGACGTCCCGGCCGCGGGCCGCTCACCGAACGGTCCCGCCGCCCGGACTTTCCGCGTTCTCCCCGCCCGAGGGAGACCCGGCGGGAACGCCGGGGGGCCTGCCGGTGGCGCGTTCGGCGTCCAGCGCCGCCTGGAGCAGCACGATGGCGGCCGCCTGGTCCACCACGGCCCGCTGGTTCTTCGCCTTCACCCCGCTGGCCCGCAGGCCCTGCTGGGCGGTGACGGTGGTCAGCCGCTCGTCGAACAACCGCACCGGGACGGGCGCCAACCGCAGCGAGATCCGGTTCGCGAAGTCGCGGGCGGCCTCCGCCGCCTGCCCCTCGCGCCCGGAGAGCGAGGTGGGCAGGCCGACGACCACCTCGACGACCTCGTACTCGGCCGCGATCTCCGCGAGCCGGTCGAGGTCGCCCTTACCGCGCCGGACGGTCTCCACCGGTGTGGCCAGCAACCCCGAGGGGTCGCTGCGGGCCACACCGATGCGGACCGAGCCGACGTCGACGCCCAGCCGAATGCCGTTTCTCATCGTTCCCGCCCCCGCCCCGGCGCCGGACGCGGCGCGAGGACGTCGTTCCTCGTCAGGTGAGCGCCTGCGCGATCGCCTGCTCGACGGCGGCGAGCGCCTCGCCGATCGCCTCGGGACGGACACCGCCTCCCTGGGCGACGTCGTCCTTGCCGCCACCGCCACCTCCGAGGGCCTTCGCGGCGACGCCGACCAGGCGGCCCGCCTTCAGGCCACGGCCGCGTCCCACCTCGTTGACCGCGGCCACGACGACCGGCCGGTCACCGGGGACACCGGCGACGACGACCACCGCCGCGCGATCGGCCGGGAACCGGCCGCGCACGTCAAGGGCGAGCTTACGCAGGTCGTCGGGGGAGGTTCCATCAGGCGCGCGGTGCGTCACGACGGAGACTCCCTGCAGGTCACGGGCGCTTTCCGCCATCGCTCCCGCACCGGCGAGCACCTGGGCGGAGCGCAGCGCGCCCAGCTCCTTCTCTGCGGAGCGCAGCCGGGTGACGATGCCCTCGATGCGCTCGGGCAGCTCCTCCCTGCGGGCCTTGAGCTGCTCCGACAGCTGGGCGACGAGCACGCTCTCCCTGGCCAGGAAGCGGAACGCGTCGAGACCGACCAGGGCCTCCACGCGGCGCACGCCGGCGCCGATCGAGGCCTCGCCCAGCACCTTGACCAGGCCCAGCTGCCCGGAGCTGGCGACGTGGGTGCCGCCGCAGAGCTCGCGGGAGTATTCGCCGACCTCGACGATGCGGACGGTGTCGCCGTACTTCTCGCCGAACAGGGCCAGCGCGCCCATCGCGCGGGCCTCCGCCTGGGAGGTGTGGAAGGCGTTGACCCGCAGGTCGTTGATCAGGACGGCGTTGACCTCGTCCTCGACGTCGCGCAGCACGCTGGGCGGCACGGCGCCCGCGGCGGTGAAGTCGAAGCGGAAGCGACCCGGGGAGTTCTCGGAACCGGCCTGCGCCGCGGTCTCGCCCAGCGCGTTGCGGAAGCCGCGGTGCACCAGATGGGTGGCGGTGTGGCTGCGGGAGATGGCCCGGCGCCGCTCGACGTCGATCTCCGCCTGGGCCTGGTCGCCCACCCGGATCTCTCCGGAGCGGACCTTGCCCCGGTGCACGACGACGCCGGAGACCGGGGACTGCACGTCCACGATCTCCACCTCGGCCCCGCCGGTGCGGATGACGCCCTGGTCGGAGAGCTGGCCGCCGCCCTCGGCGTAGAAGGGGGTGCGGCCCAGCACGACCTCGACCGCCGTGCCCGCGCCCGCCGCGGGCACGGAGGCACCGTCGACGAGGAGGCCGACGACCTCGGCCTCGGCCGTCACGTGGTCGTAGCCCAGGAACTCGACCCTGCCGGTCTTCTCCAGGAGCGTGCCGAAGATCGAGATGTCGGCGTTGCCGGTCTTCTTGGAGGCGGCGTCGGCCTTGGCCCGGTCGCGCTGCTCCTTCATCAGCCGGCGGAAGCCCTCCTCGTCGACCTCCAGCCCCTGCTCCGAGGCCATCTCCAGGGTGAGGTCGATCGGGAAGCCGTAGGTGTCGTGGAGCTGGAAGGCCTGGTCGGCGGCGAGCGTGGCCCGCCCCTTGCGCTTGGTCTCCTCGGCCGCCACGTCGAAGATCGCGGTGCCGGTGCGGAGGGTGCCGAGGAAGGAGGCCTCCTCCGCGTCGATGGCGCCGTGGATCTGCGGGGCGTCGGCCTTGAGCTCGCTGTACTGCTCGCCCATGACCTCGATGGTCACGGCGGTGAGCTCGTGCATGTAGCGCTCCTCGCCCGCGCCCAGCAGGCGCAGGTTGCGGATGGCGCGGCGCAGGATGCGGCGGAGCACGTAGCCCCTGCCCTCGTTGGAGGGCAGCACCCCGTCGGCGACGAGCATCACGCCGGTCCTGACGTGGTCGGCGACGACCCGCAGCGACACGTCGGCGCGCTCGTCGCGGCCGTAGCGCGTCTTGGTGAGGTCGGCCGCCCGGTCGAGGATCTTGTACGTGGTGTCGATCTCGTAGATGTTGTCGACGCCCTGCAGGATCGCCGCCATGCGCTCCAGGCCCATGCCCGTGTCGACGCTCTTGGCGGGCAGCTCACCGGCGATGTCGAAGTCGATCTTGCTCCGGACCGCGCTGAGCTGGTACTGCATGAAGACGTTGTTCCACACCTCGAGGTAGCGGTTCTCGTCGACGACCGGGCCGCCCTCGCGCCCGTACTCGGGGCCGCGGTCGTAGTAGATCTCGCTGCACGGGCCGCCGGGGCCGGGCACGCCCATGTGCCAGTAGTTGTCGGCCAGGTCGCGGCGCTGGATGCGCTCCTGCGGCACCCCGGCCTTGCGCCAGATGTCGGCGGCCTCGTCGTCGTCGAGGTAGACGGTGGCCCAGAGGCGGTCCTCGGGGAAGCCGAACCCGCCCTCGGACTCGGGCTTGGTCAGCAGCTCCCAGGCGAACGGGATCGCCTGCTCCTTGAAGTAGTCGCCGAAGGAGAAGTTGCCGAGCATCTGGAAGAAGCTGGCGTGCCTGGTCGTCTTGCCGACCTCGTCGATGTCGAGGGTCCGCACGACCTTCTGCGCGCTGGCGGCCCGCCTGTAGGGCGGCTTCTGCTGGCCCAGGAAGTAGGGCTTGAAGGGCACCATGCCCGCGTTGACCAGAAGCAGCGTCGGGTCCTCGGCGATGAGGCTGGCCGAGGGCACAACGGTGTGCCCACGCTCCTCGAAGAAGCGCAGGAAGCGGCGGGCGATCTCTGCCGACTCCATGTCAGCGGCCATCCTTTACGTTGGAGTGATAGGAATTTTCAACGGTGTCGAGCCCGAACCTGGACCGCAACTCGATTTCCCGCTCGGCCGCGCCTCGCAGCGCCTCACCGGCGAGATCCCGTGCCTGTTCCAGGGCACCGGTGGCGTTGTGCACGGCCCTTCGGGCCAGGTGGTTCGGGTGCAGTGCCTGAAGCTTACGCATGACCCACACCGCGCCGAACGCGCCCAGCCCCATGTAGAACAGCCTGCGGATCATCGCGGGCGCCTCTCCAGCGCCGGCGCGACGGGCCTGGCGCGCCTACGGGCGCCCAGGGCCCTGCGGACGCCGTGAGTGAGGGCCGCGACCTTGATCATCGGCCCGGTGACCAGGCTCTGGGTGACGTCGCTGACCTTGGCCACATGCCCGCTGACCTGCTTGACGTCCTTGGTGATGGCCTCGATCGCGACCAGCTGCCGGTTGGTCTCGCCGACGGCGGCGGACACGTCCTCCAGCAGCGGCACGACACGGTCGCCCAGCTGGGAGACCATCTTGGTGGTCTCGGTGAGCAGCCGGGCCAGCCTGACCATGACGACGGCCATGAAGGAGACCAGGATCGCCCAGGCCATCGCGGCGATCAGCCCGGCGACCTCTCCTGCGGTAAGCATGTGCGGACCCGCTCCCCTCATAGGTGACCCCGGCCATGGTCGGGCGGATTGGCAAAACCCTATCGTGCCCGATATCACTCATCCCCGCTTACCGCGCACCCCCGGGGGATACGCCGGGACCGGCGGGGTGCGTCGCGCTCCTGTCCGAACCCGCCGGCGCGGGCCTCACCGGGTTCGGAGCCGGAGGAGCAGGCCGTCATCCGGGAGGACGCGCCGGAGAGGCCAGGAAGGACGGGAAGGCCGGGAAGGGTGGTGCCGGGGGCTACTCCCCGCGGAGGAAGGCGCGAATCCTGGACCAGCGGTCGGCGAAGCCCGCCTCGGCGCCGTGGCGGGTGGGCTGGTAGTAGCGCCGGTCCCTGAGCTCCTCGGGGGCGTACTCCTGGCGCACCAGGCCGTGCTCGAACTCGTGGGGGTATCGGTAGCCCTTGCCGTGGCCTAGCTGCTTGGCCCCGGCGTAGTGGGAGTCGCGCAGGTGGTTGGGGACGTGGCCGATGTTGCCGCGCCGAACGTCCTCGGAGGCCGCGCCGATGGCGTTGATCACCGCGTTGGACTTGGGGGCCAGCGCGCAGTGGATGACGGCCTGGGCCAGGTTGAGCCGCCCCTCGGGCAGGCCGATGAACTCCACCGCCTGGGCGGCGGCCACCGCGACCTGCAGGCAGGTGGGGTCTGCCATGCCGACGTCCTCCGAGGCGAAGATGACGATCCTGCGCGCGATGAACCGTGGGTCCTCCCCCGCCTCGATCATCCGGGCGAGGTAGTGCAGCGCGGCGTCGGCGTCGGAGCCCCGCATGCTCTTGATGAAACCGCTGATCACGTCGTAGTGCTGGTCGCCCTGGCGGTCGTAGCGCACGGCCGCCTTGTCCACCGCCCGCTCCACCACCTCGACGGTGACCTCGCCGTCGGCGATCAGCGCAGCGGCCTCCAGGTAGGTGAGCGACCTGCGGGCGTCGCCACCGGCCAGCCGCACCAGGTGCTCGGCGGCCTCGGGCGCCAGGCTCACCCTCCCGTCCAGGCCGCGCGGGTCGGTGACGGCGCGCTCCAGCACCACCCGGATGTCGTCCTCCGACAACGACTCCAGGGTCAGCAGCAGCGAGCGCGACAGCAGGGGCGAGATGACGGAGAAGAAGGGGTTCTCGGTGGTGGCGCCGATGAAGGTGACCCAGCGGTTCTCCACGGCGGGCAGCAGGGCGTCCTGCTGCGCCTTGTTGAAGCGGTGCACCTCGTCGACGAACAGGACGGTCTGGCGGCCGGACATGCCCAGCTCGCGCCGGGCCTGCTCGATGGCGGCGCGGACCTCCTTGACGCCCGCCGACACCGCGGAGACCTCCACGAAACGGCGCTTGGTGACACCCGCCACCACGTAGGCGAGGGTGGTCTTTCCGGTCCCCGGAGGGCCCCACAGGAACAGCGACATCGGCGCCTCGGCCTCGACGAGGCGGCGCAGGGGCGTGCCGGGGCCCAGCAGGTGCCGCTGGCCGACCACCTCGTCCAGGCCGCGGGGGCGCATCCGCACCGCCAGGGGCTCCTGGCCGCGATGGGCCTCCTCCGCCGCCGCATCGAACAGGCTGTCCACGTCTGAGACAGTACCGCCGCCCGGCGGGGCCCCGGCCCCGCGCCGGACGCCCGTGACGTCACGGGCCGGGCGGGCTCAGCCCCAGACCGCGACGGCCCCGCTGTGCCCGGTCCGCACCACGTAGTAGAGCGCCACGACGGCCAGGAGCACGGTCAGCGCCGAGACCGCCAGCTGAACCGGGCGGCCGAACCTGTCGCCGCGCGTGACGTAGACGAGGGCCAGCGCCGCCGCCCCGAGGGCGAAGGTGACGAGCAGCAGCGGGGTGCCGAAGCCCGCGTGCTCGGCGATGCGCTCGCCGAGCTCCCCTCCGGCGGAGGCGAAGCGGCCCTCCTGCAGCGCCTCCCCGCTCTGCCGCGCCGCGAAGACGCTCACCGGCACGACCGGGGCGAGCCCGGCCACGGCCCAGGTGAGCACGGGCCGCGTGCGGGGCGCCAGCGCGTACGCGGCGGCGAGCACCGCGAGGAGTGGCGTCAGGACCACGGCCGCGTGAACGACCAGGGGGTGAAGAGGCAGGCCGAGGATCTCGTCGAACATGGGGGCGCTCCGGTCGTGCGTGGTCCATCATCAGCAAGTACGAATCCCACCATGGGCGGGTTATGGGGAGCGTGAAGAGATCCCTTCTTCCCCTCTGTCCCCATCTGATGAATTCCGCCACTTACGTCCAGCACATCCTGAGGCCGGTACTCTTTTCGCCAGCCGGTAACCATGGATCAGCAATTTTGGAGGACATAGCGGTGAGCGCCGAGGACCGCCAGAGCCAGCTGGCTCGGGAACACAAAGAGCGGCAGGCGAAGCGTGCTGCGCAGACGACCACGTCGAAGCGCAACGTCGTCATCGGAGCGGTCGCCGCGGTGGTCGTCGTCGCGGGAGGCCTGTTCGCCGGGGTGACCCTCCTCGGGAACGACGGTGACGACGCGAAGGTCAACGCCGCCGCCACCGGTTCGCCGTCTCCTTCGGAGAGCGCCGCGACGCCCGAGCCGAGCATCACGGCCGCTCCGACCAACACGAAATGCTCCTACCGCAAGGACACCAGCGGCAGCCCGATGAAGAACGTGGGCACGCCGCCGACCAGGCCCAACCTGAAGCTGAAGACCATGACGATCGCCACCAACCACGGCAACGTCGTGATCGACCTGGCGACCGCGCACGCCCCCTGCACGGTCAACTCCTTCGCCTTCCTGGCCAAGAAGCGCTTCTTCAACAACACCAAGTGCCACCGCCTGGCCACCCCCGAGAACTCCGGCCTGAGCCTGCTGCAGTGCGGCGACCCGCAGGCCAAGGCCGACGGCAAGAACCCCACCGACGGCCAGGGCAGCTCGGGTTACGTCTACGACAGCGAGAACCTCGGCGGGATCCCGTACACCAGGGGCACGGTCGCGGTGGCCCAGGCCGTCGACGCCGTCAACCAGAACGGCAGCCAGTTCTGGATCTCGCTGGGGAACGAGACCGACCAGGTGGAGAAGGCCTACACGCCCTTCGGCGTCGTCTCCCAGGGCATGGAGATCCTCGACAAGATCTCCAAGGGTGGATGGATCACCAACCCCGACGACATCACCGGTGACGGCGGCTCCAACGCCCCCAAGATCCCGGTGATCATCAAGAGCGTGCGGCTCTCCTAGCCGGATCCGCGGCGGCTCGCCGCCACAGGACGCCCCGCCGGTCGGACGACCGGCGGGGCGTTCTCGCTGCCGGGCCCCTTGTCCCAGGCCTCGCGCCTCCCGGGCCCCGCTTCCCGACGCCGCGCCTCCCAAGGCTCATGCTTCCCGGCCATCACGTCCCGACGCCATGCTTTCCGGGTCCCTGCTTCCCGGCCTCATGCCTCCCGGGCTCCTGCTCTCCGGCGCCTCGTGCCTCCCGGCCCCATGCTCCTCGCCCTCCCGCTTCCCGGCCCCCACGCCGGTGAGGACCTCAGCGCAGCCCTACGCGGCCGGAGAGCCTTTCTCGCCCTGTGGGCCGGACAATCCCTGCCGTCCGCTCAGAAGGCCCGTGAGGCGCACGGAGAGCGTCACCGCGGCCCGTGGCCCGCGATCCCCCGGTCCCGGACACGACGAGGGCCCCCGGAACACCGTCCGGGGGCCCTCGTCACACCTGCCTCACATCGGGAGGCGCCGGATCAGGCGTCGGCCTTGGGCCTGCCGTCGACGCCCGCCTCCTTGCGCTGCTCCACCGTGATCGGGGTGGGCGCGCCGGTCAGCGGGTCGTACCCGGAGGCCGTCTTCGGAAAGGCGATGACGTCGCGGATGGAGTCGGTGCCCGCCAGGAGCATGCAGATCCGGTCCCAGCCGTAGGCGATGCCTCCGTGCGGCGGCGGGCCGTACTTGAACGCCTCCAGCAGGAAGCCGAACTTGCTCTCCGCGTCCTCCTTGGAGATGCCCAGCACGTCGAAGACGCGCTGCTGCATCTCGGCCCGGTGGATACGGATCGAGCCGCCGCCGATCTCCATGCCGTTGCAGACCATGTCGTAGGCGTAGGCCAGGGCCTCGCCGGGGTGGTCCTGGAAGTTGTCGGCCCACTCGGGCTTGGGGCCGGTGAAGGGGTGGTGGACCGCGGTCCAGCCGCCCTCCCCGTCCTCCTCGAACATGGGGGCGTCGACGATCCACAGGAAGTTCCAGGCCGACTCGTCGATCAGGCCGCGGCGACGGCCGATCTCCAGGCGGGCCGCGCCGAGCAGGTCGCGGGAGGCGGAGGCCGCGCCGGCCGCGAAGAAGATCGCGTCACCGTGGCCCGCGCCCACCTTGGCGGCCAGGCCGGCCGCCTCGGTCTCCGACAGGTTCTTGGCGACCGGCCCGCCGAGCGTGCCGTCCTCGCCCACCAGCACGTACGCCAGGCCCCTGGCGCCGCGCGACTTGGCCCACTCCTGCCAGGCGTCGAGCTCCTTGCGGGTCTGCGAGGCGCCGCCCGGCATGACCACGGCGCCCACGTACGGCGCCTGGAACACGCGGAAGGTGGTGCCGGCGAAGAAGTCCGTCATCTCGACGAGCTCCTGGCCGAAGCGCAGGTCCGGCTTGTCGGAGCCGTAGCGCGCCATGGCCTCCCGGTAGGTCATCCGGGGCAGGGGGGTCGGCAGGTCGTAGCCGATCGTCTCCTTCCAGATGCGGCTGATCAGCCTCTCGCCCAGGGCGATGACGTCGTCCTGGTCCACGAAGGACATCTCAACGTCGATCTGGGTGAACTCCGGCTGCCGGTCGGCGCGCAGGTCCTCGTCGCGGTAGCACTTGGCGAGCTGGTAGTAGCGCTCGAGCCCCGCGACCTGGAGAAGCTGCTTGAACAGCTGGGGCGACTGGGGCAGGGCGTACCAGCTGCCCGGCTGGAGCCGGACCGGCACCAGGAAGTCGCGGGCGCCCTCGGGGGTCGAGCGGGTCAGCGTCGGGGTCTCGACGTAGGTGAACCCCTGCTCGTTCATCACCTCGTGGGCGAGGTAGGTGGCCCGGGAGCGGATGCGCATGGCGTGCGCGACCTGCTGGCGGCGGATGTCGAGGTAGCGGTACTTCAGCCGCGCCTCCTCCGAGATGCCCGCGGTGCCCTCGATGGGGAACGGCAGCGGCGCGGACTCGCTGAGCACCTCGACCTCGGAGGCGACGACCTCGATCGCGCCGGTCGGCAGCTCGGGGTTCTCGTTGCCCTCGGGGCGGACCCGCACCTCTCCGACGACCTTGACGCAGTATTCGGCGCGCAGGCCGTGGGCGTCGTCCTCCTCGCGGAAGACCACCTGGGCGGAGCCCGAGGCGTCACGCAGGTCGATGAAGACCACGCCGCCGTGGTCGCGGCGTCGCGCCACCCACCCGGCGAGCGTCACTTGCTGCCCGGCGTGCTCCTCGCGCAGTGATCCCGCTTCGTGCGTGCGGATCATTTGTCCAGTCTCTCCTTCAACATCGTGACGATCTCAGCGAGCGGTACGGCGGTCTGGTCTCCGCTGGCCAGGTCCTTGACCTGGGCGATTCCGGCGGCGATGTCCCGATCGCCGAGGATCACCGCGTAGCCGGCCCCCGAGCGGTCGGCGCCCTTCATGGCGCCCTTGACGCCCTTGCCGCCGAACGACATGTCGGCGACCAGGCCCGCCCGGCGCAGCTCGGTGACGAGCAGGAACATCAGGCGGCGCGCCTCCTCGCCCAGCGGCACACCGTACACCTGCACGCGGGCCTCGGCGCTCTCGTCCCCGAACAGGCCCTCGGCCTCCATGGCCATGACCGTGCGGTCGACGCCGAGCGCCCAGCCGACGCTGGGCAGGGCGGGCCCGCCGAGCATCTCGCTCAGCCCGTCGTAGCGGCCCCCGCCCCCGACCGCGGACTGCGAGCCGAGCCCGTCGTGGACGAACTCGAACGTGGTGCGCGTGTAGTAGTCGAGGCCGCGGACCAGCCGGGGGTCGTCGGTGTAGGCGACGCCGGAGGCGGTCAGCAGCGCGCGGACCTCCTCGTGGTAGGCCTTGCACGCCTCGCACAGGTGGTCGACGACCAGCGGCGCCCCGGCAAGCTGGGCCTGCACCTCGGGGCGCTTGTCGTCGAGCACGCGCAACGGGTTGATCTCGATTCGCTGCCGGGTGGGCTCGTCGAGGTCGAGGCCGCGCAGGAAGTCCTGGAGCGCGGCCCGGTAGACGGGACGGCACACCTTGTCACCCAGCGTGTTGATCAGCAGCCGGACCCCGGTGAGCCCCAGGGCGGCGTAGCCGTCGACGGCCAGCAGGATCAGCTCGGCGTCCAGCGCCGGGTCCTCGGAGCCCAGCGCCTCGGCGCCGACCTGCCAGAAGTGGCGGTAGCGGCCCTTCTGGGCCTTCTCGTAGCGGAACTGGCTGCCCGAGTACCAGAGCTTCACGGGAAGCTGCCCGTTGTGCAGGCCGTGCTGGAGGACCGCCCGCACCACCGACGCGGTGCCCTCGGGGCGCAGCGTGATGGAGCGCCCGCCCTTGTCCTCGAAGGTGTACATCTCCTTGGAGACGATGTCGGTCGACTCGCCGACACCGCGGACGAACAGCGCGGTGTCCTCGAAGACCGGGGTCTCGATATAGCCGTAGCCCGCCCGGCGGGCGGGCTCGGTGAGCGCCTCGCGCACGGCGAGCGCCCGCTCGGAGCGCGGTGGAAGCCAGTCGAAGGTGCCCTTGGGCGCCTGCAAAGTCATTTCTAGAGTCCCCTGCCGGGGCCGCGGTCGTGCCCGGCGCCCGCGGGGTCCGCGGGCTCCGCGCCCGCGGCCGCCTTCGCCTCCGCGAGATACGGGTTGGTGGCACGCTCGTGACCGATCGTGGTCTGTGGTCCGTGACCGGGCAGGACCACCGTGTCCTCCGGCAGCGGCAGGCACTTGGCCGCCAGGCTGCGCAGGATGGTCGGGTAGTCGCCGCCCGGAAGGTCTGTGCGGCCGATGGAGCCGGCGAACAGCAGGTCGCCCGAGAAGAGCACGTCCGGGATCTCCTCGGTGCTGGGCAGCCTGAACGTCACCGACCCCCTGGTATGGCCGGGGGTGTGGTCGACGGTGAGCTCCAGGCCGGCCAGTCTCAGCACCTCGCCGTCGGCGAGCTCGCGCACGTCGTCGGGCTCGGTGAAGGTGAGTCCCCCGAACATCTGCTGCCTCGTCGACAGCGACAGCCCCTTGCCGGGATCGGACAGCAGCTCGCGGTCCTCCGGGTGGATCCACGCGGGAACGTCACGCGCGCCGCAGACCGGGGCCACCGACCACATGTGATCGATGTGCCCGTGGGTGACCAGCACCGCCACCGGCTTGAGCCTGTGCTCGCGCAGCAGGTCGTCGAGGTCGCCGACCGCGTTCTGACCGGGATCGACGACCACGCACTCCTCGCCCGCGGCGGGAGCGACGACGTAGCAGTTGGTCTGGAAGGACCCTGCGGGAAAGCCGGCGATGAGCATCTGCCTCAGCTGATCTCGTCAAGAATGCGGATGGGAATGTAACCGAAGGGTACCGGTGCGGGTCGGCGGGCTGCGAACCATGACCCATTGGCCGATACGATTCGCCCACCTCATTAAGTACTACTCGGCACTCGGGAGGGCGAAGCGGTGAGCGGCAAGGAGCGTCAGAAGCAGTTGGCGCGCGAGCACTACGAGCGGCAGACGCAGCGACGCGTCGAACGTGAGGCCAAGGCCAAGCGCAACGCGATCATCGGCAGCACCGTGGCCGGTGTGGTCGTGGTGGCGGGTGTGATCGCCGCGACGACCATGTTCGGGGGCTCCGACACGACGGCGACCGCGACCACCGACCCGGCCCCGTCGGACAACGCCTCAGCGGCCGCGTCGCCGGCCGCGTCGGCCGCCGGAGCGCAGCCGAAGGCCTTCGACCCCGCCAGCGGCACCTGCGGCTACGCCGCGGAGTCCGGTGGCGGCCCGGCCAAGAACGTGGGCCTGCCTCCGGAGAAGGTCGACCTGACACCCAAGAAGATGACCCTGAAGACCAGCCAGGGCGACATCGTCATCGAGGTGTCGGCCGACAAGACACCGTGCACGGTCAACTCCTTCGCCTTCCTGGCGCAGAAGAAGTACTTCAACGGTTCCAAGTGCCACCGGCTGGGTTCCGACCAGTTCCCGATGCTGCAGTGTGGCGACCCGCTGGCCAAGGCCGACGGCAAGAGCCAGACCGACGGCCAGGGCGGTCCCGGTTACCGTTTCGTGAACGAGAACCTGGAGGGCGCCAAGTACAAGCGCGGCGTCGTGGCCATGGCCAACAGTGGTCCCGACACCAACGGCAGCCAGTTCTTCATCGTGTTCGGCGACGCCCCGCTGACCCCGGACTACACACCGTTCGGTACGGTCACCAAGGGTCTTGAAATCCTCGACAAGGTGAACAAGGCGGGCGTCATCACCCCGGGCCCCGACGGCACCGGGGCACCAAAGGAAACCGTCGAAATCAAAGACGTGACAATGTCCAGCTAGAGCTGACGTAATACATACAAGGGGCGGTAAGTCCCGAAAGGCTGATGAAAGTGCGGGAGGACACGGTGAGCACCGACCCGTGGGGCCGGGTAGACGACGACGGCACCGTCTACGTACGTACGGCTGAGGGAGAACGGGCCGTCGGGTCCTGGCAGGCCGGCGAGCCGGAGGAGGCGCTTGCCTACTTCCATCGCAAGTTCGATGAGCTGGCCGGGCAGGTCGCCCTGCTGGAACAGCGGGTCCGCGGCACCGACCTGCCACCCGCCCAGGCCGAGGCGACCATCGTCAAGCTTCGCGAGGCGATCACCGGCGCGCACGCGGTCGGTGACCTCGACGCGCTGCTGAACCGCCTCAACGTCCTCACGGAGCTGGTCGCCCAGCGCCGGGAGGAGGTCAAGGCCGCTCGCGACGTGGCCAGGGCCGAGGCCAAGGGCATCAAGGAGCGGATCGTCGCCGAGGCCGAGCGCATCGCCGACGACACGACCCACTGGAAGACCGGTGGTGAGCGACTGCGCCAGCTGATCGAGGAGTGGAAGGCCGCCGAGCGCATCGACCGGGTGACCGAGGCGGCGCTGTGGAAGCGCCTGTCGGCGGCCCGCACGGCCTTCGCCAAGCGGCGCAAGGCCTATTTCGCGGGTCTGGACGAGCAGCGTGAGGGCGTGCGCTCCACCAAGGAGCGCATCGTGGCCGAGGCCGAGACCCTGGCCTCGTCCACCGACTGGGGCGCCACCGCGTCGGCCTACCGCGAGCTGATGCAGGAGTGGAAGACCGCGGGCAGGGCCTCCCGCGAGGTCGAGGACGAGCTGTGGGGCCGCTTCAAGGGCGCCCAGGACCAGTTCTTCCAGGCGCGTTCGGCCGTCTTCGCCGAGCGCGACGCCTCGCTGGCGGCCAACGCCGAGCTCAAGGAACAGCTCCTGGTCGAGGCGGAGAAGATCCTTCCGGTCACCGACGCCCGCGCCGCCCGGAGCTCCCTGCGCAACCTCCTGGAGCGCTGGGAGGCCGCGGGCCCGGTACCGCGCGAGCAGCGCGACCGCCTGGAGGGTGGCCTGCGCAAGATCGACGAGGCGGTCCGCAAGGCCGAGGAGACGGAGTGGAAGCGCTCCAACCCCGAGGCCCGAGCCCGCGCCCAGAACACGGTCGACCAGCTGCGCAAGTCGATCGCGCAGCTGGAGGGCCGCCTGGCCAAGGCCAGGGACGCCGGCAAGGACAAGGACGTCAAGGACTCCGAGGAGGCCCTGGCCGCCCGCCGTTCCTGGCTGGAGGAGGCGGAGCGCACGCTCGCCGAGTTCTCCTGACCCCCGGCGCCGTCACCGGCTGACGCGACCTCAGGGCCGCGGGACCCCTCCACCACGGAGCGGTCCCGCGGCCCTGACGCTTGTGGCGGGGCGGGCGGAGGCGCGGCCCGAGGGGTCCGTACGGGAGCGGGCGGCCCGCCCGGCCCGGGAGGACGCGGGACGGGGCGGGCGGGAAACCTCAGGAACCGGCGCCGCTGACCCGGTAGACGTCGTAGACGCCCTGGATGTTGCGGACGGCCTTCAGGACGTGGCCCAGGTGCTTGGGGTCGCCCATCTCGAAGGTGAACTTGCTGATCGCCACCCTGTCCCTGGACGTCGTCACCGACGCCGACAGGATGTTGACGTGCTGGTCGGAGAGGGTGCGGGTCACGTCGGAGAGCAGGCGGGGCCGGTCGAGCGCCTCGACCTGCAGCGCGACCAGGAACACCGAGTCGTCGGCGGCGGACCAGGCGACCTCGACCAGGCGGTCGGGCTCGGACTGGAGCTGGTCCATGTTGGGACAGTTGGTGCGGTGCACCGACACGCCGTGCCCGCGGGTGACGAAACCAACGATCTCGTCGCCGGGTACGGGCGTGCAACATCGCGAGAGGCGTACCCAGACGTCGGAGTCGCCCGCGACGACCACTCCCGCCCCGCCACTGCCGCGGGGCCGCCCGCGCAGCTTGGTCGGCACGGAGGTCTCGGCGATGTCGTCCTCGGCGCCCTCCACGCCCCCGATGGACGTCACGAGCTTCTGCACGACCGTCTGCGCGGCCACGTGGCCCTCACCGACGGCCGCGTAGAGGGCGGAGACGTCCGGGTAGCGCAGATCCCTGGCGAGGGCCAGGAGGGACTCTCCGGACATCAGGCGCTGCAGCGGCAGGCCCTGCTTGCGCATGGCGCGGCCGATCGCCTCCTTGCCCGCCTCGATCGCGGTCTCGCGGCGCTCCTTGGAGAACCACTGCCGGATCTTGTTGCGGGCCCGGCCGGACTTGACGAACTTCAGCCAGTCGCGCGAGGGGCCCGCGTCGGGTGACTTGGAGGTGAAGATCTCCACGGTGTCGCCGTTGCCCAGGCGCGACTCCAGGGGCACCAGACGGCCGTTGACCCTGGCGCCGATGCAGCGGTGGCCGACCTCGGTGTGCACGGCGTAGGCGAAGTCGACGGGCGTCGCGTTCTCCGGCAGGGCGATGACCTGGCCCCTGGGGGTGAAGACGTAGACCTCGGAGACCGACAGGTCGAACCTGAGCGACTCCAGGAACTCGCCCGGGTCGGCGGTCTCCTTCTGCCAGTCGAGGAGCTGGCGCAGCCACGCCATGTCGCTGGCGGGCTTCAGCTTCGCCCCCGGAGGACCCGAGGTGGTCAGGTCCTCCTTGTACTTCCAGTGCGCCGCCACGCCGTACTCGGCCCTGTGGTGCATGCCGTGGGTGCGGATCTGCAACTCCACCGGCTTGCCCTCGGGGCCGATGACCGTGGTGTGCAGCGACTGGTACATGTTGAACTTGGGCATCGCGATGTAGTCCTTGAACCGGCCGGGGACCGGGTTCCATCGCGCGTGGATCGTGCCGAGCGCCGCGTAGCAGTCACGGACCGAGTCGACCAGCACCCGGATGCCCACCAGGTCGTAGATGTCGTCGAAGGCGACGTCCCTGGCGATCATCTTCTGGTAGACGGAGTAGTAGTGCTTGGGGCGGCCCTTGACGGCCGCGCGGATCTTGGCGTCCCGGAGGTCTCCGGAGACCTTCTCGATGACCTCCTGCAGGAACAGGTCCCTGCGCGGGGCCCGCTCCGACACCATCCGGGCGATCTCGTCGTATCGCTTGGGATAGAGCATGGCGAACGCGAGGTCCTCCAGCTCCCACTTGATGGTGTTCATGCCCAGCCGGTGGGCGAGCGGAGCGAAGATCTCCAGCGTCTCCCGCGACTTCTGGTGCCGCTTGTGCTCGGGCAGGTAACGCATGGTGCGCATGTTGTGCAGCCGGTCGGCGAGCTTGATCACCAGCACCCGGATGTCGCGGGACATCGCCACGACCATCTTGCGGACGGTCTCGGCCTCGGCGGCGGCACCGAACTTGACCTTGTCGAGCTTGGTGACGCCGTCGACCAGCAGCGCGATGTTGTCGCCGAAGTCCGAGCGCAGCTCGTCCAGGCCGTAAGCGGTGTCCTCGACGGTGTCGTGCAGCAGCGCCGCGCACAGCGTCTCGTCGTCGGTGCCGAGCTCGGCCAGGATCGTGGCCACCGCCAGCGGGTGGGTGATGTACGGGTCGCCGCTCTTACGCTTCTGGTCGCGGTGGTGGTAGGCCGCCACGTCGTAGGAGCGCTCGATGAGCCGCAGGTCCGCCTTTGGATGGGTCGCACGGACCGTCCGGAACAGCGGCTCCAGGACCGGATTCATGCCGCCACCCCACTGTCCCCCGAAACGTGCGAGCCTTCGCCTTACCGCCGGCTTCTCCTCGGCGGTTCCGGACATGGCGGAACCGGCATCGCCTGCTGGGACGGCCGTCTCGGGACCGCCACCGCCGGCGGTCGCGTCGGGGACGACCACATCACGGGGCACTCAGACTCCTTACGTTCGAGTCCAGATCCCTCAGTGTATCCAGACGGGGTTGTGTGCATTCGTCCGCGGGGTCGATCAGACGACGACGAGGGAGTGCAGCTCCACGTCGGTGAGGCGCTCGCGACCCTTGAGGAAGGCCAGCTCCATGAGCACCGCGATGGCGACGACGTCGGCGCCCGCCCTGCGGACCAGTTCCACCGCCGCGCGGGCCGTACCTCCCGTGGCGAGCACGTCGTCGACGATGAGGACGCGCTCTCCGGGGGTGAAGGCATCCCGGTGAACCTCGATGGTGGCGGAACCGTACTCCAGATCGTAGGACGCCTCAAGCGTCTCAGAGGGCAGTTTGCCTTTCTTCCGTACCGGAACGAAACCCGCGCCCGCCCGGATGGCGACCGGCGCGGCCAGGATGAACCCCCGCGCCTCGATTCCCACGATCTTGTCCACCTCGTACAGCCCGGCCAGTTCCTCGGTCACCGCGGTGAACGCCACCGGGTCGGCGAGCAGGGGGGTGATGTCCTTGAACAGCACCCCGGGCTGCGGGTAGTCGGGCACGTCGCGGATGCGGTCGAGGATCAGGCTGCTCAGCTCGGTCATGATCGGCGCTCCTGTGAGGTCTCGGGGCGAAAACACCGGCGGTGCCGGAGGGGGTCGGAAGAGCGAGAGAGGGCTGGAAGGGTGTGGGGGGCGTGCTGGAGGGGGGCGGGGGTAAGGAAAACGCCTCCGCTCCCTGAGCGGGGAGCGGAGGCGCGGACGTACCGTGCTTACTTCTTCTTCCGTTTGTCGCCGGAGGTGGCCGTGGCCCCGCCGGCGACCGTGGCGGCGCCGTTGGAGGCACCCGCGGTGACCGGCTGGCGCACCGTCTTGATCCCGGAGCTTCCCCCGTGGGCGGCGAGCCTGCGGGCGAGCGCCTGGTAGCGCGGCTCGCGCTCCTTCAGCGTGACCAGCAGCGGCGTCGCGACGCACAGCGAGGAGTAGGTGCCGACGAGCATGCCGACGAACAGGGACAGCGACAGGTCCTTCAGCGTTCCCGCGCCGAACAGCGTGGTGCCGATGAAGAGGATCGCCGCGACCGGCAGGATCGCCACCAGGGTGGTGTTCAGCGACCGGATCAGCGTGTGGTTCAGCGCGTTGTTGGCGGCTTCGGTGTAGGTGAGCTTGGAGGTCGTGCCGAGCTTGGCGGTGACCTCCTTGATCATGTCGAAGACGACGACGGCGTCGTACAGCGAGTATCCGAGGATCGTCAGGAAGCCCAGCAGGGTGGCCGGGGTGACCTCGAAACCGGACCAGGCGTAGACGCCGGCGGTGATCACCAGGTCGTGCAGCAGCGCCACGACGGCGGCCAGCGCCATCTTCCACTCGAAGGCCATCGTCAGGTACAGGATGATCGCCAGCATGAAGACGATCAGTCCGATGATGGCCTTGTTGGCCACCTGGCCGCCCCACGAGGCACCGATGACCTGAAGGTTGACCTGGTCCGGCGGCATCTTGAACTCGGTGGCCACCGCCTTCTGGATCTTGGTGACCCCGTCGGCCGGGAGGCTCTCCGTGGTGACCCGCCAGCCGTTCTGGGTCGTCTGCGCGATGACCTGGTGCGCACCGGCGTCGGTGAACGTGGCGCGCACCTGCTCGATGTTGGCGGTCGGGGCCTTGAAGGAGAAGACGGACCCGCCCTTGAACTCCACACCGAGGTTGAGCCCGTTGAAGACCAGGCCCGCGATGGAGATCACCAGCAGGATTGCGGAAAGGGTGTACCAGAGCTTCTTGCGGCCGACGAAGTCGACGTCGACCTCGCCCCGGTACAGCCGGCGCGCGATGCCGGACATCAGGCCTCCTGCGGAACGGTCTTGGGCGCGACGGGGGCCTCACTCATGCGCTCGGCGTCGAGGCCGGAGAGCTTGTGCCCCTTGGCGAAGAACTTCAGCTTGGCCAGCACCGCGACGAACGGCTTGGTGAACATGAACACCACCGCGATGTCGATGAGCGTGGTCAGGCCCATGGCGAAGGCGAATCCGGCCACGCCTCCGACCGCCAGGAAGTAGAGCACCACGGCGGCGATGAACATGACGGCGTCGGCGATGAGGATCGTCCGCCGGGCTCGGACCCAGGCGACCTCGATGGCCGTGCGCAGCGAGCGCCGGCCCTCCTTCATCTCGTCGCGGATCCGTTCGAAGTAGACGATGAACGAGTCCGCGGTGATACCGATCGAGACGATCAGTCCGATGATGTGCGGCAGCGAGAGGCGGAAGCCCGCGAACGCGCCGAGCAGCACGACGGCCTGGTAGGTCACGATCGTGGCCACCACGAGGCTCAGCACCGAGACGATGCCCAGACCGCGGTAGTAGAGCATCGAGTAGACCAGGACCAGCAGGAGGCCGATCGCGCCCGCGATGAGACCGCCGCGCAGCTGGTCGGCGCCCAGCGTGGAGGAGACCTCCTCGATGGAGCTCTTCTCGAACTTCAGCGGCAGCGCGCCGTACTTGAGCTGGTTGGCCAGCTCGTCGGCCGTCACCTGGGTGAAGCTGCCGGAGATCTGCGCCCGGCCGCCGGTGATGGGCTCCTGGATGACGGGCGCGGAGATGACCACGCCGTCGAGGACCATGGCGACCTGGTTGCGGGGAGCCTGCGAGTTGAAGGCGGTGGTGGTGACCTTCGACCACTGGTCGGGGCCCTGGCCCTTGAAGGCGAGCTGGACGAGCCACTCACCGGTGGTCTGGTCGACGCCGGAGGACGCGCTGTCGATCGCGGTACCGGTCACGGCCGCCTTCTCCAGCACGAACTTGGTGCTGCCGTCCTGGCTGCAGCCGACGTACTGCTTGTCCGGCGCGTCCTGGGCCCCGCGGCCCGCGTCCTTGGCGCAGTCGAGCGTCTCGAACTGCTTGAGCGCCGCGGGGTCGATCCCGGTGGGGTCGACGCCCGCCATGGGGTCGTCGGGCGCCGTCGGCGGGACCGTCGGCACGGCGGTGGCGTCGGGCGCGGCGCTCGCGTCCGGGGCCGCGCTCTTGCCGGGCTTGGCGGGCTTGTCGCCGCTCGGCTCGGCCGAGGGCGCGGAGGTGGCGCCGGGGCTCGGGTTGGTGAGCGCCGACGACAGGGCACGGCCGGCCGGGGAGGCTCCGGTGTCGGGCGCGGCCGTCGCACCGGGCTTCGGGGTCGCCGTCTCGGCGGGCTTGGGCTCCTTGGAACCCTTGCGCCCGGAGGCGGTGGGCGAGGGGGACGGCGTCGGCGCCTGGGTGGAGAGCTGACCCGGGGGCGGAGGTGATCCGGCCCCGATCGCCAGCACTTGGCGGAACCTCAGCTCCGCGGTGGTGCCGACCAGCTTGACGACTTCCTCCTGGCCGGCTCCGGGAACGGAGATGACGATGTTGTCGCCGGATTTGGCGACCTCGGCGTCGGAGATGCCGCTGCCGTTCACCCGCTCGCGGATGATGTTCACGGCGAGGTCGAGGCTCTCCTGCGAGGGAGCGCTCCCGTTCGGCGTGACGGGCTGCAGCGTCACGGTCGTGCCGCCGGCGAGGTCGAGGCCATACTCCGGCGTGTACGCCTTGTTGAGGAGCATCGCCCCGCCCATGGCGAGAATGATCGCCAGAAGCACCAGGAGCATGCGCCCCGGTCTGCTCTGGCCGCTGGTCGGTCGGGCCACTGGTCGTCAGTTCTTTCGGTTATAGGGGGTTGGAGGTGAGGCTACTCACGGCTTCTTGCTCGTCGTGTCGTGGTCTGCACCCTGCTGTTCGGCCGTCTCCACGACATCGTGGTCGACAGCCTTGACATTCTCCTCCTCCACGTCGTCGACGGGAACCAGGACACGGCCGATCGCCGCCTTGACCCAGCGGGTCTCCACACCGGGGGCGATCTCCAGGATCACGTCGTCGGCGTCGATGGCCACCACGGTCGCGAAGAGACCCGTCGTGGTCATGACACCGGTGCCCGGCGCGAGACTGTTCTGCATCTTGACCTGCTCCTGCTGCCGCTTGCGCTGCGGCCGGATGAGCAGGAAGTAGAACACCACGACCATGAGAGCGATCATGATCAGGCTCGAATAGTTGCCGCCCACAGGGCCGCTCCCTCTCTTGAGAATGACCGGCGAAAGCCGGACGTCACATACGGCCACGCCGCTCAGCACGTCAGCCTACACAGCCAGCCAAGGCTCGGAGTTTAGGCGAGCTGTTAAGAGCGCGGCAACGAAGTCACGTTTCGGCACGCAGGGAAGTTCCCATTTCGATACAGTTGTCATCGATCTGTGATCAATCCTGTACGACTCCCCTACCGACTCCCAACGTTAGATTTTCCCTGGATCATCCTCAAGATCGACGAGAAACGAGGCGCCGAAGGCGTCCGGCGGGGGCACCAGCCCCAGATGGGTCCAGGCCGCGGCGGTCGCGACCCGGCCGCGGGGGGTACGGGCCAGCAGTCCCTGCCGCACCAGGAAGGGCTCGGCGACCACCTCGACCGTCTCCGGCTCCTCCCCCACCGCGACCGCCAGCGTCGACAATCCCACCGGCCCGCCGCCGAACTTGCGCAACAGCGCTCCGAGCACCGCCCGGTCGAGCCGGTCGAGCCCCTCTGCGTCGACCTCGTAGAGGTTGAGCGCGGCGGAGGCGACGTCCCTGGTGACGACGCCCTCGGCACGCACCTCCGCGAAGTCGCGGACCCGGCGCAGCAGCCGGTTGGCGATGCGGGGGGTGCCCCGGGAGCGGCCGGCGATCTCGCGGGCGGCGTCGCCGGGGAGCTTGACGCCCAGCAGGCGCGAGGAGCGGTGCAGCACCTCCTCCAGCTCGGCGACCCCGTAGAAGTCCATGTGCGCGACGAAGCCGAAGCGGTCGCGCAGCGGCGCGGGGAGCATGCCGGCCCGGGTGGTGGCCCCGACCAGGGTGAACGGGGCGATCTCCAGCGGGATCGCGGTCGCCCCCGGCCCCTTGCCCACCACGATGTCGACGCGGAAGTCCTCCATCGCGAGGTAGAGCATCTCCTCGGCGGGCCTGGCCATCCGGTGGATCTCGTCGATGAACAGGACCTCGCCCTCGGAGAGGGTCGACAGGATCGCCGCGAGGTCGCCGGCCCGCTCCAGCGCGGGCCCCGAGGTGATCCGGAGGGGCACGGAGAGCTCGGTCGCGATGATCATCGACAGGGTCGTCTTGCCCAGCCCGGGACCGCCGCTCATCAGCACGTGGTCCGGCGGCCGGTTGCGCCGCAGCGCGCTCTGCAGCACCAGCGACAGCTGCTCGCGCACCCGCGCCTGGCCGATGAACTCCTCCAGCCGCTTGGGCCGCAGCGCCGCCTCGATGTATCTCTCGTCGCCCTCGGCGTCCGGCGACACCAGATCACGATCGGAGCTCACGCCGTCCCTCCCCCACTCACCGTAGGGCGGAACCGCCCGAGCCCTCTGGGCACCGCGCGGCGCCCTCTGCCGCCGTCTCCGGGCACACGCCTCGTACGGCGGGCTCGCCCGCGGCCGGCGGACACCGGGCTGAGGGATCCGCGCTCGCGCGCGGCCTCGGTGGCCGGGCCCCTCATCGCACGCTCAGCGCGCGAAGCGCGGCCTTGAGCAGGACCGCCACCTGCGGGGTGCGGCCCTCGGCCGTCTCCGTGTCGGCCTGGGGCTCGACGGCGGCGACCGCCTCGTCGGCGTCTCGCGCCGAGTAGCCCAGGCCGACCAGGCCGGAGTGGACCTGGCCGCGCCAGGCGGGTGTGGCGGCGCGGCCGTCGAGGGCGGCGCTGACGGCCTCCTCCGGAGTGCCGAGCTTGTTCTTGAGGTCGACGATGATCCGCTGGGCGCCCTTCGGGCCCACCCCGGGGACCCTGGTCAGCGCCTTGACGTCGGCGGAGGCCACGGCCACCCGGAGCGCGTTGGGGCTGTGCACGGCCAGCATCGCCAGGGCGACCTTGGGGCCGACCCCGTTGGCCGTCTGCAGCATCTCGAAGATGCCGCGCTCGTCGTCGGTGCCGAAGCCGAACAGTGTCAGCGACTCCTCGCGGACCACCAGCGAGGTGGCCAGCCTGGCCTCCTCACCCATCCTGAGCGTCGCCAGCGTGCCCGGCGTGCAGTGCACGAGGACTCCCACCCCGCCCACCTCGACGACCACACCGTCGGGCGCGATCGCGGTCACCTGTCCTCGCACCGAGGCGATCACTTCGCGGTTCCTCTCGGGTATCCGGCCCTGCCACGGCCTCGGAAGTAGGCGGCGGGGGTGGTGCCGGAGCCGCTCGCGGCCTTCGCGGCGGCCTCGGCCAGCCTGCTCTGGGCGCCGCCCCGCCACACGTGGCAGATCGCGAGGGCGAGCGCGTCGGCGGCGTCGGCGGGCTTGGGCATGGCGTCCAGCCGCAGCAGGCGGGTCACCATCGTGCCGACCTGCTGCTTGTCGGCCGTGCCGCTGCCGGTGATGGCGGCCTTGACCTCGGACGGCGTGTGCAACGCGACCGGCAGGCCCCTGCGGGACGCGCACAGGATCGCCACGGCGGAGGCCTGCGCGGTGCCCATCACGGTCCTGAGGTTGTGCTGGGCGAAGACCCGCTCCACGGCCACCGCGTCGGGCCTGATCTCGTCGAGCCACTGCTCGATGCCGGCCTCGATCGCCACCAGCCGGGCGCCTATCTCGTCGTCGGCGGGGGTGCGAACGACCCCGACCTTGACCAGGCTCAGCGGTGCGCCGGGCCGCCCCTCGACGGCACCGAGCCCGCATCGGGTAAGCCCGGGATCGACCCCCATCACCCGCAGCTCGGGCAACCGCACCGACACGCCTCCGCTCGCCGAACACCTGTTCGGTGGCAGACTCTACCGCGTGAGAGCGTCCCGCGCACGGCTCTCCGGGCCCGCGGGCGCCGCGCCGGGATCGCTCCGGCGCGCGAAGCGGCCGACGGCCCCGCGCCGGCGGGCGCCGGGCTCACAGGTGCTGGACGGCGGGTTCGGCGTTCCGGGCGTCTCCCGCCCTGTCGCGCAGCCGGTCCAGGCGGTTCATCACCGGCGAGGCCGAGATCCCGTGGATCACCAGGGAGGCCAGCACGGTGAAGGCGACCACTGCCCAGAGCTCCTCGGCGGGTACGCCGAAGTCGGCCTGGCCGAGCGCGTAGGCGAGGTAGAACAGCGAGCCGATGCCGCGGATGCCGAAGAAGGCGGTCGCGACGCGCTCGCGCGGCCCCGCCCTGCCCCCGAGCCCGGCGATCCATCCGCTCAGCGGCCGGATGACCAGCAGCAGCACCAGGCCGACCGCGGCGCCCCGCCAGGTGAGCGCGGACAGGCCGCCCATCGCGACGAAGCCGCCGAGCAGCACGATCAGCCAGGCGGTGAACAGCCGCTCCAGCTGCTCTATGAAGCCGTGCAGCACCCCGTTGTAGCCGTGGGTGCGCTCCGCCGCCCTGATGGTGCAGGCGGTCACGAACACCGCGATGAAGCCGTACCCGTACACCAGCTCGGTGAGGCCGTAGGCCAGGAACGTCGCGGCCAGCGCCACGAAGCCGTCGCGGTGCTCGGCCAGCCGCAGGTCGGATTTCTGGGCGCGGAAGAAGAGCCGTCCCAGCCCCTTGCCGATCAGCAGGCCGCACACCACGCCCGCGGCGCACCGGTAGAGCAGGTCCACCAGCGTCCACTCGCCGATCCAGCCGACACCCCCGCCGACGGCCAGCGCGATCGCGGCGTACACCAGGGGGAAGGCCAGGCCGTCGTTGAGGCCCGCCTCCGAGGTGAGGGTGAAGCGGACCTCGTCGTCGGCGTTCTCCGAGTCGACGGGCTCGCCGACCTGCACGTCGGAGGCGAGCACCGGGTCGGTCGGCGCGAGCACCGCGCCCAGCAGCAGCGCCGCCGCCAGGGGCCACCCGAGCAGGCCGTACGCGGTGGCGGCCACGGCGAGGACGGTCAGCGGGAGCGTCCACCCCAGCAGGCGCCAGGTCGAGGACCAGTCGCGCCGCCCGAAGGGCCGGTTGATGGCCAGCCCTGCGCCCATGAGCGAGATCAGCACGCAGATCTCGGTGGCGTGCTCGACCAGCGCCCGGTGAGCCACCGGGTCGGGATCGGGCAGGTCCAGGGGCAGGGCGTAGAGAAGGACGCCGCCCAGCAGGCAGGCCAGAGGGAGAGAGAAGGGGCGCCGGTTCAGGAGCCGGGGCAGCGTGGCCGCGAGCAGCGCGGCGACGCCCGCCACGGCAAAAATCAGATCAGGATTGCCCATTGTCCGCGTGATATGCCCTCGATCACGCGGACAAACCTCGCAGACAATACGAGATCACGCCGAATTGCCTGGCTTATGCGTCGAGCTTCTCCATGACCTCGTCGGAGACGTCGAAGTTGGCCCAGACGTTCTGCACGTCGTCGCTGTCCTCAAGGGCGTCGATCAGCCTGAAGACCTTGCGGGCGCCGTCCTCGTCCAGCGGGACGTTCATCGTCGGCATGAAGCTCGACTCGGCCGAGTCGTAGTCGATCCCGGCCTCCTGCAGGGCCTTGCGGACCGGGACGAGGTCGGTGGCCTCGGAGACGACCTCGAACTGGTCGCCCAGGTCGTTGACCTCCTCGGCGCCCGCGTCGAGGACCGCGGTCAGCACGTCGTCCTCGGCCAGCTCACCCTTGGGGACGAGCACGACGCCCTTGCGGTTGAACATGTAGGACACCGAGCCGGGGTCGGCCAGCGAGCCGCCGTTGCGGGTCAGCGCGACGCGAACCTCGGAGGCGGCGCGGTTGCGGTTGTCGGTGAGGCACTCGATCAGCACCGCGACGCCGCCGGGGGCGTAGCCCTCGTACATGATGGTCTGCCAGTCGGCGCCGCCGGCCTCCAGGCCGCCGCCACGCTTGCGGGCGCGCTCGATGTTGTCGATCGGGACCGAGCTCTTGCGCGCCTTGGTGATGGCGTCGTACAGCGTCGGGTTGCCGTCCGGATCGGGTCCGCCCGTCCGGGCCGCGACCTCGATGTTCTTGATGAGCTTGGCGAACAGCTTGCCGCGCTTGGAGTCAAGTGCGGCCTTCTTGTGCTTCGTCGTCGCCCATTTGGAGTGGCCGGACATCGCCTAGAGCTCCCTCACCATCTCAGCGAAATATGAATGCACACCGACATCCCCGGTAAGTTCCGGGTGGAAGGACGTGGCGAGCAACGGTCCTTGGCGGACCGCGACGATCCTATCCCCAGGTTCGGCCAGCGCCAGCACTTCGACCCCCGAACCCACGGATTCCACCCAGGGGGCGCGGATGAAGACCGCCCGCATGCCGCCGCGGCCGGCGAAGTCGACGTCGGCCTCGAAGGAGTCGACCTGGCGTCCGAAGGCGTTGCGGCGGACGACCATGTCGATGCCGCCGATCGTCTGCTGGCCTGCGATGCCGCCCTCGATCCGGTCGGCCAGCATGATCATTCCGGCGCAGGAGCCGTAGGCGGGCATGCCCTCCTTGATCCGCATCCGGAGCGGTTCGAGCAGCTCGAAGGTCTCGGCGAGCTTCCACATCGTGGTGGACTCCCCGCCGGGGATGACGAGGCCGTCGACCGCCTCCAGCTCGTGGGGACGCCGTACGGTGACCGCTCTCGCGCCCACCGCCTCCAGGGAGCGCACGTGCTCGCGCACGTCTCCTTGCAGCGCGAACACGCCGATCGTGGGGACGATGGTCACCGATGGTCCTTCCCGTGCGGGTGGGGTGCCCCCTCAGCGTATGGCCACCCTCGGATGGCCCCAAACCGGTTATCACCGCGGCTCGGCACGGCGATCCGGGCCGTGACGGCGGCCGGGAGCCCGTTCCCGGATCGATCCCGGCCGGGGCTCCCCTCCCGGACGCGTCACGGGCGCCCCGGCGAACGTTCGCCGGGGCGCCCGTGACGGCGGCCCTCAGGTGGTCATCAGGTGATCGTCAGGTGGTCGCCGGCGCCGCGACGCCGGCGATCACGACGATCACGACGGGATCAGGGACGCTTGGTCTCCAGGTCCACGGTCTCCTGGATCCAGTCGATCCCGGGGGTCCTGGCGGCCGAGGGGTCGACCGGGCGCAGGTAGGTCTGCTGCACGCCGGGGACCCGGTCCTCGATCACGAAGGTCGCCTTGGTGTGCGCCGCGGAGCCCGCCTGCGTGACCTGCGGCAGCACCTTGAAGTCCGCGGTCATCCGGTCGCGCTCGATCCTGGTCATCACGTAGCCGCGCTGGTTGTTGTAGAACTTCAGGTGCGGGTTGATGGTCAGGTACGGGTGGGTCGCCGGGTCCGAGTCGAGGCCGTCGCCGCCCGTGGTGATGGACGAGGCGACCAGCTCCGAGCCGACCGTGCGGGTGGTGGGGTCGTCGTAGTCGAGCTTGAGGTCGCTCGCCCAGTGGGCGTGCACGTCGCCGGTGAGCACCACGGGGTTGCGCACCCCGGCGTCCACCCAGCCCTGGGTGATGCGCCGGCGCGAGGCGACGTAGCCGTCCCAGGCGTCCTGGCTGGTGATCTTGGCGGGCCCGGCGTTGTTGTCGCGCTGGGCGAAGAAGACCTGCTGGCCGATGACGTCCCAGCGCGCCCCCGAGTGGCGCATGCCGTCCAGCAGCCAGCGCTCCTGCGCGTCGCCGGTGATCGAGCGGGCGGGGTCGACCGCCGCCGGGCAGTCCCGGTAGCCGTCGCCACAGCCCTGGTCGCTGCGGTACTGGCGGGTGTCGAGCATGTGGAAGGTGGCCATCCTCCCCCACCGGACGCGCCGGTAGAGCTGCATGTCGACGCCCCGGGGGATGGAGGCGCGCCGCAGCGGCATGTTCTCGTAGTAGGCCCTGAAGGCCGCCTCGCGCCGGGCGAGGAAGTCCGGCTGGGGCACCTCGGGCTTCTCGGGGACCTCGTCGGCCCAGTTGTTGTCCAGCTCGTGGTCGTCCCAGACGACCAGCCAGGGGGCGGCGGCGTGCGCGGCCTGCAGGTCGGGGTCGGTCTTGTACTGGGCGTGCCGCTGGCGGTAGTTCGCCAGGCTCTCGGTCTCCGGCCCCTCGTGGTGGCGGATGTTGCCGCCGGGGATGGTGTAGGTGTCGCGCCGGTACTCGTACTGGTAGTCGCCCAGGTGCAGGATCAGGTCGGGCCGCTCCTCGGCCAGGCGGCGGTAGGCGGTGAAGTAGCCGTGCTCGTACTGGGCGCAGGAGACGAAGGCCATCGCCAGGGAGGAACCGTGGGAGAGGGCGTGCGGGGCCGTCCTGGCCCTGCCGATCGGCGAGAGGTACGGGCCGACCCTGAAGCGGTACCAGTAGTCCCTGTCGGAGGGCAGCCCGTTCAGCTCGACGTGGACGCTGTGGCCCCACTCGGGCCTGGCCGCGGCGACACCCCCGCGCAGCACGCGGCGGCCCTTCTCGTCGCCGTAGACCTGCCACTCCACGGGGAAGGGCCGGGCGGGCATGCCGCCCAGGCCGTCCTCGGCGAGCGGCTGGGGCGCCAGGCGGGTCCAGATCACGAAACCGCCGGAGTCGGGATCCCCGCAGGCGACGCCGAGCGTGAAGGGGTCCGAGCGCAGGCCGCGGGAGGCCAGGGACTCGGCGCTCTCCCTGGCGGGCTCCGGACCGGCGTGCGCGGCGGCTGGGACGCCCGCCGCCGCGCCGGCCGCGATGCCGGTGACGAGAAAGGATCGGCGGGTGAACTTCGACAAGGGAACCTCCCGGGTGATCGGGCGCAAACGCCCGTCAGCCTCGCGGAGCATCATGACCGCGGAGTTAACTCCCCCTGTCAGGAAAAAGGCGATCTCCGTCATGGAGATCGCCTGTTTTCCGGTTTCCCGGGGTTTTTCGGGGCTTCTCGGGCCTTCCCGGAGTCCCCGCCCGCGCTTTACCAGCCGCGCTCGGCCAGCCGGTGCGGGGCCGGGATGTCGTCGACGTTGATGCCGACCATGGCCTCGCCCAGACCTCGGGAGACCTTCGCGATGACGTCGGGGTCATCGTAGAAGGTGGTGGCCTTGACGATCGCGGAGGCGCGCTCGGCGGGGTTGCCGGACTTGAAGATGCCCGAGCCGACGAACACGCCCTCGGCGCCGAGCTGCATCATCATCGCCGCGTCGGCCGGGGTGGCGATGCCGCCGGCGGTGAACAGCACGACCGGCAGCTTGCCGGTCCTGGCGACCTCGGCGACCAGCTCGTACGGCGCCTGGAGCTCCTTGGCCGCGACGTAGAGCTCGTCCTCGGGCAGCGAGCCCAGACGCCTGATCTCACCCCTGATCTTGCGCATGTGGGTGGTGGCGTTGGAGACGTCGCCGGTGCCGGCCTCGCCCTTGGAGCGGATCATCGCCGCGCCCTCGGTGAGGCGGCGCAGCGCCTCGCCCAGGTTGGTCGCGCCGCAGACGAAGGGCACCGTGAACCGCCACTTGTCGATGTGGTTGGCGTAGTCGGCCGGGGTGAGCACCTCGGACTCGTCGACGTAGTCGACGCCGAGCGACTGGAGCACCTGGGCCTCGACGAAGTGACCGATGCGGGCCTTGGCCATCACCGGGATCGAGACGGCGGCGATGATGCCGTCGATCATGTCGGGGTCGCTCATCCGGGAGACGCCGCCCTGGGCGCGGATGTCGGCGGGCACCCGCTCGAGGGCCATGACGGCGACGGCGCCGGCGTCTTCGGCGATCTTGGCCTGCTCGGCGTTGACGACGTCCATGATGACGCCGCCCTTGAGCATCTCTGCCATGCCGCGCTTGACCCGGGCGGTTCCGGTGACGGTCGTCTCGCTGACTTCGGGCGTGCTGCTGGACACGGTCTCTACCTCACGACGGCTGGCTGCGGATCACACGGGCCGCCCAAGGGGCGGCCACTACGCTTCCATCGTAGGTGCTGGCGGCCTGCCCCCTTACACGACGCCCTGTCGCTCTTGGGCGATCTTCTTGGACAGGATGTAGGGCTTGCGCGTCAGGGAATGACGGGTTTGGCCGAGGCCAGCGCGACCCAGACCTGTCCCGGGGCGAAGTTCATCGGCTCGCCCGTCTCCGTGGTGAAGACGGTGCCGTCCTTCTCCTTGGGCCTCGACCAGCGGGCCTTGAACGCCTGGCCGTCGCGGAGCACGATCGCCCTGCCCTTGCCCGTGCTGTGCACCAGCGGGGTGTAGCTCTGGTTCTTGTCGTGGAACTGCGAGCGCTCCGTCTTGGTGTACTGCACGACGATCGTGGGCGCGCCGAGCTGGCCGCCCTCGGCCGCCATGTCCTTCTTGCCGTCCTGCCAAATCAGCCACTTGCCCGCCGCCTCCGACCAGCCGAAGGTGAAGCTCGCCGCCGGGTACTTCACGCTGTACGCCTTGCGCGGCACGCCGCCCTCGGGGGCGTCTCCGAAGGTGAACCCGATGTCCTTGGCCTTGCTCGCCTTGGGCGCCCCGGCCAGCAGCTGCCTGGTGTTGGCGAACAGGTTGTAGGGGGCGAAGCGCCCCGGCTGGCGGAAGTACGCGCCCGGCTGCCTGCTGTCGGATACGTCGAAGAGCGGGGCCTCGGCGATGAAGGGGAGCATCTTGGTCTGCGCGCCCGAGTAGGCGAAGGCGGGCCTGCCGAACTGCGGGACGATGTGCAGGTCGGAGATGCGGGCGCTGCGGACCGGGCCGATCTTGGCCGGGATCTTCGAGGAGAAGATCGCCATCAGGCGGGTCAGGCCCGCCTCGACCTGCTCGATGTAGACGACGTCGGCGCTCTTGAGGCCGAGCTGCGGCTTGCCCGCCGAGGTGTTCTCGATCTTCACCGCGAGCACCGCCCTGCGGGCCGCGCCGGGCAGGCCGGTGAAGGGGTGCGTCGGCTCGGGCGTGGGGGTCGGGGCCGCGCTCGGCTCGCCGGCCGCGCCCGCGGGGTTGCCCGGCGCGGTGGGCTTGTCGGAGGAACAGGCGGCGGCCGGGGCCAGGACCGCGACTCCCGCCAGCGTAACGGCGATCATCCGGGACACCCGCACGGCTCATCTCCTCAAGTCGGCCACTCGGTCACTGAGTTACTCGGCCACTCGGCCACGAATCGCCAAGAGCTTACCGGTGTCCGACTTGTCAGATAGTCCGGTTTATATACGCCTTAAATACCCTTATTCGGCGGCCAGGGCCTTCGGAGGCGCGTCGTCGATCTCGAAGAAGGCCGGATACTCGGTGTACCCCGCCAGCCGCAGCGTGCGGGCCAGCCAGCGGCGCTGCGCCGTCCGGGTCACGCCCACCGCGTTGTTGTAGAACCGGCGGGAGTAGAGGACCTTGGCCACCGCGGCGCCCAGCTCCTCCAGCAGGTCGGAGCCCGCCGGGGTGTCGGCCAGCCGGTCGCGGAAGCGCTCCTGGTCCACGACGGCGCGCAGGGCGCGCGACAGGTCGCTCTCGGCGTGCTCGCGCTCCTCCGGACCCGCCGTACGGGCCTCGTGGGCGGCCGCGGCCAGCACCAGGCTCGTCGCCGGGTCCAGCAGCCGGGAGGCCGCCAGCTCCAGGCTGACGGCGGTCCGCCGCACCAGGGCGGCGTCCAGGGACTCGCGGGCCAGCTCCAGGCGGATGTGCATCCGGTCGAGCCGCCCCGCCCGCCAGGAGATGTAGACGGCGAGGAGCACCACGATCGCGCCCACCACCGGGATCAGCGTGGTCGTCACAGCGTGTCGTCCCTCTCGGCCGCCGTACCCGCCGCCAGGTCCGCCCCGGCCGCGCCTGCGGCGCCCGCGGCGTCCTCCTCGACCCCGGTCGTGCTCGCCACGGTCTCGTAGACCCGCAGGACGTCGCGGGCGACCGTCGACCAGTCGTACTTGTGCACGGCGAGGCGGGCCGCCTCCGACAGCTCGGCCCGGCGCGCGGAGTCGTCGAGCAGCGCGGCGGCCTCGCGGGCGAGCGACTTCGCGTCGCCCGTCTCGAACAGCGCCCCCGCCCGGCCGTCGTCGAGCACCTTGCGGAAGGCGGGGATGTCGCTCGCCAGGATCGCCGCGCCCGCCGACATCGCCTCGGTCAGCACGATACCGAAGCTCTCACCGCCCAGGTTGGGCGCGCAGAAGACGTCGACCGTGTGGTAGGCGCGCACCTTGTCCTCCTCGCTGACCATGCCGAGCAGGCCGATCCGGTCGTGGAAGGCGGCCGGGACCCGCTCCAGCACCTCGTCGGCGTCGCCGGGCCCCGCCAGGAGCAGGCGCAGCGCCGGTCGCTCGGCGGCCAGCAGGGAGAACGCCTCCAGCAGCACCGGCAGGCCCTTGCGCGGCTCGTCCATCCGGCCCAGGAAGCCGATCACCTCGCCCTCGTCCCAGCCGGGCAGCGGCTCGCCCTCGGCGTAGCGGCTCACCGCCACCCCGTTGGGGATGAGCACGGCGTCGCCGCCCATGAACTCGACCAGGGTCTTCCTGGCGGCGTCGGACACCGCGATCCTGCCGCCGATCTTCTCCAGCGCGCTCATGATGACCGGCACCCCGACCGAGAAGGACCGCGAGTTGCCGTACGAGGCGTGGAAGGTGGCCACGATCGGTCCCCTGGCCACCCAGCAGGCGAGCAGCCCCAGGGAGGGGATGGCCGGCTCGTGCACGTGCAGCACGTCGAAGCGGCCCTCGCGCACCCAGCGGCGCACCCGGTTCGCCGACAGGAACCCGAACGACATCCTGGCCACCGACCCGTTGAAGGGCACCGGGACGGCGCGGCCCGCCGAGGTCACGTACGGGGGCAGCGCGGCGTTCTCCGCGGCCGGGGAGATCACCGAGACGTGGTGGCCGTCGGCCATGAGCGCCTCCGCCAGGTCGCGGATGTGCACCTGGACTCCGCCCGGGACGTCCCACGTGTAGGGGCAGACGATGCCGATCCTCATGGCGCGGCCTCCCGGGGCTCCAGGTCCTCGAGCCAGAGGCGCTGGAGCATGTGCCAGTCCTCGGGGTGCTCGGCGATGCCCTTCTCGAAGACGGTGGCGAGGCTCTGCATGACGACGGCCACCTTCTCCTTCCTGGTGCCCTCGGCCGGGATCGCGATCTCCTCGTGGAACTGCAGCCCCCAGCCGTTCTCCTCGAAGTAGGGGATCGCCGGGATGAGGGCGGCGCCGGTGTGCACGGCCAGCAGGCCGGGGCCGGCGGGCATCCGGGTGGCCGCGCCGAAGAACTGCACCTCGACCCCGTTCGCGGTCAGGTCGCGCTCGGCGGGCAGCGCGACCGGCAGACCGGCGCGCAGGCGCTGCGCGAGGGTGCCGAAGGTGTGGCCGTCGCCGCCGGTGAGCGGCAGCACCTCCATGCCGAGCCCCTCGCGGAAGGCGGTGTAGCGGTGGAACAGCGACTCGGGCTTGAGCCGCTCGGCCACCGTGGTGAACGGGTGGCCCGTACCGGCGAACCAGGCGCCCGCCTGGTCCCAGTTGCCCATGTGCGGCAGGGCCATGACAACGCCACGCCCCCTGGCGAGGTTGTCGTAGACGGTCTCGGCCCCGGTCACGGTCATGCGGGAGACGATCTCGTCCATGGGGATCGAGGGCAGCCGGAACACCTCGTGGAAGTAGCGGAAGTAGGAGCGCATGCCGTCGCGGCTGAGCGCCCGGATCGCCGGGTCGCCGGGCGAGGTGCCCTTGACCCTGGCGAGGTTGGCCTCAAGCCTGAGCACCGACTTGCCGCGGCGCCTCCACAGGCGGTCGGCGGCGGCACGGAAGGCCCACGCGGTGAGCCTCTCGGGCAGGCGGGGCACGACCGTCCAACCGGCGCCGAACGCCGCGGCGACGAGACGATCCTGGGGGGAGGGCTTGTCGGTCATCGATCTTTCCGATCAGCGAAGGGTCCGTGGCGGGTGGGAGACGGCCTGCCGGCGCACGTGCAGCAGGCGCTGGCCGACCGTGACCGCGCTGGCGACGGCGAGCAGCCAGAGCCCCGCGGCCAGGATGTACGGAACGCCGAGACCGCCGAGGCCCACGGAGACCAGGCCCACGACCAGGCGTTCCGGCCGCTCGGCGAGGCCGACGTCGCACGTCATGCCCAGCGCCTCGGCCCTGGCCTTGACGTACGAGACCACCGCCCCCGCGACGAGGCAGAACAGCGCGACCCCCGCGAGCACCCGCTGCCCGCTCACGACGAACCAGAACACCAGCCCGGAGAAGATGCCCGCGTCGCCGACCCGGTCGAGGGTGGAGTCGAGGAAGGCGCCCCAGGTGCTCCCCGGGCCCGTCATCCTGGCCATGACCCCGTCGAGGAGGTCCGCGAGCACGAAGAAGGTGATCACCACCGTGCCGACGAACAGCTGGCCCCGCGGGTAGAAGAACAGGGCCGCGGCGACGGTGCCGAGCGTGCCGGCGGCGGTGACCGCGTTGGGGCTGATCCCGTGGCGGGTGAGTGCCCTGCCCAGCGGGGTCAAGAGCCTGGTGACGGCGGGGCGCAGAAGTTTCAGCATCGCGATCCGATCGTAGGCCACCGGGCCTGCGTGCGCGCATCGGCGACGGGGAGCGGCGAGCCGCGGGGGAACCGCGTTCGCGGGGCGGTGCGAGATCGCCGGGGACGCCCCGGATATGTAGCGATTAGATCTTCCTCCCGCAAGAGGATCGGCCCAGCCCTCTTGTGATATTCGCCACATGGGTATTTGGTGAACAGACCGAGTCCACGCGGTGAGCGAACTCGGCAGCGGACCCCCGGGGGTGTGGCCCCACCAGGTTGCGCCCCTTCGGTAACGACGCGGGAGGCGATGTGGCGGAAAGAGCAACCGGCGGAACAGCGGGAGCCGCGGGGAGGGCACCCGCGGCCGACCGGCCGGGCATGATACGAAATGTCGTGCTGGTCGGCCATTCCGGTGCCGGGAAGACAACACTTGTGGAGGCACTGCTGGCCGCGACGCGGACCGTCCAGCGACCCGGCAGGGTCGAGGACGGCACGACCGTCAGCGACTTCGACGAGGTCGAGGTGCGCCAGCAACGCTCGGTGAACCTGACCGTGGCCCCCGTGGTCCACAACGACATCAAGATAAATCTGCTGGACACCCCGGGCTACGCCGACTTCGTCGGCGACCTGCGCGCCGGGCTGCGCGCGGCCGACGCGGCGCTGTTCGTCGTCTCGGCCGTCGACGGCGTGGACGGCCTGACCAGGATGCTCTGGGACGAGTGCGCGGCGGTCGGGATGCCCCGCGCGGTCGTGATCACCAAGATCGACCACCAGCGGGCGAACTTCGACGACGCCCTCGGCGCCTGCCAGGACGCCTTCGGCGACGGCGTCTCGCCGCTGTACCTGCCCGTGGTGACCAACGGCAAGGTGAACGGCCTGATCGGCCTGCTCAGCCAGAAGTTCTACAACTACGCGACCGGCAACCGGACGGAGAACTCACCCGGCCCCGCCTACGCCGACCAGATCGAGGTCTACCGGAGCGCCCTGATCGAGGGCGTCATCCAGGAGAGCGAGGACGAGTCCCTCATGGACCGTTACCTCTCCGGCGAGGAGATCGACACCAAGGCCCTCATCGAGGACCTGGAGAAGGCCGTCGCGCGCGGCGGCTTCTACCCGGTGCTGGCCGCGGGGACCGGCGTGGGCGCGCTGGAGGTCCTGGAGCTCATCACCCAGGGATTCCCCTCGCCGCCCGAGCACCCGCTGCCGGAGATCATGTCGATCCACGGCGAGCCCGTCTCCGGCATCACCTGCGACCCCGAGGGGCCGCTGGTCGCCGAGGTCGTCAAGACCACCAGCGACCCGTACGTGGGCAGGATCAGCCTGGTGCGGGTCTTCTCCGGCACGCTGCGCCCGGACATGACGGTGCACGTCTCGGGGCACGGCCTGTCCGACCGCGGGCACGAGGACCACGACGTGGACGAGCGCATCGGCGCCCTCTCCTCGCCGCTGGGCAAGCACCAGCGGACGACCGCCAAGTGCGTGGCCGGGGACATCGCGGCGGTGGCCAAGCTGTCGCGCGCCGAGACCGGCGACACCCTGTCGGACCGGGAGAACCCGCTGCTGATGACGGCCTGGAGCATGCCGGAGCCGCTGCTGCCCGTGGCGATCCAGCCCAGGTCCAAGGCCGACGACGACAAGCTGGGCCAGGCGCTGCAGCGGCTGGTCGCCGAGGACCCGACGCTCCGGCTGGAGAACAACCCCGAGACCCGCCAGCTCGTGCTGTGGTGCATGGGCGAGGCCCACACCGACGTGCTGCTCGACCGGCTGAGCAGGCGGCACGGCGTGGAGGTGGAGAAGACCGAGCTGCGGGTGCCGCTCAGGGAGACCTTCGGCGGCAGCTGCCAGGCCCTGGGCCGCAACGTCAAGCAGACCGGTGGCCACGGCCAGTTCGCCGTCTGCCACCTGGAGGTCGAGCCCCTGCCCTCCGGTGGCGGTTTCGAGTTCGTGGACAAGATCGTCGGTGGCGTGGTACCGCGCCAGTTCATCCCCTCGGTGGAGAAGGGGGTGCGCACCCAGATGCAGCGCGGAGTGCTCGCCGGGTACCCCATGGTGGACGTGCGGGTGACGCTGTACGACGGCAAGGCCCACTCGGTCGACTCCTCCGACATGGCGTTCCAGATCGCCGGGGCGCTCGCGCTGAAGGAGGCCGCGGCCAAGGTGCCCACGCTGCTGCTCGAACCGGTCGACGAGGTGTCCATCCTGATCGCCGACGACTACGTCGGCGCGGTGATGTCCGACCTGTCCTCGCGCAGGGGCCGCGTGCTCGGCACCGAGCCGGTGGGCGTCGGGCGCACCCTGGTCAAGGCCGAGGTGCCCGAGCTGGAGATCACGCGATACTCGATCGATCTGAGATCCATGTCGCACGGGACGGGGACGTTCCGGCGGGTCTTCCTGCGTTACGAGCCGCTTCCCTCGCATCTGATGGAGAAAGTCACCAGCTGACAGGGTTGTGAGGCGTGTGCCCGCCGGTGCCCCGCCCCCGGGGAGCACGCACCGCCAGGCACACGCCTCACAGGGTGCACTCATGTAACAGAGTCATCACGAAACGATTTCGTTTTTCCGGTCAAAGCACACCGGTGCTGGTGCCACACTGGGGAACCATGCGAATCGGACGCCCTCTTCTGGCCGCTGCCGCCCTCGCCGTTCTGACCACGGGAGCCGCCTACACCTTCGGTCCCGAGACCCCGCCCGGCCGGCCGAAGGCCGGGAAGAGCTCGACGGTCTCGGCCGAGCCGGTCGACTCGACGACCGCCGCCTCCGCGTCGGCGCGGTGCGACGTGGACGCGAAGTACCCCAAGCGGCAGCTGCGCGGGGTGTGGATCGCCACGGTCAAGAACATCGACTGGCCCTCGCGGACCGGCCTGTCCCCGGCCCGCCAGCGGGCCGAGTACGTCAAGATCCTCGACAACGCGGCCAAACGGCGGTTCAACGCGGTGTTCGTCCAGGTCCGCCCGGCGTCCGACGCGCTGTACAAGTCGGACCTGGAGCCGTGGTCGCAGTTTCTGACCGGCACGACGGGCAAGGACCCGGGCTGGGACCCGCTGCCCTTCCTCGTCGCCGAGGCCCACCGGCGCGGCATGGAGTTCCACGCCTGGTTCAACCCCTACCGCGCGGCCGTCGACGGCGACCTGGCCAAGCTGCCCGCGAGGCACCCCGCCCGACTCCACCCGGAGTGGATCGTGAAATATGGGGATCTGGCCTACTACAACCCCGGCCTGCCCGCGGTCCGCGACTACGTCACCAAGGTCGTCAAGGATGTGGTGACCCGCTACGACGTCGACGGGGTCCACTTCGACGACTACTTCTACCCCTACCCCGTCGCGGGCGCGAAGTTCGCCGACGGCGCCGCCTTCGCCAAGTACGGCAAGGGCGCCAAGCTCGCCGACTGGCGCCGCGGCAACGTCAACAAGCTGATCGCCCAGGTCGACAAGACCGTGCACGAGGTCAGGAACAGCGTGAAGTTCGGCGTCAGCCCGTTCGGGATCTGGCGCAACAAGTCCGACGACCCCAGCGGCTCGGCCACCGGCGGCATGTCCGCGTACGACTCCATCTACGCCGACGCCCGCCACTGGATCCGCAAGGGCACGGTCGACTACGTCATCCCCCAGCTGTACTGGCCGCGCGGGTTCGAGATCGCCGACTACGACGTGCTGATGCCCTGGTGGGCCAACGAGGTCAAGGGCACCGGGGTGCAGCTCTACATCGGCCAGGGCCTCTACCGTGTCGGCGCCACCGACACCGCCGCCTGGACCAGGCCCGACGAGATGTCCTCCCACCTGACGCGCAACCGCAAGTACGGGCAGGTCTCCGGCGACGTCTACTTCAGCGCCAAGCAGCTCTCCGACAACCCCCTGGGCGCGCTCGACCGCATCGTCAAGAACCACTACACCCGCCCGGCGCTGCTGCCGCTGATGAAGGACCGCGGCGGCCGGGCCCCGGCCAGGCCCGCCGAGCTGCGGCTCCAGGGCACCTCGCTAAGCTGGAAGAGCTCCCCGGACGCCCGCTCGTACGCGGTCTACCGGATCTCCTCCGGCAGACCCGGAGAGTGCGCCACCGCCGACGCCCGCAACCTGGTCGCGGTCGTGCCCGCGGCGGGCGGCGACCGCCAGGCCTTCACCACGACGGGCGGCGGCACCTACCTGGTCACCGCCCTCGACCGCCTGCAGAACGAGAGCGCCCCCACCGCGACCTCGGACGGGGCGTAGGAAGCCGGGTGCGACAGCGGTCCGGCCGGTCCCCGGACCGGCTGGACCCGTGGCACGATCTTCCCCTACGGTGCCAGCACTTGGCAGGAGCTGAAGGGGAGGTCGTTCGTGAAGCGGACGCTTGTCGCGCTCGCGGTGGTACTGGGCCTGCTGTGGCCAGGGGCCGCGCAAGCCGCCGCGCAGTCCGCCACGCAGGCGGACGGACGGGTGGTGCTGATCGGCATTCCCGGCCTGCGGTGGAGTGATCTCAGCCCCACCGGCACCCCGAACCTGTGGCGGCTGGCCGGGCAGAGCGCGGTCGGATCCCTGTCGGTCCGCGCGGTGGGCAGGGTCACCTGCCCCTACGACGGCTGGCTGACGGTGTCTGCCGGGGTGAGGTCCGCGGTCGGCTACGGCTGCGGGCTCCCCCCGCAGCCCGAGCCCGGCCAGGCGGGCGCGGTCATCCCCGGCTACGAGTACCTGCACCGGGTCGCCGGCCAGCGCAACGCGGGCGCCCTCGGCGAGGCCGTGCACGCCGCCGGTGAGTGCACCCTGGCGATCGGCCCCGGGGCCGCGCTGGCCCTGGCCGACAGATCGGGCAAGGTCGACGTGTACGCCCCCTCCCCCGCGCAGATCCGCGCCGACGTGCTCACCAAGTGCCGGGTGATGGCCGTCGACGTCGACGACCTCATCAGGCCGTACGTGACCGGCGAGAGGCTCGCGCGGGAGGAGGACCGGCTCACCGCACAGGAGCGGGCCGCGGCGCTGCGCCTGGCCGACGCCAAGGCGGGGGCGGTGCTGACCGTGCTGCCCAAGGACGTCAGCGTGCTGCTGGCGGGCCTGTCCGACCACGGCGGCAACCCGCACCTGCGGGTGGCCATGATGCGCGACGGAGACGTCTCGGACCGCTTCCTGGGGGCGGCCTCCACCCACCGCGACGACACCACGATCCTGCCGGACATCACCGCGACCATGCTCTCCCTGACGGGCATCGCGACGCCGCCTGGCGTGATCGGGGTCCCCTGGCAGGCGAGCGAGAGGCGGACCGGCGGCACCGAGGCGGCACGCACCGAGCTGGAGCGGGCCGACGTGGCCGGGGAGACGATCAGGAACGTGGGCGGGATCTTCTTCACCGCGGTCGCGGTGCTGCAGGTCGCCTTCTACCTGACCGCGTTCCTGCTGCTGCGCCGCAGGCGGGGGCTGACCGGCATCCGGATGGCCGCGGTGGCGCTGGCCTCGGTGCCCGTGTCGACGTACCTGGTGAACCTCACCCCCTGGCACCACGCGGGATCGCCGGTGCTCGCGCTGGTCGGCGGGATCGCCGGATGCGCGCTGCTGCTGGCCGCGACCGCGCTGGCGGGCCCCTGGCGCCGGGCGCCGCTCGGGCCGCTGGCGGTGGTGGCGGGGACGACCGCGGCGGTGCTGGCGGGCGACCTGCTGACCGGGACGACCCTGCAGCTCAACAGCGTGATGGGGTACAGCGCCGTGGTCGGGGCCCGCTACTACGGGCTGGGCAACATCCCGTTCGCGCTCTTCGCCACCTCGGTGCTGCTGCTGTCCGCCACGATCGCGCACCGCCTGACGCGCGGGGACCGCGCGAACGCGCCGGCCGCCGCAGGGGCGGATCGGCCGGTGCGCGGGGACCAGGCGACCGCCGTGGCGGATCGGCCGACGCGCGGGGACCACGCGGACGTCCCTGTGGCGGATCGGCCGACGCGCGGGGACCACGCGGACGCCGCGACCGCCGTGGCGGATCGGCCGGTGCGCGGGAGCCGCGCGAGCATGGCGGCGGCGGCCGTCGTGGCGGTGCTGGGCGGCTTCGCGATGATCCTGGGCGGCTGGCCGGGCGTGGGCAGCGACTTCGGCGGGGTGATCGCTTTCGTGCCGGGCATCGCGGTGACCGCGCTGCTGATCGCGGGCAGGCGGGTCTCGATCGTCAAGCTGGGCGCGTTCTGCGTGGCGGGCGGCGTCATCGTGATGGCCATCGCCTACCTCGACTACCTGCGCCCGCCGGGCTCGCAGACGCACCTGGGCCGCTTCGTCGGCCAGGTGTTCACCGGCGAGGCCCTCGAGGTGATCGGCCGCAAGTTCGGCGCGATGGTGGGCACGCTGCTCAGCCCCAACCTGATGCCGGTCGTGATCGCCGCGGTGGCGTTCCTCGTCTACGCGCTGCTACGCCCCGAGCAGGCGACCGCGGGGGTGCTGCCCGCCGCGTTCGCGCACTCCCCCGCCCTGAAGGCCGGGCTGATCGGCACCCTGGTCAGCGGGGTGGTCGGCATGCTGGTCAACGACTCGGGCGCCGCGGTGCTGTCCATGGCGCTGGCGCTCGCCGTGCCGCTGACGCTGTCGGCGGGCATCAAGGCCCTGGACGACGACGCCCCGCGCTACGACGACACGGGCCAGGACCCGGCGAGCAACTCCCTGGTGTCGCGCAGCAACTGAGGGAGCACCCGGGTCTGGCCGACGACGGGCATGAAGTTGGTGTCGCCGCCCCACCGGGGCACCACGTGCTGGTGCAGGTGGGCGGCGATCCCGGCGCCCGCCACACCGCCCAGGTTCATGCCCACGTTGAACCCCTGCGCGCCGCTGGCCTTGCGCAGGGCCACCAGGGCTCGCCGGGTGAAGTCGGCGAGCTCGAAGGTCTCCGCCTCATCGAGGTCCGTGTAGTCGGGCACGTGCCGGTAGGGGCAGACCATCAGGTGGCCGGAGTTGTACGGATAGAGGTTGAGCAGCGCGAAGACCGTCTGCCCCCGGGCGACGATCAGGCCGTCCTCGTCGCTCATCCGGGGGATCTCGCAGAACGGGCAGCCGTCCTCGGGGCCGGAACCGGTCGGTTTGCTGGCCCCCTTGATGTAGGCCATCCGATGAGGGGTCCAGAGTCTCTGGAACGCGTCCGGTGTCCCCGCTCCGTGCTGCGCCTCCGGCTCGTTGCTCATGGTCGCCAGCATATTGCCACGCCGATCCCCGCGGTCTTGCGCCTCCCCCGCACCCCGCCCGGCCGCCCGGAACTGCCGGGATGCGGTGCCGGAACGGGACGGGCGGCGTATGTCACACGGTATTGACGGACGAATGCGGTGAATTTCCGGCAGAATCCCCCAAGCACGACCACCGACAGCCGAGGAGCAACCCATGACCGACGTCTCCGTCGAGGAGCCGACCGAGGAGACCGCGTCCCCCGGGTCCCCAGCGTCTCCCACGTCCCTCACGTCTTACACGTCTTCTGTGTCTTCCGCGTCTTCCGCTGAGACGGCCGGGAGGCCCACCCGCCCGTTCTCCCTCAGCCTGTCCCTGTCCGACGCCACGGAGCCGCCGGCGGCACCCGTGCCCTCGGTGTCGCCGGTGTCCTCGGTGGCGTCCCTGAGCGAGCCTGTCTCCTCCCCGGGCGAGCCCTTCCTGGCCGTGGTCGAGGCGCTCCCCGAGCCGTCACCCGTGTCCGAGACGCCCGGCGACGCCCCCGCCCCCGCTTCCGTTCCCGTTCCCGTTCCCGCCAGGACGGCACCGCCCGCCACGACCGGGACGATCCCCTCACCGTCCCCCCTCACCCCGGTGTCCTCGGCCGTGGTGAAGGGCCGGATCAAGGTGGCCGACGAGGTGGTGGAGAAGGTCGCGGCCCTCGCCACGCTGGAGGTCGCGGGCGTCGCCGAGCTGGGGGGCGACGCCGCCCGCGCGGTGGAGCCGATGCGGGAGCGCGCGGGCATCGCCAGGCGCGGCCCCCGGGGTGTCAACGCCCACGTGCAGGACCGTACGGCGGCCGTGGACGTGACGATCGTGGCGGAGTACGGGCACGTGGTGATGGACGTGGCCAACGAGGTCAAGACCAACGTGGCCCGGACCATCAGCCGGATGCTGGGTATGCGGGTCGTGGAGGTCAACGTCGACGTGGAGGACGTCCGCATGCCGGGCGAGACCGGCACGGAGGCTCCCGCGGAGCCGGGAAACAACGCGTAGGACGCTCAGGACCTCGGCGAAGGCCGGGAAGAAGGGCCTTGGCCGAAGGGCCGGGAAACGACGCGGGGGCGCGTAGGCGCCCCCGGACGCCCGCGGGCGGGTGGCCTCGGCCACCCGCCCGCGGGGAGGTATCAGAGCCGGACGCGACGCCTGATCGGGGCCTCAGACCCGAACGCAACGTTCGATCAAAGCCTCAGACCCGAACGCGACGCCTGATCGAGATCTCAGACCCGAACGCAACGTTCGATCAAGGCCCCAGACCCGGACACGGCGCTCGATCGAGGTCTCGAACCAGGATGCAGCGTTCGATCAAGGCCTCAGACCTGAACGCGGCGCTCGATCGCGTCGACGATCTCGGCGAGCGCCTCGTCGACCGGCACCCCGTTCTTCTGCTCGCCGTTGCGGAAGCGGAAGGAGACCGCGCCGTTGGCGATGTCGTCGTCGCCCGCCAGGAGCATGAAGGGCACCTTGGACTTCTGCGCGTTGCGGATCTTCTTCTGCATGCGGTCGTCGGAGGCGTCGACCTCGATCCTGATGCCCCGCTCGCGGGCCCTCTTGGCCAGGTCCTGAAGGTAGGGCGCGTGGGCCTCGGCGATCGGGATGCCGACCACCTGGACCGGCGCGAGCCAGGGGGGGAACGCGCCCGCGTAGTGCTCGACCAGCACGCCGAAGAAGCGCTCGATCGACCCGAACAGCGCCCGGTGGATCATGACGGGCTGCTGCCGGGAGCCGTCGGTCGACTGGTACTCCAGCTCGAAGCGCTGCGGCAGGTTGAAGTCGAGCTGGATCGTCGACATCTGCCAGGAGCGGCCGATCGCGTCACGGGCCTGCACGGAGATCTTCGGCCCGTAGAACGCCGCGCCGCCCGGGTCGAGCACCAGGTCGAGGTTCTCGGACTCGGCGACCTCGCGCAGGGTCTCGGTCGCCTCCTCCCAGTCCTCGTCGTTGCCGACGAACTTGACCGGGTCCTTGGTCGACAGCTCCAGGTAGAAGTCGTCGAGGCCGTAGTCGCGCAGCAGGTCGAGCACGAAGCGCAGCAGCGACTTCAGCTCGTCGCGCATCTGATCGCGGGTGCAGTAGATGTGCGCGTCGTCCTGGGTGAGGCCGCGCACGCGGGTCAGGCCGTGGATGACGCCGGACTTCTCGTAGCGGTAGACCGTGCCGAACTCGAACAGCCGCAGCGGCAGCTCGCGGTAGGAGCGCCCGCGTGCCCGGAAGACCAGGTTGTGCATCGGGCAGTTCATCGGCTTGAGGTAGTACCTGGCGCCCTCGAGCTCCATGGGAGGGAACATGCCGTCGGCGTACCAGTCGAGGTGGCCGGAGATCTTGTAGAGGTTCTCCTTGGTGATGTGCGGGGTGTTGACGAAGGAGTATCCCGCCTCCTCGTGCCGCCTGCGCGAGTAATCCTCCATCACCCGGCGGATCACGCCGCCCTTGGGATGGAAGACCGGCAGGCCGGAGCCCAGCTCGTCGGGGAAGGAGAACAGGTCGAGCTCGGCGCCCAGCTTGCGGTGGTCGCGCTTCTCGGCCTCCTCCAGCAGGTGGAGGTATTCGTCCTGCTTCTCGCGTGACTCCCAGGCGGTGCCGTAGATCCGCTGGAGCTGCGGGTTCTTCTCGCTGCCCCGCCAGTAGGCGCCACCGGAGCGCATCAGCTTGAACGCCGGGATGGACCGGGTGGTCGGCACGTGGGGGCCGCGGCACAGGTCCTTCCAGCGCAGCTCGCCGGTCTTGGCGTCGAGGTTGTCGTAGATGGTCAGCTCCGCGCCGCCCACCTCGACGCTCTCCTCGTCGGCCGCGCCGCCCTTGAGGCCGATCAGCTCCAGCTTGTACGGCTCCGAGGCGAGCTCCTCGGCGGCCTGCTCGTCGGAGACGGGCCTGCGGGAGAAGATCTGCCCCTGCTTGACGATCTCGCGCATGCGCTTCTCGACGCGCTTGAGGTCGTCGGGGGTGAACGGGTCCTTGACGTCGAAGTCGTAGTAGAAGCCGTTCTCGACCGGCGGGCCGATGCCCAGCCTGGCCTCGGGGAAGATCTCCTGGACGGCCTGGGCCATGACGTGCGCGGTGGAGTGGCGGACGATGGCGCGCCCGTCGGGGCTGCCCGCGGGGACCGGCTCGATCACGTCGCCGTCGGCCACCGGGGCCGCGAGGTCCCTCAGCTCGCCGTTGGCGCGGGCGGCGACCACCGAGCGGCCGTCCGCCTCCAGCGCCTGCCCGTACGTCGTGCCTCCCGCCACCACACGCGCGGCTCCGGCGAGGGTGATACGAAGTTCTGGCACGGCGGACACGGTTGCTCCCTGGAAGAGATCGGTGAGTCGACGAGTGGTCTGGGAATCGATGCTACCGGTGTCGGCAACGCGATTTCTCAGGCGTCGCGGCTCCGGCGGTAGCCCAGGGAGGTCAGTTCGGCCCGGGTGCCGCGGAAGACGTTGCGATCGACCGGGTTGTTCGAGTGCTGGTGGATCGTCCACCTGTCCCACGGCGTCGGCACCTCCGGCCTGCCCCGGGGATGGTCGGGCGCGGCGATCCACAGCGGGTAGGGCTCCAGCCCGGCGCAGTTGCCGTTTCGCGCGAACGCCAGGAACGTGTAGACCACCGGCTTGACCCCGGCCAGCGCGATGATCGCCTGGCACCAGCTTCGGGCGAACCGCGCCACCCTGGGCGCGGGGAGGCGGTCGTTGGTCTCCAGGTCGAGGGCGAGCAGGTCCCCCCGGCGCAGCCCGCCGGCCCGCCGCACGATCCGCAGGAAGTGCACCGCCTGCGCCTCGGGGTCTCCCGCGGGGCGGGCGAAGTGGTAGGCGCCGCAGACGATCCAGCTCTCGCGCATGCCGTTCCAGTTGTCGCCGAACCACTTGTCGGTGAAGGTGCTCCCCTCGCTCGCCTTGGCGAAGGCGAAGGAGACCCCGCCCTTCGCGTGCGCGCCCCAGTTGACGGCGCCCTGCCAGTTCGACACGTCGATCCCCTGCAACATGGCGGCCACGCTAACCACCGGCCACCGCGGGCACACGCCCGACGCTCCCTCGGCGTACTGCCATTGCGGCCGCTTTGGCTAGGCTTGGTCGGCGTGAACGCAGCAGCCCAGATCACCGGCGCGCACGCGGCCGGCATCGCGACCATTACCTCCGGCGGAACCGTGCTCGACACGTGGTTCCCGTCCCCGCAGCTGGGCGAGCCCTCCTCGCCGGGCACCAGGCGGCTGACCGAACGGGAGGCGGTCGAGGAGCTCGGTTCCGGGGTCACCGCGCTCCTCGGCCCCGACGAGGACCGCGGCGTGGAGGTGGTCGCGGTACGCACCGGCATCGCCAAGCTGTCGGAGGCCCCGGCCGACGCCCACGACGCCTACCTGCGCCTGCACCTGCTGTCGGCGCGTCTCGTCCAGCCGCACGGCCAGAACCTGGACGGGCTGTTCGGCCTGCTCAGCAATGTGGTGTGGACCAACCACGGCCCATGCGCCGTCGAGGGCTTCGAGCAGGTGCGGCTCCGCCTGCGCGCCCGGGGTCAGGTGACCGTCTACGGCGTGGACAAGTTCCCCCGGATGGTCGACTACGTGCTGCCCACCGGCGTCCGGATCGCCGAGGCCGACCGGGTGCGCCTCGGCGCGCACCTGGCGAGCGGCACGACCGTGATGCACGAGGGTTTCGTCAACTTCAACGCCGGGACGCTCGGTACCTCCATGGTCGAGGGCCGCGTCTCCGCGGGCGTCGTCGTGGGCGACGGCTCGGACGTCGGCGGCGGCGCCTCGATCATGGGCACCCTGTCAGGCGGCGGCAAGCAGGTCATCTCCATCGGGCGGCGCTGCCTGCTGGGCGCCAACAGCGGCGTCGGGATCTCCCTGGGTGACGACTGCGTCGTGGAGGCGGGTCTCTACGTCACCGCCGGGACCAAGGTGGCCCTGCCCGAGGGGCGGGTGGTCAAGGCGGCCGAGCTCTCCGGCGTCTCCGGCCTGCTGTTCCGCCGCAACTCCACCTCGGGCGCGGTCGAGGCCGTGCTTCGCCAGGGGACGAGTGTGGAGCTCAACAGCATTCTGCACGCCAACGACTGATCATCGCCTCTCGCCCGGGAGCACCACCGTGAGCGCGCTCCGCCGCCCTCGCGGAGCGCCGGGACGGTGTCCGGGTCGCCCCGCGCGACCCGGAGGCCGCGGGGACGCGTGGATGTTCGTCGCCGGGTCCCCCAGCTGACAGGGTGGCCCCACGGGCCTCACGGGCCTCATGTCGACGCGGGCGAACCGGCCTCCTCACCGGAAAGCTCGGGAGGGGGTCTTCGCGCTGGAAGGATTCAGATGACCGGTCAGGAGATGACGGGCGACGGCGAGAGCGTGGCGGGGGCGGCGGCCCGGTGGGTGACCGGGCTGTTCGCGCCGCAGGTTCTGGTCATCGGGCTGCCCCCGCTCGTCGGGCTGATGGCCGACGGCTGGCCGGGCGCGGCCTGGGGCCTGGTGGCCTCGGCCCTGTGCGGCGGGATCCCCGCCCTGGTGATCCTGGCCGGGGTCCGTTCAGGACGCCTCGACTCCCATCACCTGGTCGACCGGGCGAGCCGGACGGTGCCGCTGCTGGTGGCGGTCGCGGCGGTGGCCGTCGCGCTGGCGCTGCTGGTCCTCCTGGGGGCGCCCCGGCTCCTGGTGGCCACGGTGACCGCGATGCTGGCCGCGCTCGTGGTCACGGTCCCGATCACCCTCTGGTGGAAGATCTCCTTCCACGCGGCCGTGTCGGCGGGCACCGTGGTGGTGCTGGCCCACGTGCTGCCCGTCGCGCCCACCCTGGTCGCGGGCACGCTGGTCGTGGCGACGGTGTGCTGGGCGCGGGTCAGGCTCACCCACCACACGCCCGCCCAGGTCGCCGCCGGGGCCGTCACCGGAGCGGGGACGGCCTGGGCGGCCCTGAGCGCCTTCGGCGTCTGAGCGGGCGTCCTCCGGCCCGCAGGACGGCGAGGGGCCCCTCTAAGACCGTGACTCATTTGGCGGTCGGTCGTTGGATACAACGTGGATGCATTTCTTCAGCGAGTGGTCCCTGACGAGTTGTGGGAGCTGTTTCAGCGCGTGGTTCCCTCGGCGCCCACCCGGCCGCAAGGCGGTGGGCGGCGACGTGTGGATGACCGGATGATCCTGGCCGCGATCGTGTACGTGGCCACCACCGGTTGCGCCTGGCGGCAACTGCCGCCGGTCTTCGGCGCCTCCTGGCAGACGGTGAACCGTCGCTTCGCCGAGTGGAGCGCCGCCCGGGTGTGGGCCAAGCTGTATCGGATCATCCTGGACGAGCTGGGCGCGCGCGGAGAATTGGACTGGTCGCGATGCGCGATCGACTCGGTCAGCGTGCGTGCCATGAAAGGGGGGAGCTGACAGGCCCGAATCCTGTCGATCGCGGCAAACCCGGGTCGAAGATCCACCTCATCACCGAGCGGACCGGTCTGCCGATCTCTGTCGCAATCAGCGCGGCCAACACCCACGACAGTCAGGAACTGCAGCCGCTGGTGCGCGGCATCCCGCCGATCCGCTCCCCTCGCGGACCGCGACGCCGCCGGCCGGCGAAGCTACACGGCGACAAGGGGTATGACTATCCGCACCTGAGAACCTTCCTGCGCAGCCGCAGAATCGCCCCGCGCATCGCCCGCCGAGGCATTGAGTCCAGCCAGCGTCTGGGACGCCATCGCTGGGTGGTCGAGCGGACCGTCTCCTGGCTGGCCGGCTGCCGACGCCTCCACCGCCGCTATGAACGCCGCGCCGACCACTTCGCGTCCTTCGTCGCCATCGCCGCCGCCCTAATTTGCTACCGCCGCCTGACCAAATGAGTCACTGTCTTACACACGGTACCTCCGACTGTAGAACCGCCGGGCCGGCCGCACGTTCGGCTGTGGGGGATAGCCGACGAGTTCGCTCATGCCGCATTTGTACCAGCCTGCGTGGGCCCCCGCAGGGTCGGCCGTGGCGTGTAGAGGTTCGGCGTGTGGCAATCCAGGCAGCAAGGAGGAGAAGGTGTTCACGCGGGGGCATCCGCGACCTTCTCGACAGCCGCTACCCCGGCGAGGAGATCGCCGACATCCTGACGAAGCACATGCACACGGGGGCGGCGAGCACCCCGTGGCGCAGGACACCCTCCGCCGGCGCACGATTCCCGGGCCACCCCTTCGCCGAGATTCTGCTCACACGGCCTCCGCACTCCGAACCCACCGTCCGCGTCTCCCGCCGCCGCATCACGGGCGCGCCGCCTGCCCGTCAGTCCTTCCTGCTGTCCCAGGGGTCGCCGATCCAGCTGTCGAAGGAGGGGATTAGGGCCACGAGGGCGGCTCCGAGCCGCCAGTCCAGCTCCGGTGCGTACAGACGTACCGTGTCCCCGGACGACTTGAACTCAAGCGGGACCTGTCCGCCGGAGCGCCACTTGATGCGGCGTGGGCCGCGCGGGAAGTCGCCACCGCCGCCGCCGAACAGGGCGGCCACGAGGATGAGCGGCAGCAGGGGCGAGCAGAGCCACCACACGCACCACCAGAACAGCCGGCCCTTGTATCCCACCGCGTCGGGGCTGCCGGCGCGGCTCACCGTCCAGCGTGTGCGCAGTCCCTGGCTGAACGCCTTGTCACGCGTGAACATGCCGAGCGGTTCGCCGTGCGGGCCGAGCACCTTGAACTGTGCCCGCCCGCTGCCCGTGGAGACGGTGACCAGGGTGGCGACCCGCGCCTGGCGATGCTCGTCCGCCCACAGGACGAAGGAGCGGGCTCCGCTCTTCCGGGCCGCGAGGTAGGCGGATATGCCGTTGGGCAGCACCTCGCGTTCCACATAAGCGACCGGCCGCGAAGTTCCCGGTCCATCGGAGAAGCTGATCCGGCAGTCGAGCTGCCCGCCAGGGGTGGTCCTCAGTCGCCGCAGTGCTTGCAAGGTCAGAGTGCTGGTCACCTGACGGGCTCCTTCGCGCGTGTTTGTGTCGAATGGTCAGCACGAAGGTACGCGTGCGCGGCCCCCGTTGTTCCCTTCCAGCGACTCGGCCGGCACCGCTGGGTGGTGGAACGGACCTTCCTCCTGGCTGACCGGCACCCGCCGATTACATCGCCGCTACGAACGCCGATCCGATCACTTCGGCTCCTTCGCCGCCCTCATCTGCTACCGCCTACTCGCCAAATGAGACACGGTCTAAAGAAGGCTCTTGAGGAACTCCCGCGTCCGGGTGCCCGGGGAGTACTCGGCGGCGACGAAGTCGGTGACCCCGGCCTTGGAGAGCGCCTCGATCCGCGCCCCCACCTCGTCCTCGTCCCCGACGATCGCCACGTCCGCCGGACCCTCGGCGCCCTCCCTGTCGAGCATCGCCCGGTACGACGGCAACTGGCCGTAGATCTGGAACCGCTCGGCGGCCAGCGCCCTGGCCGCGTCGGCGTCGTCGGTGACGCAGACGGGCAGCGCGCACACGATCCTCGGCGCGGGCCGCCCGGCGGCCCGCGCGGCCTCGGTGACGGCGGGCACCACGTGCTCGGCCACGGTCCTGGGACCGGTCATCCACAGCACGGTGCCGTCGGCCACCTCCCCGGCCAGTCTGAGCATCCTCGGGGCCAGGGCGGCGATGAGCACGGGCAGTTCCTTGGGCCTCGGCGTGTCCAGCCCGAGCCGTCCCGTGAGGGTCTCGCCCTGGAAGTCCGCGTTCTCCCCGTGCGCGAGCGGCATCAGGATCGACAGGTACTCGCGCATGTGGCGGGCGGGCCGCTCGAAGCTCATGCCGTACATGCCCTCGATCACGATCTGGTGCGAGAGCCCGATGCCGAGCGCGAGCCGCCCGTCGAGGACGGCGTTGACGGTGAGGGCCTGCTGGGCGAGGGCCGCCGGGTGGCGCGGGTAGGTCGGGACGACGGCGGTGCCGAGCTCGATCCCGGGCACCTGGCTTCCGATCACGGCGAGCGCGGTCAGCGTGTCGAGGCCGAACGTGTGGGACGTCCAGACGGAGGCGAAGCCGTCGTCGGCCCCGCGGGCGATGCGCTCCCGCAGCTTGCCCAACTTGTCCGGCCCCTGGGATTCGCTGACGAACAGTCCAAGTCGCATCGCTACCGAACTCCATTCTAGTAAGTTCCGGTCAGTCTAGGACGATCACAGCGATCACGCAGCGGCGCGGGCTCCGGGGCACGGCCGGAACACCGGGGAAGAGCAGGCGAAAACAAGAAAAGGGCGGGCGGGCGGCCGGAAAGGCCTAGGAAGGCCGGGTACGGGCCGGACAGAAGTCGGGAGAGAATCGGGCGAGGGTCAGGGAAGCTCGGTGAACCGCTCCACCTGCTCGATCTTGCCCGCGATGACGATCACGTCCCCGTACCCCAGCACGGTTCCGGCGTCGGCGTAGGTGAACTCGTCGTACTGGCCCTTCACGCACACCACGGTCACGCCGTACTTGCGCCGCAGGTTGGACTCGCCCAGGGGCACGCCGACGTACTCGCGGGGCGGGCGGGTCTTGACCACCGCGTAGTCGCCGTCCACCTCCATGTAGTCGAGCATCCGCCCGTTGAGCAGGTGGGCCAGCCGCTCCCCCATGTCGTGCTCGGGGAGGATCACGTGGTGGGCGCCGACCCGCTCCAGGATGCGGCCGTGCTCGCGGCTGATCGCCTTGGCCCAGACGTCCTCGATCTCCAGCTCGACGAGCAGGGACGTGGTGAGGATGCTGGATTCCAGGTCGGTGCCGATGGCGACCACCGCCCGGTAGAAGTCGGGCACCCCCATCTGCCGCAGCGCCTCGATGTCGGTGGAGTCGGCGACGACGACGTGGGTGAGCTTTCCCGCCAGGCTCTGCACCACCTTGGGGCGGCTGTCGATGGCCAGCACCTCGGTGCCCCTGCGAAACAGCTCGACGGCCAGGGAGCTGCCGAAGCGGCCGAGCCCGATGACCACCACCGGATCGTTTCTTCTGTCAGCCAACGATCGTCCTCTTTCGGAAGTCCGCAGCCATGGGGGGATCCGTCAACGCGAGAAGCCCGGAGGCGGACGACAGCCTCCAGGCTCTTACATGCGTCTCGCTGCGCGGGCCCTCGGGCCCGAATTCGCCCGATACTACCTCAGGGGAACTCCAGAAGGGCTTCCTCGCCCTCCCCGGAATCCCGGCCGGTTCCCGCGAGGGTGTCGAGGACCTGCTGACCGTATTTGGCCAGCTTGTTCTCCCCGACCCCGCTGACCGTGCCCAGCTCGGCCAGGGACGAGGGGGACATGGTCGCGATCTCTCGCAGGGTCGCGTCGTGGAAGATCACGTACGCGGGCACGCCCTGCTCCTTCGCGGTGGCTCCGCGCCAGGCGCGGAGCAGCTCGAACACCGGGACCGCCTCCGGTGGCATCTCGACGGGCTCGGCCCGGCGCGAGGTGGAGGTCGTCGAGGACCTGGAGGCCTTGGCGGCCCGCGGCGCCTTCTCCGGCTCGCGCCGCAGCGGGACCTGGCGTTTGCGGCCCAGGACCTCCGCGCTCGCCTCGGTCAGCACCAGCGTGCCGTAGTCGCCCTCGACGGCCAGCAGCCCCTGCGCCAGCAGCTGGCGCACCACGCCGCGCCACTCGGCCTCGCTCAGCTCCGTGCCGATGCCGAACACCGTCAGGCCGTCGTGGTCGTGCTGGATGACCTTGGCCGTCTTCTTCCCGAGGAGGATGTCGATGATCTGGCCGGCGCCGAACTTCTGGCGGCGCTCGCGCATGAGCCGGAACACCGTCGACAGGACCTTCTGCGCGGCGACCGTGCCGTCCCACGACTCCGGCGGCGACAGGCAGGTGTCGCAGTTGCCGCAGGAGGTGCCCTCCTGGCCGAAGTAGGCGAGCAGCCGCGCGCGGCGGCACTCGACCGCCTCGCACAGGGCGAGCATGGCGTCCAGGTGGGCGGCCAGGCGGCGGCGGTGGGTGTCGTCGCCCTCGGAGGTGTCGATCATCTTGCGCTGCTGCACGACGTCCTGGAGGCCGTAGGCGAGCCACGCGGTGGAGGGAAGGCCGTCGCGCCCGGCCCTGCCGGTCTCCTGGTAGTAGCCCTCGACGGACTTGGGCAGGTCGAGGTGGGCGACGAAGCGCACGTCGGGCTTGTCGATGCCCATGCCGAACGCGATGGTGGCGACCATGACGAGGCCGTCCTCGCGCAGGAAGCGCGCCTGGTTGGCGGCGCGGACGCGCGCGTCGAGCCCCGCGTGGTAGGGCAGCGCCTCGATGCCGTTCTGCACCAGGAACTCGGCGATCTTCTCGACCGAGTTGCGCGACAGGCAGTAGACGATGCCCGCGTCCCCGGCGTGCTCGGTGCGCAGCAGCTCCAGCAGCTGCCGCTTGGGCTCGTTCTTGGGAGCGATGCGGTACTGGATGTTGGGGCGGTCGAAGCTCGCCACGAAGTGGCGGGCCCCCTCCAGGTTCAGGCGGGAGGCGATCTCGGCGTGGGTGGCCTCGGTGGCCGTCGCGGTCAGCGCGATGCGCGGCACGTCGGGCCAGCGCTCGTGCAGCGCGGACAGGGCGAGGTAGTCGGGCCGGAAGTCGTGCCCCCACTGGGCCACGCAGTGCGCCTCGTCGATGGCGAACAGCGAGATCACCCCGCTGTCGAGCAACCGGAGCGTGGCGTCGACCCGCAGGCGCTCCGGTGCCAGGTAGAGCAGGTCCAGCTCGCCGGAGAGGAAGGCCGACTCGACCCGGCGGCGCTCCTCGAAGTCCTGGGTGGAGTTGAGGAACCCGGCCCGCACGCCGAGCGCGGTCAGGGCGTCGACCTGGTCCTGCATGAGCGCGATGAGCGGCGAGATCACCACTCCGGTGCCCTTCCGCACGAGGGCGGGGATCTGGTAGCACAGCGACTTGCCGCCGCCGGTCGGCATGAGCACGAGGGCGTCGCCACCCGACACGACGTGCTCGATGATCTCCTGCTGGCCCGCCCGGAACGAGTCGTAGCCGAAGACGCGCTGCAGGACCCGCGACGCGTCGGTCACCTCGGGGCCGTTCTCGGGGGAAGCCATCGGGACAGTGTACGAGGATCTTCCCGCTGGTCGGCGGCGAACGGACCGGAAGCGCGGGCCTCGTCCGGGGCCGTACCGGGCCATACGGGGCCCGGAGCAGCGGCGCGGGGCCGGCGGGGTTTTCGACAGGGCAGGGGGCGGGGTCCCGGCGGAGAGGTCCCGGCAGGGGAAAGGGCGGGGTCCTGCCAGAGGGGACGGGGTTCCGGCGGGGAGGTCCCGGCAGGCAGAAGGACGGGATCCTGGCGGAGGGGACGGGGTTCCGGCGGCGAAAAGGTGCCGCCGGGAGGGTCGGACCTCCCGGCGGCACCGGCACCGCGGTCTCGCTTCTCCCGCGCTCCTCCTACGGAGTCACGGGTTCGGGGTCACGGGTTGACGTTGATCGTGAAGGTCGACGTCGTGTTCCTGATGTTCTGGAAGTTGTTGCTCATCTGGAGGTTGTTGAACGTGGCCGAGCCGACCGCCGGGCCCTGACCGGGCTCGGGCATCTCGTTGGCCCAGATGGCCCAGCCGGACTTGGCGTCGAAGGCGTCGCCGCTCTTCTTGGCACCGGTGATCGAGACGTTCGTGAAGATCGTGTCGGTGACCGGGTTCTGCGGCTGGCCTCCGGAGTAGTTGGTCTGGAACATGATGCCGCCGTAGGTCGGGTCCACGATGTCCACGTTGTTGACGCGGATGCCCTGGAAGACCTTGGAGGCGGAGAAGACCCAGATCGCCGGGAAGACCTGCTGGCCCCAGAAGTGACCGCCGGCGCGGACGATCGAGATGTTCTCGAACCTGGTGGGCGGGCTGGCGCCGAAGCCGTTCATCGGGTAGCCGAAGTCCAGCGAGCTGATCGTGATGCCGGAGTAGACCAGCGTGTCGGCGATGTAGATGTTCCTGAAGACGTTGTCGTACCCGCCGTAGACCGCGACGCCCGCGGCCCGCCAGGTCAGGATGGACGTCAGGTTCTCGTAGACGTTGCCCTTCATGTCGGCGCCGCCGGCGTCGATGGCCGAGAACAGCGCGAAGCTGTCGTCACCGGTGGCGCGGGCCTCGTTGTTGCTGACGAGGTTGTCCGTGCTGCCGTTGGTCATGTTGATGCCGTCGGCGAACATGTTGCGGATCCGGGAGTTCTTGATCGTCACCCGGTCGGTGTTGGCGCCCCAGTAGAGGCAGACCATGTGCTCGTTCCAGATGTTGTCGATCACCACGTCGGCGACGTTCGAGAAGTCGAACACCTTGCCCGGGCCGTCGATGCGCGAGGTGTAGTTGCCGAAGTAGGCGAAGTTCGCGAAGGACGAACCGTTCGCGCTGGCCTCGGCGCGGAAGCCGACGTCGGTGTTGTCCTGACTGTCGGGCGCCCGGAACTGGGTGTACCAGGGGCCGGCGCCGACCACCTTGACGGCCTTGCCGTAGACCTGGAACTTGCTGGACGTCTGGTAGGTGCCCGCCGGCAGGTAGACGCCGACCAGGTTGCCGGTGTTGTCCATCCGCACCCGGTCGAGGGCGTTCTGCACGTCCTGGTGGGTGAAGCCGGTGGGGGTCGTGTACTTGGCGGGGTCGGGGTTCGCGACCGGCGAGACCTGCTCGGTGTTGATGAAGTCGATCGCGTAGGTCGTGGTGTTGGCGGGGTCCTTCTGCAGCCTAATCTTGCTGCCGGCCGGGACGGTGGTCCCGAGCATGACGTTGGCCTCGTCGTAGATGTGACGCGGCCCGCCGGAGCCGGGCGAGTTGTTGGGGCCGGCCTCGGGGCCGTACAGCCAGGCGTACTTGGACGTCAGGTTGATGGGCTTGAGGAAGGTGCCGTTGACGTAGACGTTCAGCGTCGAGTCGATGCCGCCGCCGCCCGCGGAGTCGGGGATGGAGAAGCGGGTGACCAGGGTGTTGGTGCTGGCCTTGGTGGTGAACTCGACGTAGCTGCCCGTGCTGTTCAGCGTCACGGCCCTGCGGCCGGACGCCTCACCCGCCGGGCTGCCGATGTCGCGGTTGGGGCCGACCACGGTCGCCCCGCCGCCGACGACGGCGTCCTCGGCCTCGTAGAAGTCGTACGGCATGTTGGCGCCGCGGCCGACGAAGAACGGCTGGGTGCTGGTGTTGTTGGCCCGCTTGACCGGCAGCTCGTTGGCGTCGTCGGCGAGGACCGTCCTGACGGTGAACTTGCCGTTGGCCGCCGTCCAGGTGCCCAGGTTCACCGGGCTGGTGGTGGCGCCCGGCGCGATCACGCCGGTGTGGGAGCCGGTCAGGGTGCGGACGACGCTGCCCGCCTCGTTGAGGACGGTCAGCGTGATGCCGTGGGCGCCGCTCGCGGAGGCCACGGTGCCCTGGTTCCTGATCGCCACGGAGAAGGTGACGACGGCGCCGTTGGACGGGTTGCTGGGGGTCCAGCTGGTCGTGGCGACCAGGTCGGAGGTGTCGACCGGCCTGACCACGAGCGGCGCGGAGGCCGCGAAGGTGTTGTTCGACTCGTTCTGCTCGATGACGGCGTTGTCCTCGTCGACCTTGGCGCTCAGCGCGTAGCTGCCCGCGTCACGGGGACCGGCGTTGGCGGTCACCGTGGCGGACGCTCCGGCGGCCAGCGCGCCGACCGAGGCGGTGCCGACCTTGGTGGTGCCCAGGTAGAAGTTGACGTTCGTCGCGCCGGAGGCCGCCGAGCCGGCGTTGCGCACCGTGGCCGAGAGCGTGACGGAGTCGGTCTCGATGGGGGACGCGGGGGACGCGGTCAGGCCGGTGATCGTCAGGTCCGGGTTCGGCGCCGGGGTGCCGATGATCTGGAACTCGGCGACCTGACCGGCGGGGGCGCCGGTGTTGGAGGTGATCCTGAGCTGGACGTCGGCGTAGGCGCCGCTGACCGGGATCGTCACCGTGTTGCCGGAGGCGGGGTTGAAGGTGTAATTCGCCGCCGCGGCCAGGCTGGTGAAGGTGGTCGAGCTCTGCGCGCGACCGAGGACCTGGATGTTCTGCGTGCGCGTTCCCCAGGCGCTGTCGGGGTTCAGCTTCACCACGACCGAGCTGAGGGTGGCGTTGGCGCCCAGGCTGACGGTCAGCGTGTTGGGGTAGCTGCCGCCGTTGCCCTCCCAGTAGGTCGCTGTGTTGTTGTCGTTGGCGTTGGCGGCCACGAAGGTGAAGACCGAGGAGGAGGCGGTGATCGCCTTGCCGATGGCCAGGTTCGACCCGGGCGGGGTGGTGCCGTTACGGGTGACGGTGTTGCTGTTGCCCGACTGGTTGCCCGCGGCATCCTTGGCCTTGACGTAGTAGGACACCGTCGCGGTGGCCGGCTGGGTGTCGGTGTAGGTCAGGACGTTGCCCGCCACACTGGCACGCAGGGCGTTGTTGGCGTAGACGTCGTAACCGGTCACGCCGACGGTGTCGGTCGAGGCGTTCCAGGTCAGCCTGATCTGGCCCGAGCCCGGCTCGGTGTAGGCCAGGTTCGACGGCGTGCTCGGCGGCGTCGTGTCACCGCCGGAGACGGGGCCGTACACCTCGAACTCGGAGATCTGACCTGCGGGCCAGCCCGTGTTGGCGGTGAGGTTCAGCCGCAGGTAGCGGGCGCTGGTCGCGGCGAAGTTGATCGTCACCGTGTTGCCGGTCGCCGGGTTGAAGGTATAGCCGGCCGAGCCCACGATCGTGGTGGTGGGCGTGGAGCTCGTGCCCGCCAGCACCGACAGGGTCTGCGTCCTGGTCTCCCAGGCCGTCGCGGGCGGCAGCTTCAGGACGACCTGGTCGACGCTGGTAGCGGCTCCCAGGTCGACCTGGACCCACTGCGGGAAGGCGTTGTTGTTGCTCTCCCAGTAGGTGGTGGCGTTGCCGTCGGTGGCGTTGCCCGCGTTGTAGGGGGCGTTGGCACTGCTGGAGGAGGCCGCCTTCCCCGCCGCCAGGTTGGGGCCGGCCGCCGCCGAGGCCGGCGCGACGACCGCCCCGGCCAGAGCGAGCAGGCTGGTCGCGGCCATCGCCGCCATCAGCCGTAACGCCAGGTACTGCTTTCTCATTGCGTTCCTCTATATCTCTCGTCTGGAACGACAGGGTCGGGAGGGAGGCCGTGGCCTCCGCCGCGCGACGCGCTCGGCACCCGGGAGTGCCTCGCTCACGAGGTGCGGATCCCTGGTCCTCTTCTTGCGGGTCCTCGGAATCCGGCGGGCGGGCGGCCGTGTGACCTGTGCGGGCCGATCCGCGAGCCGTGCCTCGTTCGTCGCTGGGGGGTGCTGGTCGCCGTGTGCGCCGGTGCTCTTCTTGTGGAGATGGCCGGCGGGACGAGCGATGGGTGAACGTCGGATCTGTCGGTGAGTCCCGGACGGGGGGTCCGGAACCGCGGGCCCCTGGCCGGCCGCGGCGGCGCGGACGCTCTGCCGGGCTCGGGTCGTGGCGGACCTGCCGTCAGCTGACGGTCAGTGTCGGCGCGGGGGCGATGAGTGTCGCAACCGGGGCCGCCAGGGCGGCGACCGACCGCGCAATGCCGAGAACGACATCACCTGGGGCCTCTCCGGAGGGGTGGGAGGGATGTGCGGGCACAGCACATCACTGCCGTAAGTTGCGGAGAACAGAGAGAATTTAACAGGACTTTGCAATATTTTTGCATTGCGCTGGCCAAATGTTACATACGTGCTACGGCCGCGTCAACGGGTCGAGAAAGGTGGCTTACTTCGGCCCGCCGCCCCAGGTGCGATCCGGCCGATCCGCCTGCCGCACGGGCCTTCCGGCCCTTCCCCGGGCGGGTGCGCGAGGGCGGCGCGGCCCCCTCGGGAGGGCGCCCCGCGCGGCGGGAGGGAGGGTGCGCCGACGGCGAAGCGGGATCGGGGAAACATCACGGAAACACGGCCGCGCGGAACGGCCGGCGCGGCGGGAGCCGGGAAGACGGAGCTCACGGGCCCGTACGTCAGGCCCGTACGACGCGGCTCCCCCTGGCGGGCGGCCGGAGGCCCCCGGCCCCGGAAGGCGCCGTGCCGGAGCCCTCCGGGGGCACGCGGCCCGGGACGAAGCCCGGAGACACGATGAGAAAGAGCGGCTTTTGACTATTTAGCCTGAAATATGTGGCCTAGAAGACAGCCCCCTGAAACGTGGTGACCCCTCATCCCTCGAACAGGCGCAGCCGGTGTGCCGTGGCCGCGGCCTCGCCGCGCGAGGCGGCGCCCAGCTTGGCGAGGATGTTGGAGACGTGCACGCTGACGGTCTTCGCCGAGATGAACAGCTCTCCCGCGATCTCGCGGTTGCTGCGGCCGGTCGCCACCAGGCCCAGCACCTCGTGCTCGCGCGCGGTGAGCCCGAACCCCGCCCCCTCGGAGACCGGCTCCGTGGAGGCGGGCTCCTCAGAGAGCGCGATCCTGGCCCGCCTGGCGAGGGAGCCGATCTCGGCGGCCAGCGGCGCGGCCCCGACGCGCGCGGCGATCTCCGCCGCCCGGGGCAGGCTCACGGCGGCCTCGTCGCGCTCCCCCGCCGCGACGGCGGCCCGGGCGGCGCCCAGCAGGGCGCGGGCCTCGGCGTAGGGCTGGCGGAGCGCGGCCCAGGCTGCGGCGGCCGCCTCCCACGCCTCCCGGCCGGGCGTCCCTTCCGCCTGGGCGGCCTCGGCCGTGAAGGTGAGGCTGTGCGCCCTCTGGAGCTCCCCTTCCACCTCGAGCTTCTCCGCCACCGCGCGCAGCCGGGACAGCGACGGCGGCGGGGAGGACCAGGACGGCGAGGAGGACGAGGACGGCGAGGGCGGGGCCGCCCGCAGGCAGACGCGCAGGAACGGCCACGCGTAGCGGGGGCTGAGCCCCAGGTCGCGATCGTCCAGGGTCCGCTCGACGAGCGCGGACGCCTCGTCGTGACGGTCGCGCGCCACCAGCAGCGCGATCTCCCTGCGCAGGTGGGGCAGGACCGTCTGGTCCCTGTGGACGCCCCGGGCGAGCACGGCCCGCGAGGCCTGGAGGAGCGAGGCGGCCCGGTCGAGGTCACCGCGTGCCAGCGCGATGTCGGCGACCAGCCCCTGAAGGCTCGCGCCGTAAGGTGACGGCGGGCCCGCCTCCAGGGCGTGCTCGACCACCTGCGACGCCTCGTCCCAGCGGCCCAGCGAGACCAGGGGCTCGGCGAGGTTGATCGCCAGGAAGGCCCCGGACGTGCGGGCCAGGCCGTAGGTCTCGGCCTCGGCGATGCCCCGGCGGGCGACCTCGGCGGCCCGCTCGTGCCACCCCGCTCCCTCCAGGGCGTCGGACTCGGAGATGACGGCCCGCATCAGCGCGTTGTAGGTGCTGGCCCGGCCCGCCATCTCCCGCGCCCGCGCGAACGCGGCGATCTGGTCCTCCATGTGGGAGTAACGGCACCTGGCCCAGGTGAGCGTGACGAGCGCGTGGGCCTCGACGTCGGCGTCGCCCACCTCCTGGGCGATGCGCATGGCCTCCTCGGCCATCGCCTCCTTCTCGGCCCACTCGTCGGGGTGGTGGAGCACGCGCGACAGGTTCTCCAGGACCTGGGCGCGCAGGGAGGTCGGCGGGTCGGCGGGGACGAGCTCGACGGCGGTGCGAAGATCTTCGGCGAACCCGGCCCTGCCGAGGTCGTACCGGACGAGCCCGCGCTGCCGCAGCAGCCGGGCCGCGCGGATCGGGTCGGTGGCGGTGTCGATCTCCCGCAGGGCCGCCTTGGCCAGGGAGATGCCCCGCTCGAACTCCCCCGCCAGGTGCGCCACGGTGACGGCCTGCCGGAGCACGTCGACGTGGTCGGCCGCGATCCGCTCCGCGGCGTCGGGCACCGCCTCCCACAGCTCGAGGACCCTGGTCAGCATCCGCAACTGCTCGTCGTAGGCGGCCGCCTTCCTGGCGGCGGCGGCCGCGTGCCACGCGCTGATCAGCGCCCAGAGGGAGTTGTGCGCGGCGTGCCAGTGGTGGGCGAGCTCGATGGCCCCCCGGGGGGCGGGCAGGATGCCGGGGTTGGACTCCAGGGCCTCGGCGAAACGGGTGTGCAGGCGCGTGCGCTCGCCGGGCAGCAGGTCGTCGTGGACGGCCTCGCGGATCAGGGCGTGCCTGAAGGCGTACGTCTCGCCGTCGACCACGAGCACGTTGCCCGCCACCGCCGGGCGCAGCAGGCGGGACAGCTCGCCCTCGTCGGCCCCGGCGACGGCCGAGAGCATCGTGTGCTCGATCCTGGCGCCGCCCGCGGCGGCCAGCCGCATCAGCTCCTGGGTCTCCTCCGGCAGGCGCTCGACGCTGGCCAGCAGCAGGTCTCGCAGCGAGTCGGGCAGCGTCTCGCCCTCGCCCCCGCTGAGCAGCGCCTCGACGAACAGCGGGTTTCCCTCGCTGCGCGCGTAGACCAGGTCGATGTCGGCGACCGGCCCGCCGTCGAGGATGCTCGCGGCCTGCTGGTCCACCTCCCTGCGGTTCAGCCTGCGCAGGTCGAGGCGGGCGACCCAGTCGACCCGGCTCAGCTCGGTCAGCAGCGGGCGCAGGGGGTGTGTGCGATGGAGCTCGTCGGCCCGGTAGGTGACCAGGGTCAGCAGGGGCACGTCGGAGCGCTGGTAGCGGACGAGGAACGACAGCAGGTCACGGGTGGAGCGGTCGGCCCAGTGGGCGTCCTCGATGACCAGGACCGTCGGCCGGGTCTCGGCGAGCCGCTCCAGCAGGCCCAGGACCTGCTCGAAGAGCCTGGCACGCGCCTCGGCGCCCTCCCTCTCCGGCTCGCCGAACTCCGGCAGCAGCCGGGCGAGCCCCCGCGTCGTCCCGCCGGGCAGCAGCGCGGCGACGCCGTCGTGGCCCAGGTCGCGCGCGAGCCTGCGCAGCACCGCGGTGAAGGGGGCGAAGGGGAGGCCGTCGGTGCCCAGCTCCAGGCACCCGCCGATGAGCACCAGGGCGTCGTCGGAGCGCTCGGCGAACTCGCGGACGAGGCGGGTCTTGCCGACCCCGGCCTCGCCTCCCAGGAACACGGTCGAGGCCGATCCGGAGCGCGCCCTGGCGAGCGCGTCCTCCAGAACGGCGAGTTCGTCGGCGCGGCCGACGAACAGGGGGCTTACCGTGTGGGCTCTCACGCCCCCAGGATGCCACCGGCCACCGACAGTCAGAGCTTCGCCCGGCGCGCCTCCCCCGCCGCGCCCGGCCGGTCGGTCGATCGGCCAGCCGAGACTCCGGGACTCCGGAGTCTTTCCTCGGTCTCAGGAGAGGGCGGTGCCCGGCCGCCGACGGCGGCCGGGCGCGAGCGAGGGCTCCGGAGGTCCGCGACCTCCCGGAGGAGGCCCGGAACCCTCGTCCGGGACGGGTGAGATCACCTGCCGCCAGAAGACAGCCCTGAGAACGCCGTAGCGTCCCGGACATCCGCCAGGAGAGTGAGGGGAGGGCCGGCGCCGTTCAGCGCCCTGCGGGCACCAGGGCGCCCCGCCGGCGCCTTCGGGCGCCTCGTGCGCCTCACTTGGGGAACGAGACGGCGCCCGTGCCGGCGTCCTCGGCCACGCGGGAGGTGTCCCGGCATGGAAAAAGCCCCCCGGCTGACGTCAACCAGGAGGCTCTGACCTGCGACTTGCTAGTGTGGGCGATACTGGGATCGAACCAGTGACCTCTTCGGTGTGAACGAAGCGCTCTCCCGCTGAGCTAATCGCCCGCCCTGTGCGGCCCCTCACGGTGCCGACGTGGAAAACCATACAGCAATCCGGGAGTGCTCGCGAAGCGGTGGGCGACACATAATGATCTTGAAAGACGACACGGCGGGGAGGCAAAGGTCTGAGGATGCATCCGGCGGGGGGCTACGGTGTCATAGCATCGTCCTGATCCGTAGAAGCACCGAACGACCCGCGCTCGACCCGAATCACCCGAGACGCCCCGCCAGGGAGTCGACGGTGACCAAAACGAGACGCAAAACCCTTGCAAATACGGCCCTGTTGGTGATGTTTAGCCAGGTAGATGCCCAAATGTCGCGCTGTGATGTGTGTTACAGAAGGGCGTGGAGGCGGAATCTTTCCTACAGGTTTCTTTGTTCCGCGTGATAGCTCGCGAGGGACGAAGCCGTTCAGAGCGGCAAGAGCTCAGAGCAGTAAGAGCAGCGAAAGCCCCGCAGAGGGGACCGACGACGAAAAAGGTTTGGCTGACGATGAACAGCGCCACCGTCTCTGCCGAGCTAGGCCTTCGGCTTGTGGTCCCCGACCGTACCACCGTCCCCCTGCTCGCCGGGCTCAGCTATACGGCCGGTGACCCGTACGCGATCAGGATGGCCTTCCACGTGGGGAATGACGAGCCGGTCGAGTGGATCTTCGCTCGCGAGCTGCTGACGGTCGGCATCGTGCGGCGGGTCGGCGACGGGGACGTCCAGGTGTGGCCGGCGCGCGCCGACGGCGAGCGCACCCTGCACATAAGCCTCACCTCACCGTTCGGGCAGGCCCTGTTCGAGGTGCCGCTGGCGCCGCTCACGGAGTTCCTGCACCGGACGTACGAGCTGGTCCCCGCCGGTCGCGAGACCGACTTCATGGATCTGGACGCCGAGCTCAGCAACATGCTCTGGAGCTCGTGACGGACTCCCCGCGGGGCTTCGGGACTACGCCCCGGGCCTGAGCAGGTCCCGCATCCGGGCGATCTCGATGCCCTGACCCGAGACGACGTCCTTGGCGGTGGCCAGCATGGCCCGGTCGGAGCCCTCGCGCAGCTGGAGCCCCGCCATCGTGACCGCCGCCTCGTGGTGAGTGATCATGAGGGTCAGGAAAAGGGTGTCGAAGGCCGCCCCCCTGGCCGCCCTGAGCCGGTTCATCTCCTCCAGCGGGAGAGTGTGGCCGCCGTGGCCGCCGCTCCCGTCGTGCTCGCCCGGAGTCCGTCCGGCCGCCCTCAGCCACGAGGTCATCGCCGCGATCTCCGGCCGCTGCGCGGCGGTGATCCGGCCGGCGAGCCTCCGCAGGACCGGCGAGGACGACCGGGACGGCACCAGCGCCGCCATCTCCAGCGCCTGCCGGTGGTGCGGGATCATCCCCTCGGCGAACCGCACGTCGGCCGCGGTGACGCGCGCCTCGGTCTCCCCCAGGTTCTCGCCCGGCCGCGCCGTGCGGCCGGGTTCCCCCGGGCCGCCCGGGATGATCACGGGCGCGCCCGACCCGGCGACGAGCGGGGCCGGTCGCTCCGGTCCGGTGTCCGCGCATCCCCCGAGAACCGATGCCACGATGATCATCGCGATAACCTGACTCGGCACACGCATCCTCCGCATAGCTTCAATAATGGGGCAAGTGGACCGACGTAATGGGGGCACCGTGCGACCGATCGTGGCATTCGTCCTGGCCGCGCTACTTCTCGTGGCCGGGTGTGGGGCGGACCCGGCCCCCTCGGCCTCGCCACCGTCCGTGGCCGCCGCGCCCACCTCGGCGGCGCCGGCCACCCCGGAGGAGAGCCCTGGCGCCTCCGGGCAGACGACGGAGACCCCCGCTCCCGGGATCTCTGGGGACGGCACCCACAGCGACAACATCACGCACCTGGCCAACGTGCCTCCCGGCGCCCCGCTCAACGGGCCCCAGTCGTGGGGAACCGACCTGGCCTTCCAGGGCGACTACGCGTTCGTCGGCAACTTCGACGGCTTCACCGTCTTCGACATCTCCACCCCGGCGAGCCCCTCGGTGGCCAGCCGGGTGCTCTGCCCCGGCGAGCAGAACGACGTCTCGGTGAGCGGTGACCTGCTGTTCCTGTCGATCGACTCCGCCCGGGAGGGCCCGGAGTGCGACGCCCAGCGCGGCGAGCCGGAGGCGGACGGCTGGGAGGGCATCCGGATCTTCGACATCTCGGACAAGGCCAATCCCACGTTCGTCGCGGCGGTCCAGACCGACTGCGGCTCGCACACCCACACCCTCGTCCCCGGCAAGACACCGGACAAGGTCTACCTCTACATCTCCTCCCCCGGCCCCGAGCCCGGCACGGTGACCTGCGCGCCGCCGCACAACAAGATCTCCGTGGTCGAGGTGCCCGTCAAGGACCCGAAGAGCGCCAAGGTGATCTCCAAGCCGGTGCTCTCCGACAAGCCCGCCGAGGGGGGCATCGGCGGCTGCCACGACCTCACGGTCTACCCGGAGAAGAACCTCGCCGCCGCCGCCTGCTTCGGCGACGGGATCCTGCTGGACATCGCCGACCGGGTCAACCCCAAGGTGCTCCAGCACGTGAGCGACAAGAAGAACTTCGCCATCTGGCACTCGGCGACGTTCAACAACGACGCCACCAAGGTCGTCTTCGGGGACGAGCTGGGCGGCGGCGTCAGCGCGACCTGCGACTCCAACACCCCGAAGACCAGCGGCGCCAACGCGGTGTACGACCTCGGCAAGGACCGCAGGCTCAAGCTCCGCGGCTACTTCAAGATCCCCAGGGAGCAGGCGTCCGACGAGAACTGCGTCGCGCACAACGGGTCGCTGCTGCCGGTGCCGGGCAAGGACATCATGGTCCAGTCGTGGTACCAGGGCGGGATCTCCGTCTGGGACTTCACCGACGCGACCGAGCCCCGGGAGATCGGCTTCTTCGAGCGCGGCCCGGTGCCGGGGGTCGGCGGCTCCTGGTCGGCGTACTACTACAACGGCCACATCTACTCGAGTGACATCACCAAGGGCCTGGACGTGCTCCGCATCGACGACCCGCTGACCGATCCGGCCTCCAAGGTCAGGCTCAAGGAGCTGAACGCGCAGACCCAGGTGTCCTACTAGCCCGCCGGACGACCGGCTCCGGCTCCGGCGGGGTGCACCGCCGGAGCCGGGACCGGAGAGCCCGGAAACCGGGGCTCAGGGGTCGAGGTCGGCGGCGGAGCGCTCGGCGAAGACCTGCATGGCCTTGGCCGTGATCGGGCCGGGCGCGGCGGGCAGCACGGTCCGGTCGATCGCGCGGATCGGCTGGATGTCACGGGTGGTCGAGGTCAGGAACGCCTCCTCGGCCTCGTACAGGGCCGAGAGCGGGACGTCCTCCTCGACTCCCCCGCACCACTCCAGGGCGAGCGCGCGGGTGACCCCGGCCAGGCAGCCCGAGGCGAGCGTGGGGGTGAGCAGCCGCCCCTCGCGCACCACGAAGATGTTGCTGCCGGTGCCCTCGCACAGGTTGCCCGCGAGGTTCTCGAAGATCGCCTCGCCGCCGCCCCTGGCCTTGGCGTAGAACAGCGCCTTGGCGTTGTCGCCGTAGGAGGTGCTCTTCACCCCGGCGAGCGCGCCGCGCTCGTTGCGCGGCCAGGGCACGACGGTGACGTCGGCGGTGGCCGGGAACGGCTTCTGCTCGTCGACGATCACCACGCTCGTGCAGCCCTTGTCGCCCCGGTCGGAGCCGAGCGGCCCCGGGCCGCTGGTGTAGGTGACGCGGACGCGGCCGAGCTTCCACGGCGGGGCCTCGGCCAGGCAGGCGCGGATCCCGTCGGCGATCGCGTCCACGTCGGGGTCCGGCAGGTCCATCCGCCGCGCCGAGAGCGTGAGCCGATCGAGGTGGCGGGTGAGCGCGAACGTGGTGCCGTTCACGCACTTGATGGTCTCGAACACCCCGTCGCCGACCATCAGGCCGTGATCGAACACCGAGACGGTGGCCTGATCCGGAGAGATGAGTGCTCCGTTAAGCCATATAGGTACGTTCATACGACTCCTTCTGAACCTGATGTTGATGCCAGCGCGATGAGCCGGGAGGCCTTCAGCTCGGTCTCGTCCCACTCGCGTCGCGGGTCGCTACCCCAGGTTATGCCCGCGCCCGTACCGAAGCGGATCTCGTCGGACGACATCCAGAACGTGCGGATCCCCACGGCCAGCGACGCCCGTCGCCGGTCGGCGTCGACCCAGCCCACGGTCCCACAGTAGGGCCCGCGCGGCTCGGGTTCGAGCTCATCGATGATCCTCAGGGCCGAGGATTTCGGGGCCCCGGTCACCGACCCCGGCGGGAAGGTCGCGGAGAACAGCTCCGGCCACCCGTACTCCGGCGCGAGCCGCGCCCGGACCGTGGAGACCAGATGGACCAGGCCGGGGTACTCCTCCACCTCGCACAGGGCGGGCACGCTCACCGAGCCCACCGCGGCGACCCTGCCCAGGTCGTTGCGGACGAGGTCGACGATCATCACGTTCTCCGCGTAGTCCTTCTCCAGCAGGTCGTCCACGGTGACCCCGGTGCCCTTGATCGGCCCGGACTCGACCACGTCGCCGTCCCTGGACAGGAAGAGCTCCGGGGAGGCCGACACGACGCTCAGCCCCGGCAGGCTCACCGCGGCGGCGTAGCGGGCGGGGTTGCCCTCCGCCAGCCGTACGGCCAGGGCCAGCGGATCCGGCCTCTCCCTCGCGGGCAGCGGCGCGGTCAGCACCCGGCACAGGTTGGCCTGGTAGACCTCGCCCCGCTCGATGTAGGCGCGGATGCGCCGCACGCCGTCCTCGTACGCCGCCCGGTCGAGGGAGCTGCGCCACGACGACGGGTGCGGCCCGCGCCAGGGGCCGCGCGGCGTGGGCAGCGGGGCCCGGCGGACGTCGCCGAACCTGGCGCACGTCACCTTGCCCTCGTAGTCGATCACGACGGCCCACCACCCCTCACCGTCCAGCGCGGCGAGGTCGGTGGTGAGGTCCCGAAGACCGGTGGCCAGATATCCGGTGACATGCGCAAAAGAGTCATGCACTGCCCTATTGTCCCGCCCTTCCGGCCAGCAGCCGCACCAGGGTGCGGGCGGCGGCCAGGGGGGCGGGCGGCAGGGCGGCGTAGACGGTCCTGCGCGGGGCGAGATCGCCGAGGGAGCGGAGCACCAGATCGGACGGTACGGCGTACGCGGCCATGGCGGGCACCAGCGTGATGCCGAGCCCGGCCGCGACGAACCCGAACTTGCCCGTCCACTCGGCGATCCTGACCGTGGCGCGGGGCGCGAACCCGGCGCGGGCGCAGGCCGCGGCGAGCGCGGTGGCCCGGCCGGGCGGGGGCGCCTCGATCCAGGTCTCCTCCCGCAGCTCGCGCAGGTCGACGATCTCCTCCGCCGCCAGCCGGTGGCCGCGGGGCAGCGCGACGAGCAGCTCGTCGTCGGCCAGCTCGACCATCTCCACCTCCCCCTCGCGGGGCAGCTCGGACGGGTAGTCGCTGACCACCGCGACGTCCAGGCCGCCCTCGCGCATGCGGCGCAGCAGGCTCCCGCTGGGGCCCTCGATCGGGACGAGCTCGACCTCGGGGAAGTCCTCGCGGAACGCGCGCAGGGCGCCCGGCACGAGCGCGACGTTGGCGGTGGCGAACGCCCCCACCCGCAGCCGCCCCCGGTAACCGCCGTGGATCCCGGCCAGCTCCTCCTCCGCCCTGGTCAGCCGGTTCAGGACGACCTGGGCGTGGTGGTGCAGCGCCTCGCCTGCGGGCGTCAGCCGCACCCCGCGCGGCAGCCGCTCGAACAGCGGGCCGCCCGCCCGCTGTTCGAGCGCGGCGATGCGGCGCGACACGGCCGACTGGGTGTAGTTGAGCCTGCCGGCCGCCGCGGTGAACGACCCGGTGCGGGCCACGGTGTCCAGCAGGCGCAGCCCTTCGACGTCGAACACATTCCCCCTTCGCATGCCTTACATGCAATCTAGTCGCTGGTGGAATGCCTACCAGGTTCCGTAGCGTGAAGCGCATGATTTCTTTTCTTGGCCTGGGACACATGGGCGCCCCGATGGCCCGGCGGCTGGTGGGGGCCGGACACACGGTGACGACGTGGAACCGCACCCCCCGCACGATCGAGGGGGCCGCCACGGCGGCGTCGCCCGCCGAGGCCGTGGCGGGCGCGGAACTGGTCGTCACGATGCTCAGTGACCCCGTGGCGGTCAGGCGGGTGCTCGCGGACGCGGCGCCGGGGCTGCGGGCCGGGACGGTGGTCGCGGAGATGTCGACGATCGGGCCCGAGGCGGTGGCCGGGCTGCGCGACCTGCTTCCCCCGGGGGTGGGACTGGTCGACGCGCCGGTCCTGGGCAGCGTGCGGCCGGCCGAGGACGGCACCCTGACGGTGCTGGCCGGGGGCCTGCCCGAGGATCTGGCCCGCTGCCGGAGGATGCTGGAGGTGTTCGGCCTGGTGGTCGAGGTCGGCGGCCCCGGCGCGGGCGCGGCGATGAAGCTGGCCGTCATGAGCGCGCTGGTGCCCGCCCAGGTGCTGCTCGCCGAGACCCTCGCGTACGCGGCGGCGACCGGGGTGGACACCGCGACCCTGCTGGACGTGCTCGGCGGCACGCCGCTTGGGGGGCTGGTCGAACGAGTCCGCCCGGTCGTCGAGACCGGCCCGTACGAGACGCGCTACGCCCTCGGCCTGGCGGCCAAGGACGTGGCACTGGCCGCGCACGGAACCCAGACGCTCGCCGCCGCGGCCGGGACGAGACTGGCGGGCGCGGTGGCGGCCGGGCTCGGCGGGGCGGACCTCTCAGCGATCTTCACGCACGTCGCCGCGACCGGTCCCGCAGGGGCGGACCGGACGGGCGAGGCGGGCCTGACGGGCCAGGTGGGCTCGGTGGGCTCGGTGGGCTCGGTGGGCTCGGTGGGCTCGGTGGGCTCGGAAGCCCCGGCCGGCCCGGAAAGCCGTACCGGCGTGGAGAGGCTGAACCCGGCCGCGGTTCCCGCCACCAACGGGTTCTACTCCCACGCCACCAAAGCCGCGGGCCTGCTGTTCGTCTCGGGGCAGGTGGCGCTGGACGAGGAGGGGAAGGTGGTCGGCGAGGGGGACATGACGCGCCAGTCCGAGTATGTGATGGACCTGCTGGCACGCATCCTCGCCGACCAGGGCTGCGCGTTCGACGACGTGACCCACATCCGGAGCCATGTCACCGACATGTCGCTGCTGCGAGAGTACGGGGCCGTGCGCAAGCGTTTCATCACCGGCGAACCCCCGGCCAGCACGACCGTGGAGGTCTCGCGGCTGTTCCGGCCGGGGCTGCTCATCGAGGTGGAGGTGATCGCCGCCCTTCCCGCGAACCGGTGAAGGCGGCCGCCTCCACCGGTCCCACCGGCGCGCCGGGGCTCTACGACAGGGGGCCGGTGATCGTCTCGGCGGCGGCGACGACCGCGTTGGCCTCGACGAGCTGGACCACCGCCTCGATCTCCGGCGCGAGGAAGCGGTCGGGGCCGGGACCGGGGACGGACTGGCGCAGGACGTCCACCACGGCCCCGGTCGCCGGGGCGGGGCGCAGCGGGGCGCGCAGGTCCAGGGCCCGCGCGGCGGTGAGGACCTCCACCGCGAGCACCCGGGTGAGGCCGTCCACCGAGCGGCGCAGCTTGCGCGCGGCCGACCAGCCCATGGAGACGTGGTCCTCCTGCATGGCGGAGCTCGGGATGGAGTCGACGCTCGCGGGCACGGCCAGGCGCTTGAGCTCGGAGACCACCGCCGCCTGGGTGTACTGGGCGATCATGTGGCCGGAGTCGACGCCGGGGTCGTCCGCGAGGAAGGCGGGCAGGCCGTGGCTGCGGGCCACGTCCAGCATGCGGTCGGTGCGGCGCTCGGAGATGCTCGCCATGTCGGCGACCGCGATGGCCAGGAAGTCGAGCACGTAGCCGACGGGGGCTCCGTGGAAGTTTCCGTTGGACTCCACCCGGCCGTCGGCCAGGACCACCGGGTTGTCGATCGCGGAGGCGAGCTCCCGCCCGGCGACCAGGGCTGCGTGCGCCAGGGTGTCGCGGGCGGCCCCGGCGACCTGCGGGGCGCACCTGAGGGAGTACGCGTCCTGGACGCGCGTGCAGGTGCCGTCCCGGTGGGACTCCATGATCTGCGAGCCGCCGAGCAGGGCCCTGAGGTTGGCGGCGCTGGCCGCCTGCCCGGGATGCGGGCGCAGGGCCTGCAGGTCGGCGGCGAAGACGCGGTCGGTGCCGAGGAGCGCCTCCACGCTCATGGCGGCGCTCACGTCGGCGGTCCTGAACAGGCGGGCGAGATCGTCCATGGCCAGGATGAGCATGCCGAGCATGCCGTCGGTGCCGTTGATGAGCGCGAGCCCCTCCTTGGCCACCAGCTCCACGGGCTCGATGCCCGCCTGCTTGAGTGCCTCCGCGGCGTCGGCCCGCTCCCCCGCGGCGTCGCGGACGACGCCCTCGCCCATGATCGTGAGGGCCACGTGGGAGAGCGGCGCGAGGTCGCCGGAGCAGCCGAGGCTTCCGTACTCGTGCACGACGGGGGTGATCCGCGCGTTGAGCAGGCTCTCCAGCACCTTGGCCGTCTTCGGGCGCACGCCGGTGTGGCCGGTGGCCAGGGTGTGCAGGCGCAGCAACATCATCGCCCGGGTCACCTCGATCTCGACCTCGGGGCCCGACCCGGCGGCGTGCGACCGTACGAGGGACCGCTGCAGCTGGGCGCGGAGCGAGGGGTCGATGTGCCGGGTGGCCAGGGCGCCGAACCCGGTCGAGACGCCGTAGGCGGGGGTGGGGCTCTCGGCCAGCTCGTCCACGCGGGTGCGGGCCGCCGCCATGGCGGCCACGGCGTCGTCGTCGAGGCGCACGGGGGCGCCGTGCCTGGCGACCCTGACGACCTCTTCGAAGCTCAGCGGCTCCGGCCCGATGTTCACGACCTCGTTGTCGCGCATGCTGTCAACTCTCTCGCGTAGGTTGAGCTGTGGTAACTGGTGAACCCATTGCTGGCTCCTTACATCTCAAGATACCGGTCGTATTCGGTTTGGGGAGTCGCCGGGTATTCGCTAGAGTTCTCACAGTGAGTCCGGGCCGGTTCCGGACGCACGCGGAAGTGGCTCAGTGGTAGAGCATCACCTTGCCAAGGTGAGGGTCGCGGGTTCGAATCCCGTCTTCCGCTCGAAGGGTCTTCGGGCTCTCACTCCGGTGGAGTGGCCGAGAGGCGAGGCAACGGCCTGCAAAGCCGTCTACACGGGTTCAAATCCCGTCTCCACCTCTGGTTTTCAGCGAGGACGATTAGCTCAGCGGGAGAGCGCTTCCCTGACACGGAAGAGGTCACAGGTTCAATCCCTGTATCGTCCACCACCGCCCATAGCATCTATGGGCTGACCAGGTCAAACGGTCGCCAAAGTCCCAGCTCAGGGGCCTTGGCGGCCTTCTGCTTTCTCTGGTTGGTTGCCGTTGATCGGCGTTGTTTCCCGTCTCGGTGCTGACGTTGTGCTGACCCACGATCGGCATCAACAGACTCCTGCCCTGCTGAACGCAGGATCTTTGCTTGTACCCGAAAGCGCTTGACGCACCTCCCGCATCGGGCGACGATCACACGGTAAGCGAGCAAAGTCCGGCAAAGTCCCAGCGGAAGGTCAGAGCATGAAGATAACGTTCCTCGGCAAGACCACGACCGGCGACCAGTCGCCCACCCTGTACGACACGGACGAAGACAAGTACCTGATCCAGGGATGGATAGTCTCTGACCGGGAAGTTCTGGATCAGCTCGACATCCCCTCTCACGAGACGGTGATCCTCGTTCCCAAGGCCCTGATGTCGCACCTGCCGAAGGCCCAGGAGTCCGATGGAGACCCAACGTCTAGCGCGTGAGCAGTTCCGAGAGCTGTTTCCTGGACATGGCCGCGCCTTCCATCTGGAACTCAGGGACGCCTACGGCGTGGCCGACGAAGACGGCCCGTTCCGCAAGTGGCTCCAGAGGCAACCCGATGACTTCGAGTGGCACACATCGTGGCTGAACTTCGCCCGAGACGTGATCGGGCGGGGAACGACCATTCAGCGCGCTCGGGTCGTGACCGAGCCTCTTACCGATTACATCCGCTGGGAGATGTCCATAGATCCCCAGAACCTCGAAGCCGGGGAAGACATCCGTTACCTGCCTCGGCAGGCTGCGGAAGACATCCAGTTTCCCAACGAGGACTACTGGCTGTTCGACGATGACGCCCTCGTCCTGAGCTTGTTCATGCATGACGGGACATCGGCGGGGTTCGCCCTCGTCAGTGATCCTGTTCTGCTCAAGCAGTGCCGCGTAGTGCGTGACCAGGTCTGGTCCCGCGCGGTTCCCTACGCGCGGTACGCCGCCTAGATCCGCCGCCCCAGTGTCCACGCCCGCCCGTCAGGCCCAAGAGGCTCTAGGAATCCGCCTCCGAGACATCCGTAAGGATGCTGGCTTGACGGGTTTGGCGTTGGCGGCAATGGCCGGATGGCACTCTTCCAAGGTCTCTCGCATCGAGTACGGCAAACGTGGCCCCTCTGAAGAAGACCTTCAGGTGTGGTGCCGTTGCTGCGGCGCAGAGGATCAGTTGCCTGACTTGCTCGCCACGGTGCGGAACATCGAGAGCATGTACGTCGAGTGGCGACGTCAGTTGGGAGCAGGTACCCGGAAGCGCCAACGTGAACGGGTCACCATGGAGGCGGAAACCCGCCTGTTTCGTATGTTCGAGACCTTCTACGTTCCCGGCTTGCTTCAGACACCGGAGTACGCGGCCTCCGTGATGACCAGCGTGGTGGACTTCCTTCGGGTGCCGAATGACATCGAGCAAGGTGTACGAGCACGGATGGAGCGCCGCCACATCCTGTATCGCAGCGATCATCTGTTCCATGCGGTGATCTGCGAGGTGGCCCTGACGGCCGGTGTGGTCTCGCCTGACGTGATGCGGGGCCAACTGGACCAGTTGCTTACCGATGCGGCTCTGCCGAATCTTCGATTGGGGATCATTCCCACCACGGCCCCCCATCACTGCCTGCCCTTGACGGGGTTCTGGATTCTGGACAGGCGGGTCGTACAGATCGAGACGCTCGCTGCCAGCTTGGCCCTCAGCCAGCCTCAAGAGATCACTTTGTATGAGCGCGCCTTTGAGGGATTCGCAGCCTCAGCGATCTACGGCAAGCCTGCGCAGGAGCTGATCAAAGCGGCGAAAGCCAGCCTCACGTAGAGCTGGCAAAGTGCGGCAAAGTCCTTGGATGCCAGAAATACCGCCCCCTACCGTCTGAGACATGGCGACCAGACGGAGAGCAACAGAGCCCCATTTGGAGGGGCACGCGAGCGACGAAACAGCGAAATCCGATGGGTAAGAACCTCCCGAGACGTTGCGCCGTCTCGCCCAGCTGGTGAACGCGCAAGGGGTCCGTACATCGATCATTCACCGTGTGGGGCTCCGCCTCTACGGTGACCGCCCTGACCCGTTCCCGCGAAGCGACCGTTTCGAACTGGTCGCGCACAGCCGTGATGGCTGGGAGGTCGCGACGGTGACCTTGGGCGAACGCGTTGGCCGCTTCATGGTCTCGCTCCCCACGATCGAGGTCGGGTGCCAGTCGGTGAGCCCAGACGCACCTGACGCGATGGTGGACCTGATCCTCGCGGCGCTCCCGAAGGAGACGGTGTGAAGCGGGAGATACCGGAGTTCGACGTGACGGAGAACCCGGACGGCACCCTTGAGTCACGCCGCACAGGCAGCCCCGCCAGCGCCCCGGCCGACGTGACCGCAGCGACGTTCCGAGATCTTCAGTTGGGATGCCTGGCCGCGCGGGTGGCGTGGTCGCTCGTACCGGGCGGGAGGATGCGGTGACCAGCGCCGCGCGGACACAGCTTCGCGTTCCCTACGTCATCGCCCATGCCGACGAGGCCGCGCCCCAACACCTTCGGTTCACCCGGCGCCCCCTCGGCGGGCTACGACTCGCCTACGAAGACCCGCGCCGGGGCGACATGGCCCATGGAGCATTGCGCGTCCGGGTTCTGAACAACCGGCGAGGGGCACCCCAGTGGCGGATGCTCAACACGCTGCGGCAATGGCGTTGCATGGAGAAGCTGCTGTGCCAGGTCTGTGGCGAGCCGGCCACCGACCCCGAGTCGGGCCGCATCCCCTGGATCATGACCGATACCGCGTTCCGCGAGCTTCCCCACGAACCTACCGGCGGCCTCACCAGCGCTCCCCCCACCTGCCGGGCATGCATCCCCGAGGCACTGGCGACCTGTCCCCAGTTGCACATCTCCTCGGCCGTCTGCACCGTCGCCCGCGCCATACCCGCCGCCGTCCTGGCCGACATGTTCACCCCCGGCCCCGGCGGGAGAGCGATCCCCACGGGTGAGCACAACGTTGAGATCAGCCTGAGCGAAGACACGCTACTTACTCACGCGCTGGCCACACAGTTGATCGTTCAGGTTCACGACCTTCGACCAGCGCACACCTAGCGATCACCGCTAGGTGAAACTCCCCGGTAGCGCCATCCTTCTCAGGATGGTTCTCCAATCAGCTGAGTCTGCCAAGAGCTATTGTTCAGCCCCTCCTACGGCGATCTTGAGGGCTTTGATGACCTTCTCGGCCAAAGCGAGGATGAAGGTTCGTCCGTCAGCCGTGCAGGCCAATACAGGACACACGATCGCTACGGAAAGAATGATCATCAGCAGGGGGATCATGCCGAGGGCGACAATCACAACGCGATGCAAACGAGCGAGCAAGAGCAACACTGACGTACCTCACGCGAATAGAGGAAAAGCATCTAAAACAGCCGTGAAGGACGTGAGCCCCGGCTATGGCTAGTCACCGGCGTCCCTATCGCGTGAGCTGGGCAGGAGCCTATCCCATGAAGTGGGATGAAACGTAGTAAATGCCAGAAGCCCCCGGCGTACGCCGGGGGCTTCTGGCACTGGCGGAATTAGGCTGCCACGCCTTCGGAGGTCGGGGCCTGGAAGAGGACCAGAGGCACCGCAGAGACTGGAGCCACAGGAGGGGTGACCTTGGCCACGCTGGTGGTGTTCGAGGTTGCCTGGCTCAGCAGGGCACGCAGGGCGTCAACGCCCACCGGCATAGCCGGGGCAGGCTCTACGGTCGCAGGGACCTCAACGGGCTTCGGCGTGGCGGCCGTGCCGTCGAGCATGGCGCGCAACGCTTCGACCCCACGGGGCAGGTCCGGGTTCACCATGACTGGTGTGGCCTTGGCAGGGGCCGGGGAGGCCGTGACGGTCTCGGCGTCGAACGCCTCCCACTCGTCTTCGGACAAGATCAGCGGGCACACCGTGACCGGGGAAGAAACCTCGTCCTCAGTGGTCTCCAAGTCCGTTTCTTCATTCGCCGCGACCGTGAGGGGAGCCAGCAGGGCAGGGATTTCTTCGGCGACGTTCGTTTCTTCGCATCCCTCGTCGTCGATGTCCTCAACGATGTCGCCTTCGGCGATGTCCTCATCTTCGAAGGTCTCGGCGGGCTCACCGGTGTAGATGTAGCGGACGCTGGGACGGCCGCATCGTCGCCAGCGGAGGCGGCGGCTACAGGAATGTCGGCGACCACGGCGTGCGGATCTGGGATGCCAGGACCGGCCGACAACTCGGCTCCTCCCGCGCGGGCCACACGGATACGATCACCTCGCTGGCCTTCAGCCCGGACGGACGGATCCTGGCCAGCGGCAGCGCCGACAGGACCGCCCGGCTGCGGGACGCGCGTACCCACCGGCGAATAGGCCGGCCCCTGGTGGGCCGCCGTGATTCGGTGAAATCGTTGGCCTACAGCCCGGACGGCACGATCCTGGCCACGGGAAGCGGCGGATGGGGCGCACGGGACACCACGATCAGGCTCTGGGACCTCAAGACCCACCGTCAACTCGGCGCGCCCCTCGACAGCCACACCAGCTCGGTCGAGGCGCTGGCGTTCAGCCCGGACGGCCGAACCCTGACCACGGCCGTCGGCGACTCAAGGGGCGGCGCCGGGTCGGTACTGCTGTGGGACGTCGTGACGCGGCGACGTCTGAACGGCCCCCTTACCGGGCACACCGACTGGGTCCTCAGCGTCGCGTACACCTCCGACGGGAGGATTCTCGCCAGCGGTGGCGGCGACAACACCATCCGATTCTGGGACGCCGCGAGCCACCGGCGGCTCGACCCCCCGCTGGTCGGCCACACCAACTGGGTCAACACCGTGGCCTTCAGCCCCGACGCCAGGATTCTGGCCAGCGGAAGCGGCGCCGGAGGCAGCGACGGGGAGCACACGATCAGGCTGTGGGACGTCGAAACCCGACGGCAGCTGGGGGCGCCCATCACCAGTCACACCGACTGGGTCAACAGCGTGGCGTTCAGCCCCGACGGCACGACCCTGGCCAGCGGCAGCAGCGACGGCACGGTTCGCCTGTGGGACGTGCGTACCCGCGCACAGCTCGGGCCGCCGCTCACCGGGCACACCAATGGGGTCTACCAGGTGGTGTTCAGCCCTGATGGCAGGATGCTGGCCAGCGGCAGCGCCGACACGACGATCCGGCTCTGGGACGTGCGGACGCGACGTTCGCTGGGCCAGCCCATCACCGGGCACACCAACCCCGTCGTGGCGGTGGACTTCAGCCCTGACGGGAACACGCTGGTCAGCGGGAGCGGTTCCGACACGGGCCGCCGCGACCTGACCGTGCGGCTGTGGGACGTGCGCACGCGCCAGCCGGTGGGCCTGCCCCTCATCGGGCATACGGACTGGGTCAACGCCGTCGCGTTCAGTCCCGACGGAAGCATGGTGGTCAGCGGCGGCAGCGACGACAGCGTGCGGCTGTGGGACGTCGGCCTGCCCGGCGATCTCGCCGGGTCGGCCTGCGCCATCGCCGGACGCACTCTGACGCGGGAGGAGTGGGACGACTATGTGCCGCCTGGGCCGCAATTCCGCCGAGTCTGCTGAAAGCTCGACCATTCCGGGTCCTCGGCCACCGGAGCCGACGGACCGCCGTCGGCAGCGCATGGCACCGCGGTAACCCTTGATGTTGTGAGTCATGTGGCCCCCTCCCCCGCCCGAGGGAAGCCGCGGGAGCCGGGCAGGCTCCTCGCCGGCGTGCCGGGCGACCCGGCGGCCGGACGATCCCGTGGCCCGGAGTAACGTCTCAGGTACGGTACGTCAGGACGCCGGGCACACCGTGATCCACTGCCGGGGCGCCTGGCGCGCCGTTCCGGAGTGAGGGGGCACGGCGATGGCCGACGACGATCCGATTCTCGTCACCGGTGCCGGCGGGGCCGTCGGGGGTGTCGGCCGTACCGTGGTCGGGCTGCTGCGCGGGCGGGGCCTGCCCGTACGGGCGATGGCGCACCGCGACGACGAGCGCACGGACGCGCTGCGCGCCCTCGGGGCCCAGGTGGTGGTCGGCGATCTCACCCGGCCCGCCGACGTGGCGGACGCCCTCGAGGGTTGTTCCCGGATGTTCTTCAGCATGAGCGTGTCACCGTCGTACCTGGAGGCCGCCGCGACCGTCGCGACGGTCGCCCGCGCGGTGGGCGCCCTGGAGGCCCTGGTCGGCATCTCGCAGATGACCGTGTCCCAGATGAACGCGCTGAGCACCGAGGAGTCCCACCAGCAGCGGCTGCACTGGCTGTCGGAGCAGGTGCTCGACTGGTCCGGGCTTCCGGTCGTGCACGTCCGGCCCACCGCCTTCCTGGAGAACCCGATGTTCACGACGCTGGCCGCGCGCTCCATCGCCGGCAGCGGGACCATCCGGCTGCCCTTCGGCACCGGCCGCACGTCACCGGTCGCGGCCGGCGATGTCGCGGCCGTGGTCGCCACGATCCTGGAGGATCCGCGACCGCACATCGGGAACGTGTACGAGCTGACCGGACCCCGGTCCCAGGAGATGACCGGTGTCGCCGAGGAGTACTCCCGGGCGCTGGGAAGGAAGGTCACCTACGTGGACGTCCCGCTCGACACCTGGGTCGACGAGGTTCTCGCCCCCGCGGGGCTCCCCGCGCACACCGAGGAGCACATCATCACCATGGCGCGCCTGCACCGCCTGAACCGCTACGACCGGGCGACCGGGGACGTCGAGGCGGTCACGGGAAGGCCCGCGACGACGGTGGAGGAGTTCGTCGCGGGACGGGCCGCCGACTTCACCCGGTGAGCACCCGCGCCACCCGGGTGCGTCCGGCGAGCGGGCGCGACGCCCTCACCCGGCCGCGAACGGGGTTCCCTGTCACGAGCCGTCCTCGGTGAACCGCCTTTCCTGCCGCGAAACCGGCGCGAGCGGGTCACCCCGAGGTCACGGTGTGCCCGTGGAGCGGACGCTGCCCGGCTACCCACCGGCCCGGGATCACCCCCGGTCACGGGGTGCCCGCGGAGCGGGGCACGATCAGGCCCGACTCGTAGGCGAGGACGACGAGCTGGGCGCGGTCGCGGGCCCCGGTTTTGATCATGGCGCGGCTGACGTGGGTCTTGGCGGTGAACGGGCTGATCACCATGTCCGCGGCGATCTCGTCGTTGCTGAGCCCCCGGCCGACCAGCGCCACGACCTCCCGCTCGCGCCTGGTGAGGACCTCCAGCGCGCCTTCCGCGCCCGCGCCGGCCGGCCGGGACACGTACTGGGCGATCAGCTTGCGGGTGATGCCGGGCGACAGCAGGGCGTCCCCCCGCGCGGCCACGCGCACGCCGTGGAGCAGGTCCTCGGGTTCGGTGTCCTTGACGAGGAATCCGGCCGCCCCCGCGCGCAGGGCGTCGAAGACGTACGCGTCGAGCCCGTAGTTGGTCAGGATCACGACGCGCACGCCGGCCAGGGCCGGGTCGGCGGCGATCCGCCGGGTCGCCTCGATGCCGTCGAGCACGGGCATCTGGATGTCGAGGAGCACGACGTCGGGGACGTGGCGGGCGGCCAGCTCGACGCCCCGCAGCCCGTCGGCCGCCTCGGCGACCACCTCGATGTCGTCCTCGGCGTCGAGCAGGGCGCGAAACCCCGCGCGGATGAGCGCCTGGTCGTCGACGAGCAGCAGGCGGATCACGGGGCACCCTCCGGTAGGAGCCCGGCGCGCGTCACGCGGGACCGTCCACGGGAAGTTCGGCGCGGACGCTGAAACCGCCCTCGGTACGGGGACCGGCGCGCAGCCGCCCGCCGAGCGCGGTGACCCTCTCGCGCATGCCGCTCAACCCGACCCCGGGCACCGGGGCGGCACCGGGCGCCGCGCTCCCGTCGTCGTCGATCTGCACGGTCAGCGCCTCCGGGCCGTAGGTGATGCGCACCGACGCCACCGCGGGACCGGCGTGCCTGGCCGCGTTGGTGAGCGCCTCCTGGACGATCCGGTACGCGGTGCGGTCGACGTCCGCGGAGAGCGCCCGCCGCTCCCCGTCCACGATCACGGTCGCGGGCAGGCCCGTCGCCCGCGACCGCTCGACCAGTTCGGCGAGGCGGTCGAGCCCGCTGCCGGGCGGCTCGTCGTCGCGCAGCACCTCCAGGGTGGCGCGCAGCTCTCTCATGGCCTCCCCGCTGGCCTCCTGGATGGCGAGCAGCGGAACGGGCACCTCCTCACCCCGCTTGCGGGCGAGGTGGACCGCGACCCCGGCCTGCACCTTGATCACGGAAATGCTGTGGGTGAGCGAGTCGTGCAGCTCCCTGGCGATCCGCAGCCGTTCCTCGTCCGCGCGGCGGCGGGCCGTCTCCTCGCGGGTGCGCTCCGCCTCGGCGGCACGTTCCTCCGCCCGTCTCAGGTCGTCCCCGCGGTGGCGGGAGACCACGCCCATGACGCCCGCGGCGACGAACCAGCCGATCAGCAGTCCGGTGGACTGCTGCGAGAATCCCCCGGACCCGGCCTCGGCCCCCGCTTCGGATGACAGGCCGACCACCAGGTTGCCGCCCAGGAACACGGCGCCCGCGGCCACCGCGGCGGCGCGGTGGCCGGTCAGGACCGTGGTGTAGACGGCCACCAGCACCGGGAAGGCCGTCGGAGGCCCGACGGCCGCCCGCACGGAGTAGGCCATCATGCACACCGCAGTGACCAGCGCTATCACGGCCGGGAAGCGGCGCCGGGCGGCGAGCGGCAGGGTGCCGGCGAGCAGCAGCGCGTACTCGGCCGGCCCGTGCGGAGCGCCCTGCGCGGGTCCGGCGAGCGTGCCCGCCACCAGCAGCAGGGCGATCCCCCCGGCGAGCGCCGCGTCCGGCACCTGACCGCGACCTGCCCACCCGCGCACCCGGTCACCCCATCCGCGTACGCGACCGACCCGTCCGGGTGCGTGACCGGCCCATCCGCGTACCTGGTCACCCCATCCGCGTACGCGACCGACCCGTCCGGGTGCGCGATCGGTCCGTCCGCGTACCCGGTCGCGTGCGTGATCGTGCCATCCGTACGCGTACCCCCGCTTTCCGCGCACGTGACCGCGCCGTTCGCGCATGCGACTCATGCCCGAACAGTAGACCGGGCGCCGCGCTCTCCGCCTCCTCCCCGGAGAGGGGACCGGGACTACTCCCGGCGCGGTAGCTTCCCGTCCGCTACGTCCCCGGTGCCGGGTACGAGAGCATCCGCCGGTGCGACGCCCGGGAGCGGGCCGGTCGGCGACCATCGGGCGGCGGGTGGCTGGACGGGCCGCTGGCGGGCCTGCCCGGCGCCGACCGGCCGGGGGCGAGGCTCGCCCTGCTCGCCGCGATGGCGCCGTACCGCGTCACCGACGCCGACGTGGCGGCCTGGCGGGCCGGCCACCCGGACGACGCCGACCTGGTGGGGCTGGGCGCGTACGGCGCGATCACCGCTGTCGAGGGCATCGAGGCGTCGATCCGCCGGGATCTGCCCGCACCGTCCGGAGCGTGATCGCGGCCGGCATCACGACCGGCGGCGGGGCGCCGCCTCAGGCGCGGAGCTCGGCGTAGAAACGGCGGCACTCCTCGTACTCCGGAAGCAGCCCCCGCCGCCCGGCCTCCGCGAGGGAGGGCGCCGCCGCGTCCTTGGCCGACAGCAGCGGCGTCACCCCGTCCGGCCAGCCGATCCCCAGCTCGGCGTCGAAGGGGTCGATCCCGTGCTCGCGTCCCGGCGCGTAACCCTCGGAGCACAGGTACGCCACCATCGCCTCGTCGCTCAACGCCATGAACCCGTGTCCCAGCCCCTCCGACACGTACACCGAGCGGTGGTCGACGTCGTCCAGCACCACCGACTCCCACCGCCCGAACGTCGGCGACCCCACCCGCACGTCGACCACCACGTCGAAGACCGATCCGCGCACGCACTTCAGATACTTCGCCTGCCCCGGCGGGACGTCCGCGAAGTGCATCCCCCGCACCGTCCCGCGACGCGACACCGACAGGTTCGCCTGCGACAGCGCCAGCCCCTGCCCCGTCGCCTCGCTGAACGCCCCACCGCGGAACCACTCGTGGAAACTCCCGCGCTCGTCCACGAACACCTCCGGCTCGAACACCCAGGCACCGTCGATACCGAGCGGACGCATGCCCATGGGCCTCCCTCTCGCTCCCTGGTGGCGGCTCTCTCCGGGACCGCTCCAAGGACGGGACCGTTCCAGAGGCCGATGAGCCGATTGTCACGGATGGGTGCGGATCGGACGGACGATCCGGGCAAGCTGGCCACTTCTGGTCATCAAAGACTCCCGGAGGGCGACGTCGCCCTCCGGGCCCGGTCGGAGTCACCCTGACGCTGCCGTCAATGGAACCCGCCGGCGCCGACGTGTGCTCGGGGAAGGTGCCGCGCTAGTCGTCCGGCACGGCCGAGCCGTGCACCATGGTGTCGGCGATGGCCTTGACGGCGGGCCGGGTGACACTGCCGGGAGGCGCGCTGACCAGGGCGAACAGGGCGCTGCCGTAGAGCGCGATGAGCGCCGGGACCTTCTCGCGCGCGATCTTCAGCCCCAGCTGGTCGTGATGCCCGGCGGTGAAACGCACCGCGACCTCCTGCAGCCCCGCCAGCGCCGCGGCCAGCGCCGGGCGGCGTACCGCCTCCAGCTGTAGCTCGAAGATCGCGAGGTAGCGGTGGCGCAGCGTGGTCGCCGCCACGAGCAACGACTCGGTCAGCATCTCCACCAGGTCGGCGCCGCCCGCGGGCCGCTGCTCGGCCGCCCGGTCCATGTCGGCCAGGTGGAGCTCGACCACCCGCTCGGCGGCGGCCACCAGCAGCGCCTCGCGGCTGCGGAAGTAGTTGGACGCCGTGCCGGTCGGCAGCCCCGCCTCCTTCTCCACCGCACGATGGGTCACCCCGTGCACCCCCGAGGCCGCCAGCAGGTCGATGGCGGCGTCCGTCAGGGCCTGGCGGCGGGCTGGATTGGTAGGCGGCACCCGGCCATGCTACCAATAACCGTAGTAGTACGAACGTAGTGAATGGAGGCGTGTCATGCGTGTAGTCGTGGTCGGTGCCGGGCTGGGCGGGGTGGCGGCCGCGGTGGGCCTGCACCGCCAGGGGCATCGGGTGACCATCTACGAGCGGGGCGCCGAGCTCCGCGAGACGGGCACCGGTGTGGTGGTCATGCCCAACGGGCTCCGGGCGCTGGAGGAGCTCGGCTACGACACGAGGGGGCGATTCATCCCTGCTCACAGCGCCGGGCTGCGCGACTGGCGCGGGCGGCCGCTGCTGATCACCGACGCCGTACGGGCGCAGCGCGAGGTCGGGTCGACGACCGTGGCCGACCGGGCGGAGCTGCACCGCACCCTGCGCGCCCCGCTACCCGCCGAGGCGGTGCGGACCGCGACACCGGTGGAGCGGCTGGAGCCCGGCGTGGACGGGGTGGCGGTGTTCCGCGGCGGCGAGCGCGTCGACGAGGCGGACGCGGTGATCGTGGCCGACGGGATCGGCAGCAGGCTGCGCGGGCAGCTGTTCCCCGGTCACGGCGGTCTGCGCAGGATCGGCCGCATGGACCTGCGCGGCACCCTGCCCCGGCCCGCGGGGCTGGACGTGGAGGAGTTGCTGGCCGGCATCCTGATCGACCGGCGCACCGGGGCGATGTTCGGGCTGTTCCCCCTCGGCGCGGACAGGCTGTACTGGTTCACCGACTCCGCGCTGCCGGAACCCGTCCCGGGGCCGGAGGAGGCGCGGGCTCAGATGCTGGCGCTGATGGCCGACTGGCACCCGGCCGTCCCCGCGCTGCTGGCGGCCACCTCGGCCGACGACGTCTACGTCGACCCGATCGCCTGCCTGGCCAAGCCGCTGCCGACGTTCGTGACCGGCAGGATCGCGCTGCTCGGCGACGCCGCGCACGCCATGACGCCCGACCTCGGGCAGGGCGCCAGCCAGGCCTTCGAGGACGCCGCCGCGCTCGCTCACCACCTGTCGGGGGCCGGGCCCGCCGAGGTGGCCGAGCGGCTGCTGCGCTACGACGCGCAGCGCCGCCCGCGCGCCAACCGGCTGATGCGGGCCGCGGAGCGGCAGTCACGGCTGACCTCGCAGACCGGGGCCGCCGCCTGGACGCGTGACATCCTGCTGCGCGTGATCCCGGCCCGCCTGGCCACCCGTCGGCTCGCCGCCATTTGGCACAATTAGCGCGGCCCGGGGTGCGACGAACCGGGTCGACCCGCCCTGGGCCTCGTCCTTTCCGGCCGATGAGGCCTCCGGCGATCCCGGCGCGGCTCACTCGCCCCGCCCGCGCTCGAAGACGTCGTGGCGCCGTCGCGACGGCGTGCCGTCACCGGCCGGGCGAGCGCTGAGCGGGCCTGCCGCCGAAGCGCCAGGGGTGAACGCGCGTACGGCCGCTCCCGCCGGTCGGCAGCAGGGTCGCGGCGGCTTCACGGTCGGGCGCCTCGACGACGGCCGCCCGGCCGAGCCGCGCCTCGCCGTCGAGGGCGAGCAGCTCGCCGTACACGATCATGTGCTTCGACGGGACCGGCTCGGGGACGGACTCGCCCATGGCGAGGAGCAGGAACCGGCCGTATCCGGCGACGGCGTCGGTGAAGTCCCACATGGTGCGGCCCAGGACGTTGTGGAAGCGGCACAGCAGCACCGACTCGAAGACGCCGCCGAGGTAGTAGGGCTCTGCGTAGGCGAACGTGCGGGCGGCGTCCGCGTCGGGAAGGTCGACGATGTGCAGGCTGCCCGTCGAGACGGCCTCCTCACCGTCGCCGGTCAACGTGGGGCCGCGGGCGACCAGCCGCTGCCCGTACGCGTCCAGGAAGGACCAGTGCTCCTCGGTCAGGCTCACCTTGAGCTCGAAGGCGCCGGGGCGGTCGCGGCCGTACACGAAATACTCCACGGCCGCTCAGCCTAGGGGATCGTGGCGGCGGTGGCCGGTACGGCTCCGGACACACCGCCCGGGACGTGCGCGGCCGTACAGGGGGCACGCCGGGTCCGGCCGGGCCGGTGATCGTGGCGATCACACTGGCGGCCGAACCCCGACCCCGGCCGCACACCCGCCCGAAGCGGCCGAACCCCGGCCTTGGCCGCACACCCGCCCGAACGCGTGACCACCATCGTTTCCCCGCGCGGTCTTCGGGTCTTGTGGGGTGCTCGGTCCCGGCCCGCTCGTGAAGAGCGCCGCCGCCGGCGCCGGACTGGGGATGAGTCCGGCACCGGCGGTGGCGCGGCTCTCAGTGGTCGCCGGGCGGTGACTCCGGGGACTTCAGCGTCTCCAGCCAGCCCTCGATGGCGCGGGCCATCGAGGGAGACCTGTCCTCCAGCATGGTGTAGTGGTCGCCCTCGACCTCCCGCAGGACGTGCTCGGTGTGCCAGGAGGCGCGCCAGTCCTCGGTGACCGGCACCTCGCCGTCGAAGCCGGGCAGCGGGGTGTCCGGGTGCAGGAACAGGATGGGCGCCCGCACCTCCCCCACCGTGCTCTCGCGGAACAGCCGGTAGTAGCGGCCCATCGCCGCCAGCCGCGCGCTGGTGAACGGGCCGAACGCGGCCTCCCTGTCGAACATGCCCCGCACCAGTTGCATGCCGATGTCGTCGATGACCTTGTCGTCGGGCATGAAGGTGTCCAGCAGGATCAGTCCCACCGGGTTGACGCCGATGCTCTCCAGATAGCCGACGGCGGAGTGCGCGAAGATCCCTCCCGCGCAGTAGCCGAGGACCGCGAACGGCTCGTCCCCCGCCGCCCGGCGCACCGACTCCGCCCACACGCGCACCGCGGCGTCGACCGTGCCCGGAAGACTCTCCTCCTTGGCGAAACCGGGCACCGTGAGCGCGAAGAGGTCCCGTACGCCGCGGAAGTTCGCCGCGAGCCGGGCGAACTGGGTCGCCCCGCCCAGCGCCATGGGGGTGCTGAAGCAGAACAGCGCGGGCCCGCCGGGACCGGAGGCCAGCTTGACCGGCGGCGGGATCTCGTCGAGCTCCTCGACCGAGGAGAAGGAGGGACGCAGGTCGGCCATGGCCCGCAGGAGACCCATGGCCTCGTGCATCTTCCCCGCCCGAGCGGCTTCGTGGAACAGCGCGCTGGGGGTCTCCGAGGGGTCGGCCCCGCCCGGTGAGCCGTCTCCACCGCCCAGGCGGGTCGCCAGCTCGCCCAGGAGGTGTTTCGCCAGGTCGGAGGGGTTGGGGTAGTCGAAGACCACCGTCGCGGGCATCCGCAGCCCGGTCGCCTTGACGAGGCCGTTGCGCAGCTCCATGGAGGTCAGCGAGTCGAAGCCCGCCTCCAGGAAGTTCTGGTGCGCGTCGACCGCCTCGGGGCCGGGGTGGCCGAGCGCCCTGGCGGCGTGCACCCGCACCGCCTCGCGCAGCACGTCCAGCCGCTCCTCCTCGGGCAGCCCGGAGAGCCTGGCCACCAGCGGCGCCCCGCCCGTCTCCTCCTCGTCGTCACCGTCGCCGCCGCCGTCGAGGATCGCGGTGACCTCGGGGAGGGCGCGCAGCAGCGGGCGGGACCTGGAGAGGGTGTACGCGGGGGCGAACCGGCTCCAGTCGATGTCGGCCACCACCAGGTGGGACTCGTCGTGGTCAAGGGCCTGGCCGAGCGCGGCCGTGGCGGCTGAGGGCTCCATGGCGCGCACGCCGAGGCGGCGCAGCCGGGAGCCGACCTCGTCGTCCACCATGCCGCCGCCGCCCCAGGCACCCCAGGCGACGCAGGTGGCGGCCAGTCCCCGCGCGCGGCGCCGGGCGGCCAGCGCGTCCAGGAACGCGTTCGCCGCGGCGTACGCCGCCTGTCCCCCCTGGCCCCACACGGCGGCTCCCGAGGAGAACAGCGCGAACAGGTCCAGCGGGCGGTCGCCCAGCAGCTCGTCCAGGTGTCGCGCGCCCGCGACCTTGGCCAGCCCGACCTCGGCGAACTCCTCGACCGTGGTGCCGCCCAGCGGCGCGCCGTCCTGGACGACGCCGGCCGCGTGGACCACCGCGCGGAGCGGGTACTCGGCGGGCAGCGAGTCCAGCAGGCGGCGGAGGTCCTCGCGGTCGGCGACGTCGCACGCGGCGATCGTGACCGTGACGCCCAGTGCCGCGAGCTCGGCCTCCAGCTCGGCGGCGCCCGCGGCGGCGCGACCTCGGCGGCTGGTCAGGAGCAGGTGCTCGACGCCCCGGCCCGCCAGCCAGCGGGCCACGTGCGCGCCGACCCCGCCGGTGCCGCCGGTGACGAGCGCGGTGCCGCTCAGCCGCCGGACACCGCCGGAACCAGCGTCGCGCGCCCGCCCCGCCGCGCCGGGAGCCTCACCGGAGCCCGGGGACTCCAGGGATTCCCCGGAGGCGGGGAATCCCGCGGAGCCCGACGACTCCGTGGACTCCGGGGACTCCGGGGAGTTCCGGGAAGCCGGGGGTCGTCCAGTGGAAGTCTCGCCGAGTGGTGCCCGTACCATCCTGCGGGCGAGGATCCCGTTCTCCCTGACCGCCAGCTGCTCCTCTCCGCCCGGCCCGGCCAGCACGCCGCAGAGGCGGTCGACGGCCCGCTCGTCCGGGGCGGGGGGCAGGTCGACGAGGCCGCCCCAGGTGTCCGGATGGTCCAGGGCGAGGACGGTGCCGATCCCCCAGACCTGCGCCTGGAACGGGGCGGCGTCCCCGGGCCTCCCGGTCTCCGCCCCGGAGGTCCCCGCGGCACCGGAAGGGCCGGTGGTCCCGGAGGCGCCGGTGTCCACCGCGCCGGAGGTCACGGCCCACAGCGGGGCGGTGACGCCGGCGTCGCCCAGGGCCTGGACGAGCGTGACGGTCGCCGCCGTGCCGCGCGAGAGCCCCGGGTGCGCCGGGTGGGGGCGCTCGTCCAGCGCCAGCAGGGAGAGCACGCCGGTCACGGGCTCGTCGGCGAGCCGGTCGCGCAGCGCGGAGGTGAGCGCGGCGCGGTCCTGTCCGGCCACCTCGACGGGCACCACCCGGGCGCCGTGCCGGGCGAGCCCGGCGACGACCGCGTCCGCCGGGGCCGGGCCGCCGTCCGCGGGCAGGGCGACCAGCCACGAGCCGGTCAGCGTGCCGCCCGCCGGGTCGCCGACCGGCCGCCAGGCCACCCGGTAGCGCCAGGAGTCGATCGTGGCCCGCTCCCGCGTACGCCGCCGCCAGGAGGACAGCGCGGGCAGCACCTCGCTCAGGACGTCGGGAGCGAGGCGCAGGTCATCGGCGAGGCTCAGCGCGTTCCCGTGCTCGACCGCCTCCCAGAAGGCGGTGTCCACCGGGTCGGCGGCCGGGGCCTGCGCGACCGGCGCGGACTCCAGCCAGTAGCGCCGCCGCTGGAAGGCGTAGGTCGGCAGGTCCACCGGGCGGGCCCCGGGGTACAGGCCCGACCAGTCGACGGTGGCGCCCCGGACGTGCAGCTCGGCCGCGGAGGCCAGGAGCCGGGGCAGCCCGCCGTCGTCGCGGCGCAGGGTGCCGGTGACGACGGCGTCGTGGCCGAGCGCGTCGAAGGTCTCCTGCAGGCTCATGGTGAGCACCGGGTGCGGGCTGGTCTCGACGAACACGCCGTACCCCTGCGCGGCGAGCGCGCGGACGGCGGCGTCGAAGCCGACGGTGCGGCGCAGGTTGGTGTACCAGTACTCGGCGTCGAGGCCGGTGGTGTCGATCCAGTCTCCGGTCACCGTGGAGAGCATCGGCACCTCGCCCGGACGGGGCTCGATCGGCCCGAGGTCGCGCAGCAGGCGCTCGCGCAGCTCCTCGACCTGCGCGGAGTGGGAGGCGTAGTCGACGGGGACCTTCCTGGCCCGCACGCCCTCCCCGGTCAGCTCGTCGATCAGCTCGTCGAGGGCGTCCGGGACGCCGGAGACCACGACCGAGCGTGCCCCGTTGACCGCCGCGACGGAGATGCGGTCCCGCCAGGACTCCAGCCGCGCGGTCAGCTCCTCGACGGGCAGCCCGACGGAGACCATTCCTCCGCGCCCGGCGAGCACGTCGCCGATGGCCCGGCTGCGCAGGGCGGCGACGCGGGCGCCGTCGTCGAGGGAGAGCGCGCCGGCGACCGTGGCGGCGGCGATCTCGCCCTGGGAGTGGCCGATCACGGCGTCGGGGCGGATCCCGTACCCGCTCCAGAGCCTGGCCAGCGACACCATGACCGCCCACAGCACCGGCTGGACCACGTCCACCCGGTCCAGCGGGGGCGTGCCGGGCTCCCCGCGCAGCACGCCGGACAGCGACCAGTCCACGAACGGCGCCAGCGCCCGCTCGCAGTCGGCGACGTGCGCGGCGAAGGCGGGGGACGCGGTGAGCAGTTCGGTGGCCATCCCGGCCCACTGCGAGCCCTGGCCGGGGAAGACGAACACCGTCTTGCCCGGCGTCCCCGCCACGCCGGTGACCGCGCCGGCGGCCTCGTCGCCCGAGACCAGCCCGCGCACCCCGGCCAGCAACTCCTCGCGGTCGCGTCCCACGACCACGGCCCGGTGCGGGAAAGCGGTGCGCGCGGCGGCCAGGGCGAGGCCGACGTCGGCGACCGGCCGCCCGGGGTGTTCCTCGGCGTGGGCGAGGAGCCGGTCGAGCTGGGCGCGGAGGGCGGGCGCGCTCTTGGCCGAGACGGCCCACGCCGCCGCGACCTGCGGCAGCGCGAGCGCCGGCGCGGCCTCCCCCGCCTCGGCGGGCTCCCCGGACGGCTCGCCGGGGACGGGGGCCTGCTCGACGATCACGTGGGCGTTGGTGCCGCTGACGCCGAAGGAGGAGACGCCCGCCCGGCGGGGCCGGTCGGCGTCGTCCGGCCACTCGACGGGTTCGGTCAGCAGCCGGACGTTCCCGGCCGACCAGTCCACGTGGGAGGAGGGCTCGGACACGTGCAGGGTGCTGGGCAGGACGCCGGCGCGCAACGCCATCAGCATCTTGATCACACCCGCGACCCCGGCGGCGGCCTGGGTGTGGCCGATGTTCGACTTGATCGAGCCCAGCCAGAGCGGCCGGTCCTCCGGGCGGTCCCTGCCGTACGCGGCCAGCAGGGCCTGCGCCTCGATCGGGTCGCCGAGGGTGGTTCCGGTGCCGTGCGCCTCGACGGCGTCCACGTCGAACGCGGCGAGACCGGCGTTGGCCAGCGCGCGGCGGATGACCCGCTGCTGGGACACCCCGTTCGGGGCGGACAGGCCGTTGCTGGCGCCGTCCTGGTTGACCGCGGAGCCGCGGATGACGCCGAGGATCGGGTGACCGTTGCGGCGCGCGTCGGACAGCCGCTCCAGCAGCAGCATGCCCGCGCCCTCACCCCAGCCGGTGCCGTCGGCGTCGTCGGAGAACGCCTTGCAGCGGCCGTCTCGCGCGAGGCCCCGCTGACGGCTGAACTCCACGAAGGTCTCGGGCGTGGCCATGACGGTCACCCCGCCGGCCAGGGCGAGCGTGCTCTCCCCGCGCCGCAGCGAGTCGCACGCCCAGTGCAGCGCCACCAGTGACGACGAGCACGCGGTGTCGACGGTGACCGCCGGGCCCTTGAGGCCGAACACGTAGGCGACCCGCCCGGAGATCACGGCGGTGGAGTTGCCGGTCAGCAGGTGGCCCTCCACGCCCTCAGGCAGCGCGTCCAGGCCGGTGCCGTACCCGCTGGAGAAGGCACCCACGAAGACGCCGGTCTGGCTGCCCTTCAGCGACGCCAGGTCGACGCCGGCCCGCTCGAAGGCCTCCCACGACACCTCCAGCAGCAGCCGCTGCTGCGGGTCGGCGGCGAGCGCCTCGCGCGGCGAGATGCCGAAGGAGCCCGCGTCGAAGTCTCCGGCGTCGTAGAGGAAACCCCCCTCACGGGTGTAGCTGGTCCCCGGCCGGGTGAGCTCCGGGTCGTACAGGGCCTCCAGGTCCCAACCCCGGTCGCCGGGGAACTCCGAGACGCCGTCGCGGCCCTCCGCGACGAGCCGCCACAGGTCCTCGGGGCTGCGCACGCCCCCGGGGAACCGGCATCCCGCCGCGATGACCGCGATCGGCTCGCGGTCCTTGGCCTCCACCTCGCGCAGCCGCTGCTGGGCCTGCTGGAGGTCCGCGGTCACCCGCCGGAGATAGCCGAGGAGCTTCTGCTCGTCCGCCACGTCACGTCACCTTCCCTACACGTCGAGCCGGGCGCCCACCCGTGGGGCGTTCGGCGCGGAGAGACCGTTCATCGGAAAGACCGTTCACCACGGCAGGAACACCACGGATGGACCGCTCATCGAAAAGACCGTTCACCACGGCAGGAACACTCGGAAACATCGGGCTCAGAGCCCCTTGTCGATCAGTGCGAACAGCTCGTCGGCGCTCGCCGACTCCACGCCGTCGCCGGTGGCCGCGCCGTTCGCGTCCGGCTCCGGCCGGTCGCCGCGCCACTGGGCCAGCAGGCCCCCCAGACGCGTGGCGATCGTGAACCGCGTCTCCTCGTCGGGCGTGATCTCGGTGAGCACCCGGCCCAGCCGGTCGAGTTCCTGCAGGACCTGCGTCTCGGTCGGCGCCTCGTCCGGAGCCATCTCCGCGCGCAGGTAGTCGGCGAGGGCGGCCGGGTTCGCGTAGTCGAACACCAGCGTGGCGGGCAGCCGCCTGCCGGTCGCGGCGTTCAGCCGGTTGCGCAGCTCGACCGAGGTGAGCGAGTCGAAGCCCATCTCGTCGAAGGCCCGGTCGGCCTCCACCTGGTCGGCGGAGGCGTGGCCGAGCACGGCGGCGACCTCCGCCCGTACCAGGTCGAGCAGCATCCGGTGGCGGTCGGCGGCGGGGAGCGCGGCCAGCCTGGTAAGCAGGTCCGCTCCGGCCTGCCCGCCCGTGGCGGCCGTCGCGGTACGGCGGGCGGGCGCGCGCACCACGCCCCGCAGCAGTGGTGGCAGCCGGTCGCCCCTGGCCGCCAGCGCCCTGGCGTCGAGGCGGATCGGCACCAGCGCGGACTCCGGCCTGCCCGTGGCCGCGTCGAGCAGCGCCAGACCCTCCTCCGGTGCCAGCGGCACGATGCCGTCGCGGGCCATCCGGCCGACGTCGGCGTCGGTGAGGGTGCCGAGCATGCCGCCCACCTGAGACCAGGGGCCCCAGGCCAGCGACAGCGCGGGCAGCCCCTGCGCGCGCCGCAGCCCGGCCAGCGCGTCCAGGAACGCGTTGGCCGCGGCGTAGTTGCCCTGCCCGGTGCTGCCGAGCGTGCCGGCCACCGAGGAGAACAGCACGAAGGACGACAGGTCGAGGTCGCGGGTCAGCTCGTGCAGGTTCAGCGCGGCGTCCGCCTTGGGGCGCAGCACCCTGTCCACCCGGTCGGGGGTGAGGGAGGCGATCGTCCCGTCGTCCAGGACGCCCGCGGCGTGCACCACCGCGGTGAGCGGGTGCTCGGCGGGCACCCCGGCCAGCAGCTTCGCCAGGGCGGTCCGGTCGGCCACGTCGCAGGCGGCGATCTCGACGTCCGCGCCCAGGGCCGTCAGCTCGGCCCGCAGCCGCTCCGCGCCCTCGGCGGCGGGGCCGCCGCGACCGGCCAGCAGGAGGTTGCGGACGCCGTGGGCGGTCACGAGGTGGCGGGCGACGAGGCTGCCGAGGCCGCCGGTGCCGCCGGTCACCAGCACGGTGCCGTCCGGGTCGAGCGGGACGGGCAGGGTCAGCGCGACCTTGCCGACGTGTTTGGCCTGCGACAGGAAGCGGAACGCCTCGGGGGCGCGACGGATGTCCCAGGCGGCCACCGGCAGCGGCCGGATCGCCCCCCGCTCGAACAGGTCGAGGAGGGCGCGCAACATCTCCCCGATCCGGTCGTACCCGGCCTCGACGAGGTCGAAGTCGCGGTAGCGGACACCGGGGTGCCCGGCGGCCACGGCCTCGGGCGCGCGGACGTCGGTCTTGCCCATCTCCACGAACCGGCCGCCGCGCGGCAGCGTCCGCAGCGAGGCGTCGACGAAGTCGCCCGCCAGCGAGTTGAGCACCACGTCGACCCCTTCCCCGCCGGTCGAGGCGAGGAAGGAGGCCTCGAAGTCCAGGGTGCGCGAAGAGGAGATGTGCGCCTCGTCCAGGCCCAGGGAGCGCAGGACGTCCCACTTGCCGGTTCCCGCGGTGCCGTAGACCTCGGCGCCGAAGTGACGGGCGAGTTGCACGGCGGCCATGCCCACCCCGCCCGCGGCGGCGTGGATCAGCACCTTCTCGCCCGCCTTCAGTCCCGCCAGGTCCACCAGCGCGTAGTACGCGGTGAGGAAGGCGACCGGCGTCGACGCGGCCTGGGCGAAGGTCCAGCCGCCAGGCACGGCGACCAGCTGGCGGTGGTCGGTGACGGCCAGCGGCCCGAACGCGCCGCCGTCGAACATGCCCATCACCCGGTCGCCCTCGGCGAACGCGGTGACGCCGGGGCCGACCTCCACGACGCGGCCCGCTCCCTCGAGGCCCATCGCGCCCGCCTCGCCCGGATACATGCCGAGCGCGTTGAGCACGTCCCTGAAGTTCACCCCGGCGGCGCGGAGCGCGACCCGGACCTGTCCCGGCGCCAGCGGGGCGACGGCCTCGGGCGCGTCCAGGAAGGTCAGGTTCTCCAGGGTGCCCTTGTCCCTGCTGTCCATCCGCCAGGAAGCGGCGCCCTCGGGCGGTGACAGTGTCGCACCGGTCGCGCGGACGAGCCTGGCGGCCAGTACGGCTCCTCCCTCCCGCAGCGCGACCTGCGGCTCGCCGGTGGCGAGCGCGGCGGGGAGCCGCCCGGCCGACGCGGCGTGACCGTCCAGGTCGGCCAGGACGAACCGGTCGGGGTTCTCCGCCTGGGCCGAGCGGACCAGGCCCCACACGGCGGCTCCGGCGACGTCGCGAGCGGTCTCGCCGGACCCGGCGGAGACCGCCCCCCTGGTCACGAAGACCAGCCGGGAGCCGTCGAGGCGGTCGTCGGCCAGCCACGCCCGTGCCAGGTCCAGCGCCCGCCGAACGGCCGAGCGGACGGTTTCGGCCACGGCCTCCGCGTCGGTCTCGGTGCTCTCGTGACCGTGGGACGCGGTGGTCTCGGGGGTCACGAGGACGACGCCGGGGACGGTCGCGCCGGAGTCGAGGGCCGCGACCAGCTCGTCGATCCCGGCGTAGGACGCGGGGGAGGTCCCGGCCGCGCGCAGCGCCGCACCGGTGCCGGAGGCGTCGCCGCCGAGCAGCGCCCACTCCCCGGCCGGTACGGTCCCGGTCTCGGCCGGGACCCACTCCACCCGGTGCAGCGAGCGCCCGGCGTCCGGGCGGGCGCCGGCGAGGTCGGCGGAGCCGATGGGGCGCAGCACGAGCGAGCCGATCGACACCACCGGACGCCCGGCCTGGTCGGCCGCCTCCAGGCGCAGCGAGTCGCCGCCGGTCGGGATCACCCGTACCCGCAGGCCGGACGCCCCGGCGGCGTGCAGTTCCACCCCCGACCACGTGAACGGCAGCGCGGCGTGCTCCGCCGAGGCGTCGCTGAGGGCGAGGGCGTGCAGCGCGGCGTCGAGCAGGGCCGGGTGGATGCCGAACTGGGAGGCGTCGGCGGCGACGGGGTCGGGCAGCGCGATCTCGGCGAACACCTCGTCGCCGCGCGCCCAGGCCGCCGTGAGGCCGCGGAAGGCCGGGCCGTAGTTGAGGCCGAGGCCGGTGAGCCGGTCGTAGAGGCCGTCCGTCTCCACCGGCTCGGCGCCGGGCGGTGGCCACTCGGCGAGGTCGAAGTCCCCGGCCGGTCCCGAGGGGGCGAGGAGGCCGGTGGCGTGCCGGGTCCACGGCTCGTCGGCCGGGGTGTCCTCGGCGCGCCCGTAGACGCTGACCGCGCGGGCTCCGGAGTCGTCCGGGGCACCGACCACGACCTGCACCTGGACGCCGCCCTGGCCGGCCAGGACCAGCGGGGCCTCCAGGGTGAGCTCCTCGACCCTGGCGCAACCCGCCTGGTCTCCGGCGCGGACGGCCAGCTCCACGAGCCCGGTGCCGGGGAACAGCACCGTCTCGCCCACCGCGTGGTCGGCGAGCCACGGGTGCGTACGGGCCGAGAGACGGGCGGTGAACAGGTGCCCGCCGGAGTCGGGCAGCTCGACGGCGGCGCCCAGGAGGGGGTGGCCGGGGGTGCCGAGGCCGACGGACTCCGGGTCGCCGGACCGGGGGACGTGCAGCCAGTAGTGGCGGTGCTGGAAGGCGTAGGTCGGCAGCTCCACCCGGCGCGGCCCCTCGACCCCGGCCGCGCTCG
>NZ_JBPJUQ010000027.1:0-116409 GCF_051192615.1 Streptosporangium sp. G11
CGAGGGGTCTGGTTGCGCGAGCGGCCTTCATCACGCTGTATCAGAGGCGGTCACGTCACGCTGGCCAATCAGCCGAAAGCGCCGGTCTCGCGCGGAAGATCTCAGGGATCTTGCACCGGAAGTAGGCATCCCATCGATCACTGACCAGGCGGGACGTGACCACCCGACCGTCATTAGCACCGGAAGCCGCGCGGCAGTCGATCGCCCCAACCCGCGGAGGACGAGGGTCGAAGTGAGCGATCGTCACGGCCTTTCGTGGCACCTTCTACGGTCTCTCGGGCGCGCGGGCGGTGCGTGCCCGGACCGGCCGAAGAGCCGCAGCCGGGCACGCTGACCGACCGGCCCGCCCGCGGGCCGCGTAGCGGACCGCCTTTAACCCTGTAGTGATACTTGTCGCCGAAAACGGCTCTGGCCCAAGATCGACACCGGATGCTCCGGGTGATCAAGGGCCAAGATTGGTTAAACCCGCAGGTCTACGCCTCGCCGGAGGTCAGGCCGACCGGGCACGACACCCCGGTCCCGCCGATCCCGCAGTAGCCGCCGGGGTTCTTGTACAGATACTGCTGGTGATATTCCTCGGCGAAGTAGTACTCCCCCGCCGGGGCGATCTCGGTGGTGATGGGGTCGTAGCCCGACTCGGTGAGCACCTTCTGGTAGGCGTCGCGCGAGGTCAGGGCCGACTTCTCCTGCTCGGGTGAGTGGAAGTAGATCGCCGAACGATACTGCGTGCCGACGTCGTTGCCCTGGCGCATGCCCTGGGTGGGGTTGTGGGCCTCCCAGAAGACGCGCAGCAGTTCCTCGTACGACACCTTGGTGGGGTCGAAGACGACGCGGACGAGCTCGGTGTGGCCGGTCTGGCCGGTACAGACCTCCTCGTAGGTCGGGTTCTGGGTGTAGCCACCCGCGTAGCCGACCGAGGTGGTGATCACGCCCGGGGTCTGCCAGAAGATGCGCTCGGCGCCCCAGAAACAGCCGAGGCCGAAGTCGGCGATCTCGCTTCCCTCGGGGTAGGGCGGAGCGAGTGGGGCGTCGAGGACCGCGTGGCGACCGGGTGCCGTGATCCGTGTGGGGCGGCCCGGGAGCGCGTTCTCCGGGGACACCATCGTCGTCTTGTCCTTGCCGAACAGCCAGCCCATTGTGAACCTCCTCCTGACACGTTCTCACCAGGAGGCAACCGCGGGCGACCTCCTCGTGTTCCCGTAAGACTCTCTTAACTCACAGAAAAGTACTGCTAAATTGTATTAAATCAAGTAAGGAGCGAAGATAGGCGTCATGCCTGAAACGCGCCGGGGAGTCCTGTACGGCATCGCCGCCTACACCATGTGGGGCCTGTTCCCGCTGTACTGGCCGCTCCTGAAGCCCTCGGCCGCCCTGGAGATCCTGGCGCACCGCATCGCGTGGTCCCTGGTCGCCGTGGTCGCCATCCTGGCGGTACGGCGCCACTGGTCCTGGTTCCGGGCGCTCCTGCGCACCCCGGGGAAGCTCGGCCTCCTCGTCCTGGCGGCGGCGATCATCACGGTCAACTGGGCCGTCTACATCTACGCCGTCAACAGCGGGCACGTGGTGGAGAGCGCGCTCGGCTACTTCATCAATCCGCTGGTCAGCGTGCTCTTCGGGGTGTTCCTGCTGAAGGAACGGCTGCGGCGGTGGCAGTGGGTCGCGGTGGGGCTGGGCGCGGTGGCGGTGGTCATCCTGACCGTCGACTACGGGCGTCCGCCGTGGATCGCGCTGGTGCTGGCCGCCAGCTTCGGCACGTACGGGCTGATCAAGAAGATCGCCGGGGTGGGCGCGGCGGAGAGCATGACGGTCGAGACGCTGGTGCTGCTGCTGCCCGCGCTGGGCTACCTGGTCTATCTGGGACAGCAGGGGACGAGCACGTTCGGGAACGCGGGAGCGGGCCACGCGCTCCTGCTGGCCGGGGCGGGTGTGGCCACGGCCGTCCCGCTGCTCTGCTTCACCGCCTCCGCGATCAGGGTGCCGCTCACCACGATCGGCCTGCTGCAGTACATCGCCCCGCTGCTGCAGTTCCTGTGCGGCGTGTTCGTCATGCGGGAGGTCATGCCGCCCAGCCGCTGGCTGGGATTCTGCGTCATCTGGCTGGCGCTGTCGGTCTTCACCTGGGACAGCCTCCGGGCGGCCGCTCAGACCCGCCGGGCGGCTCTCAGGCCCGTCCCCGTGCAAGAACCCGTATAAGGACCAGGAGCGCCGCCGAAGGGCCGCGCCGAGGCGACTCGGGACGATCAGGAGCCGCGTACGGCGAGGACCAGCGGGGTGAGGTCCGGGTCGACGCCGGCCTGCTCCAGTGCCGCGGCCAGGGAGCGCTCGTAGGTGGGGGTGGCCCCGGCCAGGCGGGCGCGTCCCTCTTCGGTGATCACCGAGTAGACGCCGCGGCGGTCGTCGGAGCACAGGTCGCGCCGGGTCATCCCGGCCTCCTCGAGACGGGCGACGAGGCGGGTCACCGAGCTCTGGTTGAGCCCCACCGCCTCGGCGAGCTCCTGCATGCGCATGCAGCCTTTGGGAGCGGTGGCGAGCCGTCCCAGTGCGCGGTACTCCGACAGCCCGAGGCCGTGCCCGCGCTGGAGGGCCTTGGTCAACTCCGCCTCCACGCGTGCGTGCAAGAGGGCGAAACGGTCCCACGACATGGTGATTCCTCCTGGAGTGTTCTATCGACAGGAGTCTACATGCACGTACAATATTTGCTTTAGCATACAATCAACATCGTGGAAAGCGTACGAAAAACCCGGCTCCGCCGGGTGGGCGAGCCGGGTGATGAGCATGCCTGCGCCGGCCGGCCCGAACGCTCCATGACGTGGTCGCACAGTGTCAGGCTAACGGTGCCGGCCGGAACGGCCCGTGACCCGGTCGCGCGGCGCCGGGTAAGGGCACCGGCCGGAACACCCCATGGCGCGGTGCCGGGTAAGGGCGCCGCCAGGAAACCCCCCGTGGCGGGGTGGTCAGCCGGAGCGCTCCACCACGTAGTCGCACAGTGCCAGGTAGGCGGTGCGGGCCGGGATGTCGGGGAGGCTCACGAGGTCCTCGCGGGCGCGGTCGGCCCAGGCGAGCAGCTCGGCGCGGGCGCGCTCCATGGCCGGGTCGGCGCGGAGCAGGCGCAGGGTCTCCTCGATGTCCTCCTCCGCCACCGGACCGGCCAGCAGCTCGCGCAGGCGGGCACTCTCGGGGGCGTCGGAGGCGAGGACGTAGAGCACCGGCAGGGTCCGGATGCCCTCGCGCAGGTCGGTTCCGGGGGTCTTGCCCGACTCGACCGTCTCGGAGGCGACGTCCAGCAGGTCGTCGCCGAGCTGCCACGCGACCCCGATGGCCTCGCAGGCCCGGGTCAGCCGCTCGACGACCTCGGGCGAGGCACCACTGAGCATGGCGCCGAACCGGCCGGAGGTCGCGATCAGCGAACCGGTCTTGTCGGCCAGCACCCCGATGTAGTGGGCCACCGGGTCGTCGCCGGGGCGGGGGCCGATGGTCTCGCGGATCTGGCCGCGTACCAGGCGGGAGAACGTCTGGGCCTGGATCCTGATGACGTCGGCACCGAGGTCCGCGAGGATCTCCGACGCCTGGGCGAACAGGTAGTCGCCGGTCAGGATGGCCACGGTGTTGTCCCAGCGGGCGTTCGCCGACGGGGAGCCCCGGCGGACCGGGGCCTCGTCCATCACGTCGTCGTGGTAGAGCGTCGCCAGGTGGGTCAGCTCGATCACCACGGCCCCGGGCACCACGCCCGCGGCCTCCGGTGAGCCGAACTGGGCGGCGAGCAGGGCCAGCATGGCCCGGAACCTCTTGCCGCCGGCCTCGATGAGGTGCTTGGACGCCTCCGTGACGAAGGCGTCGTCGCTCTGCACCGAGGACCGCAGCAGCTTCTCGACCTCTGCCAGTCCGGTCGCGACGTCCTGCGCCAGCCGCTCGTCGACGAACGGGAGATCAACAACCGGTGGCGCAGCCATGAAACGTTACTCCTCTAGCGAATGAACAACGCGGACGCAGCCTGATCCGCCAGATCGAGCACCGGCTGCGGGAAGACCCCGAGCACTACCGTAGCCGCTGCCGCCAGGGCGACCACAGCCGAGGTGCCCACCGTGGGCGCCGCGATGGACGGGCCGTCGGCGGCGGGCTCGCTGAAGAACATCAGCACGATGACGCGGACGTAGAAGAACGCCGCGATCGCCGAGCTGACCACACCCACGATGACCAGCGGCAGGGCGTCACCGGCGACCGCCGCCGAGAAAACGGCGTACTTACCGAAGAAGCCGCTCGTGAGCGGGATGCCGGCGAAGGCCAGCAGGAAGAAGGCGAAAATACCCGCCAGAATCGGGGAGCGCTTGCCCAGACCGGCCCACCGGGACAGGTGCCCGGCCTCGCCTCCCGCGTCGCGGACCATGGTGACGACCGCGAAGGCGCCGACCGTGGTGAAGCCGTACGCGGCCAGGTAGAACAGGATGGCCGACAGCGCCTGCGCGTTCTGCTCGGCGGCGCCGATCGCGACGACACCGGTGAGCAGGAAGCCCGCGTGCGCGATCGAGGAGTAGGCGAGCATCCGCTTGATCTCGGTCTGGGTGATGGCCAGGATCGCGCCGACGATCATCGTCAGGATCGCGACGCCCCACATGACCGGCTTCCAGTTCCACTCAAGGCCGCCCAGAGCCACCCAGAAGACCCTCAGAACGGCACCGAAGGCCGCGATGAGGACGGTGGATGCCATCAGAGCGGTGACCGCGGTGGGCGCGCCCTGGTAGACGTCAGGCTTCCACGCCTGGAACGGCGCGGCTCCGATCTTGAAGAGCAGGCCGATGCCGAGCAGCGCGGTGCCGATCAGCAGCAGCGTCTCCTGGCCGCTGACCTCGCTGAGCGCGGCGCTGATGGCCCGCAGGTCCACCGACCCGGCGTAGCCGTAGACCAGGGCCATTCCGTACAGGAAGAAGGCCGAGGAGAACGCGCCGAGCAGGAAGTACTTGACCGAGGCCTCCTGCGAGAGCAGGCGGCGACGGCGGGCCAGGCCGCAGAGCAGGTACAGCGGCAGGGACATGACCTCAAGACCGACGAACATGATCAGCAGGTCGTTGGCGGAGGCGAAGAGCAGCATGCCGCCGACCGAGAACAGCAGCAGCGGGTAGACCTCGGTCTGGGCGTAGCCGCTGAGGATCGCCTCCTCCTCGTCGGGGCTTCCCGGCACCGCCGCCGCCTGCGCGACGAACTGCTCCTCGTCGTTGATCAGGAGCGTGCTGACCAGGGCCAGGACGAGGATGATGCCCCAGATGAACAGGGACGGCCCGTCCACCGCGACCGAACCCATGGCCGCCGGGGCGTCCGGCAGGCCGTTGACGGCGTTGAGCACCGTCATGAGGAACGCGCCGAGCAGGGCGAGCAGCGTGAGCGGCATGTGGATCGACTTGCGCAGGTAGCGGGGCGCGAACGCCTCGACCAGCACGCCGATGATGGCCGCGCCGAACACGAGCAGCATCGGCGAGAGCAGCGCGTACTCGATCATCGGGGGTTGGATGGTGCCGTTCACTCGCCGGCCCCCTTCTGGTCCGCCACGGCGGGTTTGGGTTGTTCGATGTTGATACTGGTGAGCGTCTTGTCCACCGCGGGATTGATCACGTCGAGCACCGGCTTGGGGAAGAAGCCCAGGACGAGGAGCACCGCGATCAGCGGGGCCACCACGAACTTCTCACGCCGGTCGAGGTCGGGCATGACGTACAGCTTCTTCGGGGAGTCGGCCAGGGCCTGCGCCGGCTCCTGCGCGGAGGAACCGGGCACGGCGTGCGCCACCAGCTCCTTCGGGGCGCCGGTCATCATGCGCTGGTACATCCACAGGATGTAGACGGCCGCCAGGACGACGCCGCTGGTCGCAATGATCGCCGGAACCGGGTAACGCTCGTAGGTGCCGAGCAGGACCATGAACTCGCTGACGAACGTGGACAGACCCGGCAGGGAGAGCCCGGACAGCCCGGCGATCAGGAAGGTGCCCGCGAGCAGCGGGGCGACCTTCTGCACGCCTCCGTAGTCGGCGATCTGGCTGGAACCCCGGCGGTAGATCAGGAACCCGGCGATCAGGAACAGCGCGCCGGTCGAGAAGCCGTGGTTGACCATGTAGAGGGTGGCGCCCGCGCCCGCGTTCGAGGTCATCGCGAAGACGCCCAGCGCGATGAAGCCGAAGTGCGAGATCGAGGTGTAGGCGATCAGGCGCTTCATGTCGGTCTGGCCGATGGCCACGATCGCGCCGTAGACGATGCCCACGACCGCCAGCACGATCACCAGCGGGGTGAAGAACTTCGAGGCCTCGGGGAACAGCTCCAGGCAGAAGCGGAGCATCCCGTACGTGCCGACCTTGTCCAGCACGCCCACCAGCAGCACCGCGGCACCGGCCGGGGCCTGCGCGGCGGCGTCGGGCAGCCAGGTGTGGAACGGCCACAGCGGCGCCTTGACCGCGAACGCGATGAAGAAGCCCGCGAAGAGCCACTTCTGCGTGGTCGGGTCCTGAACGGCCGCGATGAGCTCGGGGAACATGAAGGTGTTCTTCCCGGCGACCACGTAGAGCGCGATCACCGCGACCAGCATGAGCAGGCCGCCGAAGAGCGAGTACAGCAGGAACTTCACGGCCGCGTAGGACCGCTGCGCCCCGCCGTACGACCCGATCATGAAGTACATCGGGATGAGCATCGCTTCGAAGAAGACGTAGAAGAGGAAGACGTCGGTCGCCGCGAAGACGCCGATCATCATCGCTTCCAGCACCAGCAGCAGTGCGAAGTAGGTCTTCACCGACCGCTTGGGCGGGGCCGCGGCCCCGGAGCCGTCGGCGTCGTGCCAGGAGGCGAGGATCACGATCGGCACGAGCACCGCCGACAGCGCGATCAGCACCAGGGCGATGCCGTCGACGCCGACGCCGTAGTGGACACCGAACCTCGGGATCCACTCGTAGACCTCGGCGAACTGGAAACGCGTCTCGGAGGCCGGGTCGAACCGGACCGCCAGGACGACGGTCAGCGCCAGCACGACCAGCGAGACCACCAGGGCCAGCTGCTTGGCGAGCTTGTCACTCTTGACAAGGGAGACACCCACCGCGCCCAGAACGGGCACGGCCATCAGGGTCGAGAGCCAGGGCATCACATGTTCCCTACGTAGAGCAGCGCGCCAACGACCACGGCGGCACCGAAGAGGATGGACAACGCGTAGGACCGCACGTAGCCGGTCTGGATGCGACGCAGCCGCCCGGAGGTCCCGCCGATCCCCGCCGCCAGGCCGTTGACCAGGCCGTCGATACCGCGGTTGTCGAAGAACACCGCGATGCGGGCCAGCCACTGGCCGGGGCGCATGAACAGCGCCTCGTTCAGCGCGTCGCCGTACAGGTCACGGCGGGCGAAGGTGGTGACGAACGAGCCGCGCGGGGCGACCCGGGGAACCTCGGCGGCGCCGTAGCGGAACCAGGCGAAGACGACGCCGACGGCGACCAGCGCGAGCGTGGCCAGGCCGGGGACGCTGAAGGGGTGGAACCCGGGGAGCTCCTCGGGCAGACCCACCGCCGGGGCGAGGAACTTCATGAACCGGTTGTCCAGGACCAGGAAGGCGCCCAGGAAGATCGAGCCGATCGCCAGCAGGATCAGCGGCACGGTCATCACCGAGGGCGACTCGTGCGGGTGCGCGTCGTCGGCCCAGCGCTTCTTGCCGAAGAAGGTCATGAAGACCATCCGCGACATGTAGAAGCCGGTGAGGCCGGCGCCCGCGACCGCGAGCCAGCCCAGGATCTGGTTGTGGTGCATGGCCGTCTCGATGATGCCGTCCTTGGTGAAGTAACCGGACAGCAGCGGGAAGCCGATGATCGCGAGGTAGCCGACGATGAAGGTGGCCGCGGTGATCTTCATCACCGAGAACAGCCCGCCGTACTTGCGCATGTCGACCTCGTCGTTCATGGCGTGCATGACCGAGCCCGCCCCGAGGAACATGTTGGCCTTGAAGAAGCCGTGCCCGATCAGGTGCGCGATGGCGAAGGCGTAGCCCACCGGGCCGAGGCCCGCGCCGAGCATCATGTAGCCGATCTGCGACATCGTCGAGCCCGCGAGGCCCTTCTTGATGTCGTCCTTGGCGCAACCGATGATCGCACCGGCGAGCAGCGTGGCCACGCCGACGATCGTCACGACCAGCTGCGCGGTCGGGGCGGCCTCGAAGAACGCGCCCGAGCGGACGACCAGGTAGACGCCCGCGGTGACCATGGTCGCGGCGTGGATGAGGGCCGAGACCGGGGTCGGGCCCTCCATCGCGTCCAGCAGCCACGACTGCAGCGGCAGCTGGGCCGACTTGCCGCAGGCGCCCAGGAGCAGCAGCAGGCCGATCGCGGTGATCGTGCCCTGCGAGGCGCCGCCGGACTCGATCGCCCCGCTCACGGTCTCGCCGGACAGCTCGCCGAAGGCGACCGTGCCGAACGTCGTGAAGACCGTGAAGATCGCGATCAGCAGGCCGAAGTCGCCGACGCGGTTGACGATGAAGGCCTTCTTCGCCGCGGCCGCCGCCGAGGGCTTGAACTGCCAGAACCCGATGAGCAGGTACGAGGCCAGGCCCACGCCCTCCCAGCCGATGAACAGGGCGACGTAGTTGTCGGCCAGCACCAGCAGGAGCATCGCCGCGACGAACAGGTTCAGGTACGCGAAGAACCTGCGCCGGTCGACGTCGTGCGACATGTAGCCGATCGAGTAAATGTGGATCAGGGATCCCACACCGGTGATCAGCAGGGCGAAGCTGATCGACAGCGGGTCGATCAGCAGCCCCATGTCGGCGACGCCGGGGATGAACTGGTAGAGCGGTACACCTTGGCGGCGCTGGGCGTCGGGCAGGCCGAGGATCTCGGCGAAGGCGACGACCGCCACCACGAAGGCGCCCAGGGACATCGCGACGCCGAGGAGGTGCCCCCAGCGGTCGGTGCGGCGCCCGCCCAGCAACAGGACCGCGGCGCCGAGCAGCGGGAGTGCGATCATGAGCCAGGAGACTCCGATCACGCCCCCGGAATGCTGGATGATCTCAGCGGGTTCCACGGCCACCTCTTAGTACTTCAGCAGGTTGGCGTCGTCCACCGACGCGGACCTGCGGGTTCGGAAGATCATCACGATGATGGCGAGGCCGATGACGACCTCGGCCGCGGCCACCACCATCACGAAGAACGCGATGATCTGGCCGTCCAGGTTGCCCTGCTGCCTGGCGAAGGCGACGAACGCGAGGTTGCAGGCGTTGAGCATGAGCTCCACGCACATGAACACCACGATCGCGTTGCGCCGCACCAGCACACCGACGGCGCCGATCGCGAACAACAGCGCGGAGAGCACCAGGTAGTGAGTGGTCACTTGCCGTCCTCCTGCTGGAGTGCCGCGTCCCTCACATGGACGGGCTCGTCGTCCGGGTCGGAGTCGCGGCCCTGCGCCGCGTCCTTCTCCAGGACCTGCTTGATGAGCGCCGCCTTCGCCGGGTCGGTCGGCGCGAAGCCGTCCTCGATCTCGTGCCGGGCGAGCACCCGGTTGATGGACTTCTCCGAGACCGTGCCGTCGGGCAGCAGGGCCGGCATGTCGATCGCGTTGTGCAGCGCGTAGGTGCCGGGTCCCGGCAGCGGCGAGGGCTGCGGGCCGTTGAAGCGGGCGCGGGACAGGTCACGCTGGGTGGCCTTGGGCCGGACGCGCTCGCGGTGCGCCAGCACCATCGCGCCGAGCGCGGCGGTGATCAGCAGCGCCGAGGTGACCTCGAAGGCGAAGACGTACCTGGTGAAGATCAGCTGCGCCAGGGAGGGAACGTTGCCGCCCGCCTCCTTCACGGCCCCGGCGAGGCCGGTGGGCGCGGCGAAGGTGGCGTTGCCGACGCCCAGGGCGAGCAGGGCCGCGAAGCTCAGGCCCGCGACGGACGCCCAGAGGCGCTGTCCCTTGATCGTCTCGACCAGCGAGTCGGCGGAGTCGACGCCGACCAGCATCAGGACGAACAGGAAGAGCATCATGACCGCGCCGGTGTAGACGATGATCTGCACCGCGGCGAGGAAGGGGGCGTCCTGGACCGCGTACAGCACGGCCAGCGACAGCATGACGACGCCCAGCATCAGGGCCGAGTAGACGGCCTTGCGGCTGAAGACGAGCCCGAGGGCGGCCCCCACGGAGACGACCGCCAGGACCCAGAACGTGATGGTCTCACCCATTGTTGCGTCCCAGCCGGTAGTAGTCCTCTTCGGTCTCGCCGAGACGCATGGCGTGCGGCGGGGCCTCCATGCCGGGACCGAGCGGCGAGAGCAGCATCTCCTTGGTGTAGATGAGGCTCTCACGGCTGGTGTCGGCGAGGTCGTACTCGTTGGTCATCGTGAGCGCACGTGTCGGGCAGGCCTCGATGCACAGGCCGCACAGGATGCACCGCAGATAGTTGATCTGGTAGGTGCGCCCGTAGCGCTCACCCGGCGAGAAGCGCTCCTCGTCGGTGTTGTCCGCGCCCTCCACGAAGATCGCGTCGGCCGGGCAGGCCCAGGCGCACAGCTCGCAGCCGACGCACTTCTCCAGGCCGTCGGGCCAGCGGTTGAGCTGGTGCCGGCCGTGGAAGCGCGGAGCCGTGGGCCGCTGCTCCTCGGGATAGTTGACCGTCTCGACCTTCTTGAACATCGTGTGGAAGGTCACGCCGAATCCCTTGATGGGATTCAGCCAATCAGTTGCTCCCACTGGGAACCTCCTTGCGCGCTACACCGTGGTAGTGCGGCAGGTCGAGCGGCGGCACCGGGAAGCCACCCGCGGACGGCTCGGCTTGGAGTTGCTCGAACTCGGCCTCGACCTGGGCGGCCTTGGCCTCCTTGCGCTTCTGCAGCACGCTGTCGAAGCGCCACCAGATCCCCAGGCAGCCGATCATCACGATCGCGGCCAGGATGAGGACGAGCGACCGGTCGACGCTCTCCAGCTGCAGGGCCCTGACCGTGGCCACGAGCAGGATCCAGGCCAGGTTGACCGGAATGAGGATCTTCCATCCGAGGGCCATCAGCTGGTCGTACCTGACGCGCGGCAGCGAGGCTCGGCACCAGACGAAGAAGGAGAAGACCAGCACCATCTTGATGAAGAACCACAGCAGCGGCCACCAGCCGGTGTTGGCCCCGTCCCACATGGAGATCGGCCACGGGGCCCGCCAGCCGCCCATGAACAGGGTGATGGAGACCGCGGAGACCACGAAGACGTTGACGTACTCGGCGAGCATGATGACCGCGAACTTCAACGAGTTGGAGTATTCGGTCTGGAAGCCGCCGACCAGCTCGCCCTCGCCCTCGGGAAGGTCGAAGGGGACGCGGTTGGTCTCGCCCAGCATCGTGATGATGTAGATCAGGAAGGACGGGATCAGCAGGATCATGTACCAGGAGGGCATCGAGAACTCGATTCCCCCCAGGGTGACCACCCCGCCCGTCGCCTGCGCCGCGACGATCTCCGAGGTGGAGAGGGTCCCGGCGAACAGGAAGACGCCCACGAACGACAGGCCCATCGCGATCTCGTACGAGACCACCTGGGCGCTGGCCCGCAGGCCGCCGAGCACCGAGTAGGGGGAGCGCGAGCCCCAGCCGGCCAGCACGATGCCGTACACGCCGATCGAGGCCATCGCCAGCACCAGCAGCACCGCGACCGGCAGGTCGGTGAGCTGCAGCGGCGTCTGGACCCCGAACATCGAGACCATCGGCCCCATCGGGATGACGGAGAAGGCCAGGAAGGCCGGGACCGCCAGGACGACCGGGGCGATGAAGTAGATCACCTTGTCGACGGTCCGGGGCATCAGGTCTTCCTTCAGCCCCATCTTGAGACCGTCGGCCACCGACTGGAGCAACCCGAACTTGCCCGCCCGGTTGGGGCCGTACCGGTTCTGCATGCGGGAGATGAGCTTGCGCTCGAACCACACGCCGAACAGCACGCCCAGCATCAGGACGATGAAGATGACGGCGGCCTTGATGATGCTGATCCAGAGCGGGTCCTTGCCGAAGTCGGCGAGGGTCGGATCGGCCGCTAGAAGAGTCCGGGCATTCATTACCGCTCCTCGTTAGCTTCGCCGGCGGCACGTGCCTCGCCGGCCGTCGTGCCGGGGGCACGCTCGTCAGGCCCGGTGCCCGCGACGGTGCTCGCCGCGCCCGGCGTGACCGGGCTGGCGGCGGCGGGCGCGACGGCGCCTCCGTCGGACGCGGCGTTCCCGGAGGAGGCGCCGATCCCGACCACGTCACCGGCGACGGCGCGCAGGTCCCGGGTGACCGAGCGGCCCGCGGAGTTGGCCGGCAGCCACACCACCCGGTCGGGCAGGTCCGCGATCCGCACGGGCAGGCTCAGCGAGCCGCGCTCGGTGCTGACGACGATCTCGCCGCCGTCGACCAGGCCCGACTCGGCCGCGGTGGACTCCGACACCAGCGCCTCGGCCGGGCGGGCGGTGCCCGCCAGGTACGGCTCTCCGGCCTGCAGGCGGCCGTCGTCGAGCAGCAGGTGCCAGGTGGCCAGCACGGCCTCCCCGGCCTCCGGCCTGGCGGCGGCCCGGCCGGCTGCCTCGGGGGCGGAGGCCCTGGGGCCGCGCCAGGCGCCGATCGAGCTGAGCTCGCGGCGGGCGGCGGCGGGGTCGGGCAGGCCGAGGTGGACGTCCATGGCGTCGGCGATCGCGGAGATGACCCGCAGGTCGCTCATGATCCCCGGAACCGGGAGCGCCTCGGCGAAGGTGCGCCCGCGTCCCTCCCAGTCGACGAAGGTGCCCGACTTCTCGGCCACCACGGCGACGGGGAGCACCACGTCGGCGCGGTCGGTGACCGCGCTGGCGCGCTGCTCCAGGCTCACGATGAACGGGGTGTTCTCCAGGGCGAGCAGCGCGGCCTGCGGCGCGGCCAGGTCGTAGGGGTCGACACCGGCGACGACGAGGGCGTCGATCTGGCCGTCGAGCGCCGCCGCCAGCATGGCGGTGGTGTCGCGGCCCTCGGCCTCGGGCAGGGAGGCGACGTCCCACGCCCTGGCCACCTCGGCGCGGGCGGTCTCGTCGCCGACCGGGCGGCCGATCGGCAGCAGGTTTGGCAGCGCCCCGGCCTCGACGGCCCCGCGCTCACCGGCGCGGCGCGGGATCCAGGCCAGGCGGGCACCGGTGGAGTCGGCGAGCCTCAGCAGCGCCGACAGCGCGCCCGGCACGGTGGCGAGCCGCTCACCGGCCAGGATGATCGCGCCCGGCTGCCTGATCGCCTCGGCGGCGAGCGTGTCCACGGCGGCCAGGTCGTCGAGGACGGCGGTCTCGGAGCCCGGCACCGCCGGGATCAGGGTGCCGCCCATCTTGGCCAGCCCGGGGCCGGCGAACGGCGCGACCGAGAAGACCTTCAGGCCCTTCTTGCGCGCCGCCTTGCGCAGGCGCAGGAAGACGATCGGCGACTCCTCGTCGGGCTCGAAGCCCGCCAGGAGCACCGCGGGCGCCTTCTCCAGGTCGGCGTAGCGGACCTCGATGCCCTTGCCCGCGACGGCGTGCGCCAGGAACCGCGCCTCCTCCTCGGAGTGCGGCCTGGCGCGGAAGTCGATGTCGTTCGTGCCGAGAGCGATCCGGGCGAACTTCGCGTACCCGTACGCCTCCTCGACGGTGAGACGACCGCCGACCAGCACGCCCGCGCGCCCGCGCGCCGCGGACAGGCCCTTGGCGGCCGCGGCGAACGCCTCGGGCCAGGAGGCCGGGACCAGGCGTCCCTCCTCGTCACGGACGAGGGGGGTCTTCAACCGGTCCGGCTGGGTCGCGTAGGTGAAGGCCCAGCGGCCCTTGTCGCAGTTCCACTCCTCGTTGACCTCGGGGTCGTCCCCGGCCAGGCGGCGGGTGACCTTGCCGCGCCGGTGGTCGGTGCGCAGGGAGCAGCCGCTCGCGCAGTGCTCGCAGGCGCTGGGAGTGGAGACCAGGTCGAACGGGCGGGCCTGGAAGCGGTACGCGGCACCGGTCAGCGCGCCCACCGGGCAGATCTGCACGGTGTTGCCCGAGAAGTAGGACTCGAACGGGCGGCCGTCGGCGGTGGCGACCTGCTCCTTGGCCCCGCGCTCGAAGAAGTCGATGAGCGGGTCTCCGGCGATCTCGTCGGAGAAGCGGATGCAGCGCGCGCACTGGACGCAGCGCTCGCGGTCGAGCAGCACCTCGGAGGAGAGGGCGACCGGCTTGTCGAAGGTCCGCTTCTTCTCCACGAAGCGGCTCTCGCCCTGGCCGTTGGACATGGCCTGGTTCTGCAGGGGGCACTCGCCGCCCTTGTCGCAGACCGGGCAGTCGAGCGGGTGGTTCAGGAGCAGCAGCTCCATCACACCGCGCTGCGCCTTCTCCGCGACCGGGGAGGTGAGCTGGGTCTGGACGACCATGCCCTCGGCGACCTCGATCGCGCAGGAGGGCTGCGGCTTGGGGAAGCCTCGGCCGTTGCCGGCGTCGGGGATGTCCACCAGGCACTGGCGGCAGTTGGCGGCCGGCTCCAGCAGCGGGTGGTCGCAGAACCGGGGGATCTGGATGCCGAGCAGCTCGGCCGCCCGGATGATCAGAGTGCCCTTCGGGACGCTCACCTGGAAGCCGTCGATGGTGACGGTGACCAGGTTCACCGGCACCTGCTGCGCCGGGGTGGTGGCTTCGACGGTCATGGCGTCTCCTCCGTCGGCCTGGCGACCGAGACGGTGCTGTGCTTGCCGGTGGCCTGGATCCGCGCGCTCACTGGGCACCCCACACCGTGGAGGGGGCGTGATCGAACGGGCAGCCGCCGATCTCGAAGTGCTTGAGGTATTCGTCGCGGAAGTATTTCACCGACGAGTGGATGGGGCTGGTGGCACCGTCGCCCAGGGCGCAGAACGAGCGTCCCAGGATGTTGTCGGCGATGTCGGTGATCGTGGTCAGGTCCTCTTCGGTGCCCTGCCCCTTCTCCAGCCGCTTGAGCACCTGCTTGAGCCAGAAGGTGCCCTCCCGGCAGGGGGTGCACTTGCCGCACGACTCGTGCGCGTAGAACTCGGTCCAGCGGAGCACCGCGCGCACCACGCAGGTGGTCTCGTCGAAGATCTGCAGGGCCCGGGTGCCGAGCATCGAGCCCTTGGCGCCGACGGACTCGAAGTCCAGCGGGACGTCGAGGTGCTCGTCGGTGAAGATCGGGGTGCTCGACCCGCCGGGGGTCCAGAACTTGAGCCGGTGGCCCTCGCGCATGCCGCCGGACATCTCCAGCAGCTCGCGCAGCGTGATGCCGAGCGGCGCCTCGTACTGGCCGGGGGTCGTCACGTGGCCGCTCAGCGAGAAGATGCCGAAGCCCTTGGACTTCTCCGTGCCCATCCCGGCGAACCAGTCGGCGCCGTTGGCGATGATCGAGGGAACACTCGCGATCGACTCGACGTTGTTGACGACGGTCGGCGAGGCGTACAGGCCCGCCACGGCGGGGAAGGGGGGCTTGAGCCGAGGTTGGCCGCGATAACCCTCCAGCGAGTCGAGCAGCGCCGTCTCCTCGCCACAGATGTAGGCGCCCGCCCCGCTGTGCACGACCAGCTCCAGGTCGAAACCGGAGCCGAACAGGTCGGTGCCGAGATAGCCCTTGGCGTACGCCTCGGCCACGGCCGCCTGCAGGCGGCGCACGACGTGCAGCACCTCGCCGCGCACGTAGATGAAGGCGTGGTTGGCCCGGATCGCGTACGCGGTGATGATGACGCCCTCGACCAGCGAGTGCGGGTTGGCCATCATCAGCGGGATGTCCTTGCACGTGCCCGGCTCGGACTCGTCGGCGTTGACCACCAGATAGTGCGGCTTGCCGTCCCCCTGGGGGATGAAGCCCCACTTCATGCCGGTGGGGAAACCCGCGCCGCCTCGGCCGCGCAGTCCGGAGTCCTTGACGGCCTGGATGACGGCGTCGGGGTCCGTGCCCAGCGCCTTCTTGGCCGCCGAGTAGTCGCCGTAACCCTCCAGGGTGAAGGAGTTGGGCTGGTCCCAGTTCGCGGTGAGAACCGGGGTGAGAGTGGTCACTTCGTCTCCTCGCCTGGCAGCCCGTCGCTCCGTGACGAGGCCGCTCCGTGCCTGTTGGCACGCTCGTTACACCCGCACGCGCCGGTCTGACCGATACGCCCGCTCGTGGTGGCTCTGCGCTGTGGCACGCTCACGCCTCCGGGGCCTTCCATCCGTTGGCCTTCGCGATCTTCAGACCCTCCAGGGAGGGGCCGTTCGCCGAGGGGCCGTCGCCGGCCAGGCCGTCGGGCAGGCCCGCGAGCACCCGCGAGGCCTCCTTGAACGTGCAGAGCTTCTTCGGTCCCCGGGTCGGGGAGATCTCCTTGCCGTCCCTGAGGTCGTCGACGAGCTGCTTGGCCGAGGCCGGGGTCTGGTTGTCGAAGAACTCCCAGTTGACCATCATCACCGGGGCGAAGTCGCAGGCGGCGTTGCACTCCAGCCGCTCCAGCGAGACCTTGCCGTCGGGGGTCGTCTCGTCGTGACCGACGCCGGCGTGCTCGGACAGCTCGTCCCAGATCTGGTCGCCGCCCATGACCGCGCAGAGCGTGTTGATGCACACGCCCACGTGGTACTGGCCCATCGGCCTGCGCTTGTACATCGTGTAGAAGGTGGAGACACCCACGACCTCGGCCTTGCTCAGGCCGAGCATCTCGGCGCAGAACTCGTGGCCGTCGTCGGAGACGTAGCCGTCCTCCGACTGCACCAGGTGCAGCAGGGGCAGCAGGGCCGACCGCGGCTTCGGATAGCGGCCGATGATCTCCTTGGCGTCGCGCTCCAGGCGCTCCCGCACTTCCGGCGCGTACCCCTTGGTCACGGTCGCGCTCACCTCCTCGCCGCCCGCGTGGGCGACCTCGCTGCTCGGCGGGCCGCCGAGGACCGCGCCCGTTCTCTCGTCGGCCGGGCCCGTGGTGGGGTTCATCGGTCGACACCTCCCATCACCGGGTCGATCGAGGCCACCGCCGAGATGACGTCGGCGACCATGCCGCCCTCGCACGTCGCGGGCATGGCCTGCAGGTTCGTGAAGGACGGATCGCGGAAGTGCACGCGGTAGGGGCGGGTTCCGCCGTCGCTGACCACGTGGGCGCCGAGCTCGCCGCGGGGCGACTCGACCGAGGCGTACGCCTGCCCCGCCGGGACCCGGAAGCCCTCGGTCACCAGCTTGAAGTGGTGGATGAGCGCCTCCATGGAACCGCTCATGATGTGCGCGATGTGGTCGGGCGAGTTGCCCAGGCCGTCGGGGCCGAGCGCGAGCTGCGCGGGCCAGCCGATCTTCTTGTCGTCGACCATCACCCGGTCGTTCTTGAGCGGCCCGGAGAGGCGGTCGAGAGCCTGCTCAATGATCTTGAGCGACTCCTCCATCTCGGCCACCCGTACCAGGTAGCGGCCGTAGACGTCGGCGGTCTTCTCCGTCGGGACGTCGAAGTCGTAGGTCTCGTAGCCGCAGTAGGGCTGCGACTTGCGCAGGTCCCACGGCAGACCGGCGGCCCGCAGCATCGGGCCGGTGACGCCCAGCGCCATGCAGCCGGTGAGGTCGAGGTAGGCGACGTCCTTGGTGCGGGCCAGGTACACCGGGTTCGCGTCGAGCATCTTGCGCATGTCCTTGATGCGCCCCGGCATGACCTTGAGCAGCTCGCCGACCTTGTCGACGGCGCCGGCGGGCAGGTCGACGGAGACGCCTCCTGGCCGGACGTAGGCCATGTTCATCCGCAGGCCGGTGATGTACTCCATCACGTCGAGCACCATCTCGCGCTCGCGGGACCCGAAGAGGAACGGCGTGGTCGCGCCCAGCTCCATGCCGAAGGTGCCGATGGCCACCATGTGCGAGGAGATCCGGGTGAGTTCCATCATCATCACGCGAATGGCCTGGGCCCGCTCGGGGATCCGGTCGGTGATGCCCAGCAGCCGCTCGACGCCCATGCAGTAGGCGGTCTCGTTGAAGATCGGCGCCAGGTAGTCCATGCGGGTGACGAACGTCGTCCCCTGGGTCCACGTCCGGTATTCGAGGTTCTTCTCGATGCCGGTGTGCAGGTAGCCGATGACCGTGCGGGCCTCGGTGACCGTCTCGCCGTCCAGGTTCAGGACCAGGCGGAGCACACCGTGCGTGGACGGGTGCTGGGGGCCCATGTTGATGACGAGCTGCTGGTCCTGCTGGCCGGAGAGGGTCTCGACCAGCTCCGTCCAGTCGTTGCCCGAGACGGTGTAGACCTTGCCCTCGGTGGCCTCGTCGTACGCGGTGTCGTACGGGCCCCCGATGGTCTCCTTGGTCTCCTGGTGGGGGACGCTCATGTGTAGGACCTCCTCTGGTCCGGCGCGGGGATCTCGGCGCCGCGGTACTCGACCGGGATGCCGCCGAGCGGGTAGTCCTTGCGCTGGGGGTGACCGTCCCAGTCGTCGGGCATCATGATGCGGGTCAGCGCCGGGTGCCCGTCGAAGATGATGCCGAAGAAGTCCCAGGTCTCGCGCTCGTGCCAGTCGTGCGTCGGGTAGATCGAGACCGTGGAGGGGATGTGCCGGTCGTCGTCGGAGCAGGAGACCTCGACGCGCAGGCGGCGGTTGTGCGTGATCGAGCACAGGTGGATCACCGCGTGCAGCTCCTGGCCCGCCAGGTGGGGGTAGTGCACGCCGGAGACGCCGAGCGAGAGCTCGAAGCGCAGGGCGGGGTCGTCGCGCAGGGCCTTGGCGACGTCGAGCAGGCGCTCGCGCCTGACGTGGAAGGTCAGCTCGCCGCGGTCGACGACCACGCGCTCGACGGCGTCGCCGAGGTCGCCGCCGAGGGCGCGCTCCAGCTCGTCGGCGACGGTGTCGAAGTAGCCGCCGTAGGGGCGGGCGCTGGACAGCTCGGGCTTGCGCCGCACGACGAGGCGGCCGTAGCCCGAGGTGTCACCGGTGCCCGAGGTGCCGAACATGCCCAGGTGGGCGATCGGCTCCTCCGGGACCTCGGGGAGGTTGTCAGCGGGCTCGCTCGTCATTTGGCGGTTCCCTGGTCGATCAGCGGCAGCGTCCGCAGGGCCTGCAGTTCGAGCTCGTCGATCTGCTTGGCACGGTGCGCGCCGAACTTCGTGTTCTGGATCTTGTCGTGCAACTTGACGATCGCGTCGATGAGCATCTCGGGCCGCGGCGGGCAGCCGGGCAGGTAGATGTCGACGGGGACGACGTGGTCGACGCCCTGCACGATCGCGTAGTTGTTGAACATGCCGCCGCTGGAGGCGCAGACGCCCATGGCGATGACCCACTTGGGCTCGGCCATCTGGTCGTAGATCTGGCGCAGCACCGGGGCCATCTTCTGCGACAGCCGTCCCGCGACGATCATCAGGTCGGCCTGGCGCGGAGACGCCGAGGCGCGCTCCATGCCGAAGCGCGCCAGGTCGTGCTTGGGACCGCCCGTGGACATCAGCTCGATGGCACAGCAGGCGAGGCCGAACGTCGCCGGCCAGACGGAGTTCTTGCGTGCCCAGCCGGCGACCTGCTCGACCGTGCTGAGCATGAACCCGCTCGGAAGTTTCTCTTCAAGACCCATATCTAGTCCCAGTCCAGACCCTTGCGGCGCCACACGTACGCGTAGGCCACGAGCACGGTGACGATGAACAGCAGCATCTCGACCAATCCGAAGATCCCGAGCTGGTCGAACGCGACCGCCCACGGATAAAGGAAGATGATCTCGATGTCGAACACGATGAACAGCATCGCGGTGATCATGTACTTCAGCGGGAATCGTCCTCCGCCCACGGGCTGGGGCGTCGGCTCGATGCCGCATTCGTAGGCGTCGAGTTTCGCGCGGTTCCAGCGCTTGGGACCGGTGAAGGGGGCGATCGTCACCGAGAAGATCGCAAATCCCGCCGCGAGAACGGCGAGCACCAGGATGGGTGCGTACAACTCCATCGCTACGCCTCCTCTCCCATCTCCACGCGCGCCGGCGCGTAGCTCTGCGTTGTGGTGTATTTCGAAAGTCTAGGCAGGGCGATCATCGCCCCTGGTTCCAGGTGCTCAGCACTTGTTGATCTCATGCCGGTGGCGCCACCTTCGACAGGGCGTTGATGATGCGGTCGGACGCGTCACCCCGCCGGTCGGTGAGATTAGCAAGGAGCTTGAGCGCGAACCGCATCAGGTGGGGGTGCGGCAACGCGTGACGCGTGGCGAAGTTCATCACACCGCGATGCCCGATCAGCTCCACGAATCCCCTGCCGAGGGTGAAGTAACCACCGTATGCGTCTTTCAGCGTCTGGGGGTAAGCGCGCAGCACGCGCTCCCGCTGCGCGGGGGTGACCCTTCCGAGCGCCTGGACGATCATCTCGGCGGCGATGTGGCCGGTCTCCATCGCGTACGCGATGCCCTCGCCGTTGAACGGGTTGATCATCCCGCCCGCGTCGCCCACCAGCACCAGGCCCCGCGTGTAGTGCGGCTGGCGGTTGAAGGCCATCGGCAGCGCGGCGCCCCTGATGGGGGTCGTCATGTTCTCCTCGACGTAGCCCCACTCGGGGGGCATGCCCTTCACCCAGCGCTTGAGCAGGTCGCGGTAGTCCATGCCCTTGAAGGACTCGCTGGTGTTCAGCAGCCCCAGGCCCACGTTGGAGGTGCCGTCGCCGACGCCGAAGATCCAGCCGTAACCGGGCAGCAGGGTGTCGCCGTCCCACAGCTCCAGCCAGGTCTCCAGGTAGTCGTCGTCGTGGCGGGGGCTCTCGAAGTATGTCCGCACGGCGACGCCCATCGGGCGGTCCTCGCGCTTGTGCAGCCCCATCGCCAGGGAGATGCGGGTGGAGTTGCCGTCGGCGGCGACCACCAGCCGGGAACGGTAGGTGACCTCCTCGCCGTCCCGCTTGGCGACCACCCCGACGATGTGCCCGCTGCGCTCGTCGAGGACCGGGGCGGTGACGTTGACCCCCTGCAGCAGGCGGACGCCCGCCTTGACCGCGTTGGCGGCCAGGATCTCGTCGAAGTCCTGGCGGGTGCGGACCAGGCCGAAGTCGGGGTAACTCGACAGCTCCGGCCAGTCGAGCTCGAAGCGCATACCGCCGCCGACCACGCGCAGGCCCTTGTTGCGGACCCAGCCGGGGGCGTCGATGTCGATCCCCATCGCGATGAGCTGCTTGACCGCTCGGGGCGTCAGCCCGTCGCCGCAGACTTTCTCACGGGGGAAGGTGGTCTTCTCAAGCAGCAGGACGTCGAGCCCGGCCTGCGCGAGATGGAAAGCGGTTGTCGAACCGGCGGGCCCGGCGCCGACGACGATGACGTCGGCGTCAGCCTCAGCGACTTTCCGCTGTGTGGCGGCTGGCACGGTCACGGGACCTGTCCTGTCCTACACGCTTTGGGGGCCTCGGAGTAAGGGGCCTTTCGTTCCTTTGTGAAGGTCTTCACAAACTTGTCGGGCCGAAGTCTAACGCCTTTGCAGGGCAAAGTGTCAGGTGGGTGTCGCGATCGCCCGGCAATCTTCCCCGGGGGCCGCTACGCGGGCTTATACGCACGGTGAAGGGCCACGATCCCGAACGACAGGTTGCGCCAGGCGACCCGCTCCCAGCCCGCCCCCTGGATGATCCTCGCCAGCCCGGCCTGGTCCGGCCACGCCCTGATCGACTCCGCCAGATACTCGTAGGAGTCGTCGTTGGACCCGAAGAGCTTCGCGGCCTGGGGCATCAGCTTCATCAGATACTGCGAGTACACGAGGTCGAAGGACCTGGGCGTCGGGTGCGAGAACTCCAGGATCACCAGCCGGGCACCGGGCCTGGCCACCCGGTACATCTCGCGCAGCGCACGGCCGGTGTCCTGCACGTTGCGCAGCGCCGTGGAGATCGTCACCGCGTCGAAGACGTCGTCGGCGAAGGGCAGCCGCAGCGCGTCGCCCGCGACGAAACTGACGCCCCGCACCCCGCCCCCGAAGATGCCCGAGCCGCCCCTGCGCCTGACCCCGGTGCTCAGCATGCCGAGCGAGAAGTCGGAGGCGATGGCGCGGGCGCCCAGCGTGGTGAACGCGTCGGTGGACGTGCCGGTGCCCGCGCCGAGGTCGAGGACCAGCTCACCGGGGCCCGCGTCGACGGCCGCCGCGGCGGCCTTGCGCCACAGCCGGACCTGGCCCAGGGAGATAACGTCGTTGACAAGGTCGTACCGCCTGGCCGTGCGATCGAACATCGCGGCGACCTCGTGCGGCTGCTTGTCCAGAGAAGCGCGCGTCATGACTCCCACCCTAGGGCCGCTCCGATAATCCACGGAAAGTAGTCATTCCATTACCAAGAGCATGCTAAAAATTGTCGAATGTTTGCCAGAGGCACTTATGCGCTGGTCGCGGCCCTGACCCTGGTCCCCACCGGGATCGCCGCCGCCGGCACCACGAAGCACAGCAGGGTCGTCTCGGCCGATCCGGTGGACACCACCCCCCACGTGCTCGACGGGATCGTCAACGCCATCGCGCTGGTGGGCGGCACGGTGGTGGTCGGCGGCTCGTTCGGCGAGGTGCGCGAAGCCGGAAGCACGAGGGTGGCGAGGGTGCTGTCGCGCACCAACCTCTTCGCCTACGACCTGGCCACCGGCCGGATCCTGCCCGGCTTCGCGCCGCGCCTCGACCGGCCGGTCCAGGCCCTGGCGGCGGGGGTCCGCGGCACCGTCTACGCGGGCGGGCGGTTCACCAGGACCGGCGGCGCGCGGACACGGGGCCTGGCCCTGCTCCGGCTGTCCGACGGCTCCCCAGTGGCCCGCTTCGGCGCCCAGGTCCGCGGCGGCACGGTCACCAGCCTGGCCAGGCTCGGCCGCCACCTCTACGCGGGCGGCGACTTCACCCACGTCGGCCACGTCGCCCGCACGGCACTGGCCAGGCTCGACGCCGTCACCGGCGCGGCCGACCCGTCCTTCACGATCGAGCCGGGCTCGCCCAGGGGAGGCAGGACGAGGGTGCACGCGATGTCCCTCAGCCGCGACAGGCTGGCGGTCGGCGGCGACTTCACCACCCTCGGCGGCCTGCCGCGCGCCCAGCTCGGCCTGATCGCCGTCGCCGCCCCGGACGCCCCCGCCGCCTCGGACCTCCCCCCGTCACCGGCCGCGGTCGCGCCGTGGCGGACCGACGCCTACCGGGGCAGGTGCATGGCCGACTTCCCCGGCTACGTGCGGGGGCTGGACTTCTCCCCCGACGGGAGCCATCTCGCCGTCGTGACGACCGGCGGGCCCGGGGGCCGCGACAGGATGTGCGACACCGCCGCCCGCTTCGAGACCGGCGCACGCGGCCGGGTGGGGCCGACGTGGGTGAACCACACCGGGGGCGACTCGCTGTACGCGGTGGCGGCGACGGGGTCGGCCGTCTACGTCGGCGGGCACCAGCGCTGGCTGGACAATCCGGACGGCCACGACTCCGCGGGCCCCGGAGCGGTGGCGCGGCCGGGGATCGGCGCGATCCATCCGCGCACGGGCAAGGCCCTGACATGGAACCCGACGCGGGAACGCGGAATCGGGGTCAAGGCATTCCTCGCGCATCCCGGCGGATTACTGGTTGGTAGTGACACAACCCGCCTTGGTCACGAGTACCATGCCCGAGTCGGCATGTTCCCGTTGCCGATCACTCCCGATTCTTAGTGATTCGCTCACTCAGCGCGTCTCTCTGCTTCGAGAGCAGGACGTAACTGGCCACGCCGCTGACCAGGAATGCCGCGATCAAGAGGACCACGGGCTGGCGCAGGCCGAGGATATAGAGCACTCCCAGGCTCACGGCCAGCAGGCCGACCCGGGACGCCGTGTAAACGATGACGGGATGCACAGCGTCGAGGCTACGTCACTCCGCTCACACAGTCGCGATCGCGGTGGCTGCACGGGTAACTCTTCGCATCTACTGCGAGCACTGCTAGTCTTCCCAAGAGATCTGTTTCGTAAAGAAACACCCACGAGAGTCCCAAAAAGGCTCTATCATATAACAATCGGGCAGGCAGTAGATAACAACCCGTGATCTTTGTTGAAAACCACGGATAAATCAGGCTTCGCTCGGCACACTGGTTACCTGTCCGCCCGCTGGCAGGAAGCGGGATGCGAGGGGGAGAGATTGTGGAGAGTAGCAGCGAGCGTCTGCTGACGCCCGGAGAGGTTGCCGCCCTCTTCCGGGTCGACCCAAAGACGGTTACACGCTGGGCCGCGGCAGGCCGCATCAGCAGCATCCGTACCCCCGGAGGGCACCGGCGTTTCCGCGAGTCGGAAGTGCACGCCCTTCTGCGTGGAGAGGACGTCTTGACGGCCGAACGGCCGGCAGGCGAGTCCCCGCGCGTCTGACGACTTAGGACGTCACACCATCGGTGATCCTGCGCGCCTTACCCGGAAGCCGCAGGGTCACCGTGGAGTCGTGTGAAGTACGACACGATACGGACGGTGACCTCCCCCGTCACCGGGCCACCCGCCCCGCCGGGCCCGCCGCCGCGCTCCGCACCCGGAGCCGCCCGGCGCGCTCCGGCCCCGATCTCCCAGGCGCGGGCTCTCCCGTCTCCCCGGCGCGGGTTCCTCCCGCCCGGTCTCGAAGTCGGCCTAGGTCTCCTGCTCGGCCTTGAAGGCCAGGAACTCCCGCTCCAGCTCGTCGTTCTCCTCCAGCCACCGCCGGCGCCGCTCGGCCCACTCCTCCTCGGTGAGCGACTCGGCCAGCCAGCGGTCGTAGTCGGGATCCCCCGGAGAGATCTCCACGTAGGCGTTGCCGATCAGACGCCCGTCATCGCTGGCCAGGGTCTGCGGCACGCGCAGGGTCCCGTCAGCGAGCCTGACGACGTACATCCCAGATCACCTAGATTCCGTAGCGCCGGTTGAAGAACAACATGACGTTGAGCGCCATCCGTGTGTCGCCGCCCAGCATGTCGACCAGCGCGGGGCGCTGCCGGGAGACGATCGCCGCGAAGGCGTCGGCGAAGAACTCCTTACGGCCCAGGTCGCCCGACTGGAGATGGAACCCCGAGGCCAGCACGGGAACGCACTGGGCGTAGAGGGCGGCGAACTCCGGGGAGTCGGACACCCAGTCGCCGTGGGGGGCGTCCACGTCGTCGAGGGCGTGCCCGACCTCGTGCATCATCACGTCGGGGGTGGGCGAGGGCCGGTCCCCCACCACGATCTTGCGGTCGCCGTACGCTCCGGCGCAGACGTCCCACGTCGCCCGGCCCGAGGGGAGCGGCGCGCCGCGCAGATATCCCATGTCGTCCAGGTCGGGCACCCCGCCCGCGCCGACGTAGATGCCGTCGAGGCCGTCGGCCAGCTTGTCCTTCAGCACCTCGGGCAGTCTCGCCAGGCTCTCCACCGCCCGTACGACCTCGGGGGGCGGCGCCTCCCGCCGCGAGTCCCACTGGCGGTGCAGGATGCGCTCCAGGCGCCCGCAGTGGCGCAGGCCGTCACCCAGGTCGGGGGTGTCGGGGGAGTTGGGCTGGGCCCGGGGACTCTCGTCGTCGAGCTCGAAGTCCTTCCAGGTGTACTGCGGGCGGTCGGCCACCGGGGCCGTGACCGTCCCGACCCTGCGCTCGGCCTCACGGGGGACCTCACGCGGAGCCTCCCTGACGGCACTCTCCGCACGCGTGGCCGGACCCCGCTGCCACCACCGCCGTCGATGACGGCCCTTGTCGCCCGAATGTGCCATCACACCCCCTGGGGAAGTGGCAACGGGTCTACGGTACGGGGTGGGACCCTTGCCAGTCATCCGTAACGCGGGGCCGGACCGCAACCGGTCCCACGATGGCTTACAGTTCGGGCATGCCCCTGCTTGTCGGTCTGGCGATACTCGCCTTCTGGCTCTACTGCCTGTTCGACGTCATCACCACGCCGGACGAGGAGTCCCGGAACCTGCCCAAGCTCCTCTGGGTGCTCATCGTGGTGCTGATGCCGATCGCCGGGGGGACCTTCTGGCTGCTGCTCGGGCGGCCGACCGGCCCCAGGGCGCCCCGCTCCCTGACGGCCGAGGACAGGCCACCCCGCACCGAGGCCCCGAAGGGCCCCGACGACGACCCCGATTTCCTCAAGGACCTCGACCGCCGCCTGCGCGACGACGACTGAGACGGCGGCCGAATCGCCCTGACGGCGATCGTCCGGCCGGTATGGCCGGTACGGCCGGCCGGGAATTCCGGCACGGAAACCCGCCGGGAATCCGGCGTGGAAATCAGCGGAAACCCCGGCCTGAGAATTCGGCCGGGAATTTCCGCTGTGAAAATTCAGCGAGAGGAAATCTCGGTGTCGAGAATCAGCGGGGAACCTCGGCGTAAGAGTGCAGGCCCCCGAGGAAAATGTTCACGCCGACCAGGTTGAACAGCAGGCAGGCGAAGGCGACGAGTTGCACGATCATGGCCGCCTTGCCCTTCCATCCCGCGGTGGCCCTGGCGTGCAGGTAGGCGGCGTAGGCGATCCAGGTGATGAACGCCCAGATCTCCTTGGGGTCCCAGCCCCAGTAACGGCCCCACGCCTTGTCCGCCCAGAGCGCCCCGGCGATGACGGCGAAGGTCCAGATCGGGAAGCCGATCACGATGGCCCGGTGCGCGACCCGCTCCAGATCCCGCCGGGACGGCAGCCGGACCGCGCTGTCCTTCCTGACCAGATAGAGGATGCCGGAGACCCCGGCCACGATGAACAGCCCGCTGGCGACGATCGCCGCCGACACGTGGATCGCGACCCAGTACGAGTTCAGCGCGGGCACCACGGGACCGGCCTGCACGTGCAGGTACCGGACGGCGAAACCGAGGCCCAGGGCCGCGGCGACCGTGACGAACGCGCCCAGGAAACGGACCGGGTAGCGGAGCTGCATGAACAGGAACGCGCTCACCGCCGCGAAGCACATGGCGACCACGAACTCGTACATGTTGCCCCACGGCCACCGGTCCACGGCCAGTCCCCTGGTGAGGAGGGAGGCGAGGTTCGCGGCCCAGCCGAGCCAGCTCAGCCCGACACCCACCGGCCCCGCCCACACCGCCCAGGCGGGCGGCGTCCTGTCGGCGGGACCGGCGTCCTCGGCGGGAGCGGGCTCCGCGCTCTCGGGAGCGGCGCCGACGGTGGCGAGAACGGGCCGGGCCGCGCGCGCCGACGCCCCCGCGGACCGGCCGAAGGCCAGGTCGAGGGCGTAAGCGATCATTGCGGAGACGTAGAGCAGCACCGTCGCCAAGATGAGCTGGTCGCTCAACGTGGCGAGGCCGGCGTCAACCTCAGCGGACATCCTTCACTCCTGAATCGGGAACTCCTGGGTTCAAAGCGGAGACGATCTCGGCGAACTCCTCGCTGAAATCGCCCCCCTCGGTGCGCGTGAGGCCGCCCGCCTCGACCTGGCGGTTCTCGTGGATCCGCACCCACACCCTGCGGCGGCGGACGGTCAGGGTCAGCACGAGGCCGACGACGGCGAGGACCGAGGCCACGAACGCGGGCATCCGGCCCGGGTCGTGGGCGATCTGCAGGGCGATCCACTCCCTGACGCCGGTGAACTCGATCGAGCCCGCGCCGTTCGGGAGCGTGAGCTTCTTGCCGACCGCCAGCGGGTCGGCCTTCATGACCAGTGGCTTCATCTTCTTCAGGCTCGCCGGGTCGAGCTCGTAGACCGACTGCGGCCGGCCGTCCTTCAGGCCCAGGTCACCGGCGAAGGCGCCGTACACCTGGGCGGTGGGGTTGGCCGCGCCGGGGAAGACCGACACCCACTCGGCGCCCATCGGGACGGTCGTCGGCAGGAAGCCGACGAGGATGCCGAGCTGCTCGGGCTGCGCGTCCGGGACCTTGATCACGCACTCGGAGGTGAAGGTGGCGGGCTGGACGACCAGGCAGGGCACCGGCCCGTCGAAGGCGACCTGGCCCTTGCCGTCGGTGATCCTGAAGGTCGGCGCGTAGCCGTGGTCGATCAGGTAGCTCAGCGTGCCGTTGACGTCCAGCGGCTCGTTGACCTTCAAAACGTAGTCGCGCGGAGCGGCGCCAGGGACGTCCTCGACCTTGAGCCTGGCCTCGTAGTCGAGGGCCTGCCCCGCCTTCTCGCCCTTCGCGATGTAGGTCGCCTGGAAGTCGTCGACGGTGAAGGAGAACGGCTCCAGCGACTCGGCGTTCACCTGCGGGCCGGGCATGTAGCGGTCGTAGGCCGCGACCGTGTTGGCGAACCCCTCGCCCTCCACGACCAGCACGTTGCCCCGGTAGCCGTACAGCGCCCCGGCCCCGACCGCGACCAGCAGGCCGAGCAGGGCCACGTGGAACAGCAGGTTGCCGGTCTCGCGCAGGTAGCCCTTCTCCCCGGCGACCCAGCCGGGACCGGTGGTCACCCGGAACCGCCTGGCGCGCAGCCTCGCGGCGGCCTCCTCGACGGTCAGATCGGCCTCGAAGGAGGCGTGCTGCGGCAGCCTGCCCAGGTTGCGCGGCGCCGCGGGCGGCTTCCTGCGCAGCTCCCGCAGATGGGTCGCGGTACGGGGGAGCACACAGCCGATCAGGGACACGAACAGCAGAAGGTAGATCGCGGCGAACCAGGGCGCCTTGAACACGTCGAACAGCCAGAACCTGTCCAGCCACTCGGCGAGCCGGGGACTGTCCTCGAAGTACTGGAAGACCTTGGCGTCGGAGACGCCGCGCTGCGGCCAGATCGAGCCGGGAATGGAGCCCAGGGCGAACAGGAACAGCAGGATCAGCGCGGTCCGCATCGAGGTGAGCGTCCGCCAGAACCAGCGTGCCCACCCCACGACCCCGAAGCCCGTGGGCCGCCGCGCCTCGCTCACCGCTCGCTCCCCCGTCCCCGGGTCGACGTACACCATCAGATCACCGGCTCGAATCCGCCGACCCAGCCCTGCGTCATCGCGACGAGCTGCTCCCAGAGCCCGGTGACGAGCAGTACGCCGACGACGACGAGCATGACGCCGCCCGCCCGCGTGATCAGCTGCGAGTGCCGGCGCACCGCCTTGAACGTCCTCAGTGCCCTGCTGTACGCCAGACCGGCCGCCACGAACGGCAGGCCGAGGCCGAGCGCGTACGCGAAGGCGAGTATCGCGCCACGACCGGCGCTGCCCTCGTTCAGGCCGAGGGTGAGCACGACCCCGAGGGTGGGGCCGATGCAGGGGGTCCAGCCCAGGCCGAACACCAGGCCGAGCAGGGGTGCCCCGGCCAGGCCGGCGGCCGGGAGCCGGTGGATGCGGAAGTCACGCTGCAGGCCGGGGACGGCCCCCATGAAGGCCAGGCCGAGCACGATCGTGAGGGCGCCCAGCACCCGCGTGATGATCCCGGCGTTGCCGAACAGGGCCGCGCCGAGGCCGCCGAAGAGCGCTCCCCCGGCCACGAACACGGAGGCGAAGCCGAGCACGAACAGCACGATGCCCGCGACCATGCGCCCCCGCCTGGGGTCGGCGCTCATGCCGGTCACGTACGAGAGGTAGCCGGGGACCAGTGGCAGCACGCACGGCGACAGGAACGACACCAGCCCGGCCGCGACCGCGATCGGCAGCGCCAGCGCCAGCGAGCCGCTCGCGACGGTGCCCACGAGGTCGGCGCTCATGACGGCTCCGGCCGTCGCCCCGAGCCGTTATCTCTCATCGCCGACCTTGGTCACGGCGTCGAGGAGGTCGTTGTACTTGACCGCGCCGAGGGCCCTGGCGGCGATCCGGCCCTGGCGGTCGATGATCAGGGTCGAGGGGATGGCCGCGGGCGGGACCGTGCCCTGGAAGGAGAGCGCGACCTTGCCCGGCTGGTCGAAGATGCTCGGGTAACCCGACTTGTGGCTGCGTTCGAAGGCGAGCGCGTCGGCCTTACGGTCCTTGAAGTCGATGCCGAGGAACTCCACGCCGTCCGCCTTCGTCTTGGCGGAGATGTCCTTGAGCACCGGCGCCTCGGCCCGGCAGGGCGCGCACCAGGAGGCCCAGAAGTTGATCACCACGATCTTGCCCTTGTGGGCCGCGAGGGTCGCGGTGCCCCCGTCGAGGGTCTCCCCCTCCACCTGCGGGGCGACCTTGCGGTCGGCGGCCTGGAACAGGGTGATCCTGCCGTCACCCGCCACGAAGCGGGTGTCGCCGGTCTGCGGCTGCGACCCCTGGTTTCCGGCGCATCCGGCCACGGCGATGAGAAGCACGGCGGCGGCGAAGGATTGTGCGCGCATGGGTGACGGAGGCTCCCTGTACTACAACCGGTAGAGCAATCACTGTACCGGCGAGGTCAGGCGCCCGGCACAGTGGGGCGTTTGACGAGCGCCGCCGCGGGCTCGCTGTATCCGACGCTGATCAGGCGGTCTCCCTCGAAGGAGAAGCTCGTGAGGCTGGCGAGCCCGCACTGCCTGCGGCGCGGGTCGTGCGGCAGGCGCCTGCCCTCGGCGGCGAGCCTGATGGTCCAGATCGGGAGCTGGTGGCTGACCATGATCGCCTCATGGCCGCGCGCCGCGTCGCGGGCGGCGTCGATCGCGGCCCTCATCCGGCGGACCAGGTGGGTGTAGCGCTCCCCCCAGGAGGGGCGGAGCGGGTTCCACAGGTAGCGGTAGAAGCGCGGGTTGCGGAAGAGCCCGTCGCCCCTGCCGAGGGAGAGGCCCTCGAAGATGTTCTCCGCCTCGATGAGCCGCTCGTCGATCGTGACGCCCAGGTCGAAGGTCGCGGCGAACGGGGCGGCCGTCTCCTGGGCCCGCTCCAGCGGGGAGGAGAACAGCGCGGTGACGTCACGTCCGGCCACCGTCTTGGCCACCGTCTCGGCCATCTGTCTGCCGTTCTCGGAGAGGTGGTAGTCGGGAAGCCTGCCGTACAGGACGTTATCGGGGTTGTGCACCTCACCGTGGCGCAGGAGGTGAACGACGGTCGTCTCAGCCATGGTCCCGCCAGCCTACCGACAGGTAGGGGTTGGTAGCCGTGCAGGTGGGCCACTTGGGCCGGAGGAGGCAGGATAAGGTCACCGCGTGGGCCCCCTCGCGCTCGCCCTCGTCCTCGCCTCCGCCGTCGCCCACGCCTGCTGGAACCTGATGAGCAAGCAGGCGGCCAAGGCCGACGGCGTCGTCTTCGTCTGGATGGTGGCCGCCGCCTCCGCGCTCGTCTGGACCCCGGTCGCGGCGGGCTATCTCCTCCTCGGCGGCACCGGCCCCTCCTGGGCCGACCTCGGGGTGATCTCCGCGAGCACCACGCTGCACCTGGGCTACTTCATGCTGCTCCAGCGCGGCTACCGGCACGGCGACCTGTCGATGGTGTACCCGATCGCCCGCGGTACCGGGCCGCTGCTGGCCAGCCTGATCGCCGTCCTGTTCCTGGGCGAGCGGCCGGGTCCGGTCGGCATCGCGGGAATCCTGCTGGTCGGGGTGGGCGTCCTCCTGCTCGGCGCGGCGCGCAGGCCCAGCCGCCAGGACCTGGGCGGGATCGGGTTCGGGCTGGCCACCGGGGTGTTCATCGCGGCGTACACCGTCTGGGACAAGCAGGTCGTGAGCGCCTTCGCGGTCGCGCCGATCCTGCTCAACTACGGCGGCGACCTCAGTCGCGCCCTGGTCCTGACCTCGCCGGTGCTCGGCTCCCGCCGCAGGGGCCTGGTCCTGCCCATCTGGCGCGAGCACCGGGCGCGGGTGCTGGGCGCGGCGGTGCTGATGCCGCTCTCCTACCTCCTGGCGCTGACCGCGTTCACGTTCTCGCCGATCAGCGTGGTGGCCCCGGTACGGGAGGTCAGCGTGCTCGTGGCGGTGGTGCTCGGCGGCAGGCTGCTGGCCGAGGGCGACCTGACCCGGCGGCTGCTGGCCGCCTGCGTCATCGTCGGCGGCGTGGTGACGATCGCCCTCAGCTAGGGCGCCGGACACCGGCCTCGACACCAGGAGCCACCGGAGACGTCACCCGGAACCACCGGGACCGCCCGGAGCCACCGGGGGAGCCATCATCGGAGCGGCCACCGGCTCGGACACGGGGCCGCGGAAGTCGGCGGAGACGGCCTTGAGCGCCTCGACCGCGGCGCGGATGGCCGGGCGGCGGGCGGCGTCGCTCCGCCAGAGCGCGTAGATCCTGCGCGTCGGGCGCGATCGGATCGGGACGACCCGTACCCCCGGCAGGACGAAGTCGCGGCCCAGCCGGGGGATGATGGCGCACCCCTGCTCCGCCGCGACGAGGGCCATCTGGGTCGGATACTCGTCCGCCATGCAGGTGATCTCCGGCTCCAGCTCGGCCGAGCGCAGCGTGTAGACGAGCCAGTCGTGGCAGACCGTGCCCGGTGAGGAGCTGATCCACTGCTCCCCGGACAGCTCGGCGAGCTCGATCTCGGCACGAGTCGCCAGCGGGTGGGACGCGGGCAGGATCACGTCGGCGATGTCGTCGAAGAGCGTGGCCCGCGACAGCCCCTCGGGGATCGCCACCGGACGGTTCATCCAGTCCTGGATCACCGCGAGGTCGAGCTCGCCCCTGGCCACCTCGCGGACCTGCCGCTCCGGCTCGCGTTCCATGAGCTGGAGGCGCAGGTCGGGGTGGCGCGTGCGCAGCAGGGCGAGCGCGGCGGGCATCAGGCCCCGGGCCGCCGTGGGGAAGGCGCCTATGCTCAGCCGCCCCACGACCGCGCCCCGCAGCGCCTCGAAGTCGGCCTCCGCCGTCTCGACCAGCGCGAGGATGCGCTCGGCGTGGTCGGCGAGCAGCCCGGCCGCGTCGGTCAGCCGCACCCCGCGCCCGTTGCGCTCCAGCAGGGTCGCGCCCGTCTCCCGCTCCAGCTTGGCCAGCTGCTGGGAGACCGCCGAGGGGGTCACCATGAGCGCCTCGGCCGCCGCGCCCACCGAACCGTAGACGGAGACCGCGTGCAGGGCCTTGAGCCGGTTGAGATCCAACATGTAAGCAATCCTAAACGGCACTGACCAGAAAGTCTCACTTGTGCTGAAATATCGTTGAAAACGATGATGCCTGCATGCGTACCCGGCATCTCCTCCTCGCCATCGGCCTCGCCGCCATGTGGGGCTTCAACTTCGTGGTCATGGAGGCCGGGCTCCGGCACTTCCCCCCGCTGTTCTACGTGGCGCTGCGCTTCCTCCTGGCCGCCTTCCCCGCCGTACTGCTCGTCGGCGGCCCCGGGGTGCCCTGGCGGAAGGTGCTCGTGGCCGGGGCCACGCTCGGCATCGGGCAGTACACCCTGCTGCTGATGGGCATGCGGGCGGGCATGCCCGCCGGGCTGACCTCGCTCGTCGTCCAGATCCAGGCGGTCTTCACCGCCGTCCTGGCGGTCGCCCTGCTGGAGGAGCGGCCCACCCGGCGGCGGATCACCGGCATGGCGGTCGCGCTCGCCGGTCTGGCGCTGATCGCCGCCGACCTGGGCACCGGCGGCCCCATCGGCGCGTTCCTGCTGGTCGTCGGCGCGGCGTTCTTCTGGAGCGCGGGCAACATCGCGATCAGGAACGCCGCGCCGCCCGACTCGTTCCGCTTCATGGTCTGGATCTGCGGGGTCGCGGCCATCCCCATGATGGCCCTGGCCCTGCTGGTGGAGGGCGTGCCCCGCCTGGAGTTCTCGGTGGAGGGCGGCCTGTCGGTGATCTACGTGTCGCTGATCGCCACCCTCGGCGGCTTCGGCATCTGGGGCTTCCTGCTCAAGCGCTACGACGCCTCGGTCGTCGCCCCGTCGGCCCTGCTCATCCCGCTCTTCGGCCTGACCTCCGCCGCCCTGTTCGCCGGAGAGCCGCTCTCCCCCGCCAAACTCGCCGCCGCCGCCCTGATCCTTTCCGGAGTCCTCTACGCGAGCACCCGCGCCCGCCTTCTCCCTGCTTCGGCGTCCGCTCCTTCCGTTCAGGCCGAAACGGGAGAGAATAAAATGAGGCAACGGAGATGATCTGAATGAACACATCGAGTGACGGAGACGACGTTACGGTGACCGACGTGAGCGCCGCACTCGACTACTGGCCCTCCCCACCCCCGTGGAGATGGACCGCCGACGACCTCGACAACCTCCCCGCGGAGGGACCGAACGGCGAACCCGACTTCTTCAAGCACGTCGAACTCATCGATGGAGCTCTCGACCCCGCCACCCACGCGTACGCTCTCACCGGCATCCACCACGACCGGCTGACCGTCCCGGTGCCCTTCCCGATCACCATCGACCTCGGCGACCTGCTCCGGTAGGGCCCCATGAGCCTCGTACGGCGAGCGCCCCCGCGCTCCTTTCCGCACGGGCGCTTCAGCTACGGCGCTCGACCGCCAACGGTCCCGTACGGATCGCTTCAGCGTCCCGGAGCACGCTGGGCGGCCGGAAAGGAAGCGACCACGCTCCGCGGGGCGACGGCCGGGCAGACCGTGCGCGGAGATGGGTGGGTGTTCCGGGCGGCTTACAGAAATCCGCGACCAGCGCGCCCGCCAGACCGGAAGCCTGACACACCGGACCGCCACCAACGACGGCCGCCCGGAACACCCGCCCACCGGAGCGCGAACACACCCGGCACCTACCGAAGCATGAACACACCTGGCACGCTCAACCGATACCCACCGGCCGGGAAGCCCGCGAACGGCCACCGGAACGCGAAGCCCCGCTAGACGGAAACCTGGGCGGCCGCCTTGGCCGCGACCGGAAGGGCCTCGGCGATGCGGGAGAGGGCCTCGTCGTCGTGGGCCGAGGACAGGAACCACGCCTCGTACGCCGACGGCGGCAGATAGACGCCCTGGTCGAGCATGGCGTGGAAGAACGCCCGGTAGGCGGCGGTGTTCTGCTTCTGGGCGGTGGCGAAGTCGGTGACCCGCTCGTCGGTGAAGAAGATGGAGAACAGGCTCCCGGCACGCTGCAGACGGTGCGGCACCCCGGCCGCGGCCAGGGCGTCGGCGACGGCGCGGCCGATGACCAGGGCCGCGGCGTCGACCCGGTCGTAGACCCCCTCGTCGCAGGCGCGCAGGGTGGCCAGACCGGCCGCGCAGGCCAGCGGGTTTCCCGACAGGGTGCCCGCCTGGTAGACCGGTCCCTCCGGCGCGAGATGGGCCATCACGTCCGCGCGTCCGCCGAACGCGGCCGCGGGCAGGCCGCCGCCCATGACCTTGCCGAAGGTCATGAGGTCGGCGTCGACCGGGTCGAGGCCGTACCAGCCCGACTCCGACACCCGGAAGCCGGTGAGCACCTCGTCGACGATCAGCAGGGCGCCGTGCGCGGTGCACAGCTCGCGCAGCGCGGCGTTGAACCCCTCAAGCGGCGGGACCACGCCCATGTTGGCCGGACACGCCTCGGTGATCACGCACGCGATGTCGTCGCCGAAGGTCCGGAAGGCCTCCGTGACCGCCTCGACCGAGTTGTACGGCAGCACCACGGTGTCGGCGGCCGAGGCGCCGGTCACGCCCGGGGTGTCGGGCAGGCCGAAGGTCACCACGCCGGAACCGGCCGAGGCGAGCAGGGCGTCGACGTGGCCGTGGTAGCAGCCCGCGAACTTAACGATCTTGGACCGGCCGGTGAACCCGCGGGCCAGCCGCACGGCGGACATGGTGGCCTCGGTACCGGAGCTGACCAGGCGCACCTTCTCCACCGGCTCGACCCGGGCGACGATCTCCTCGGCGAGCTCGACCTCACCCGGTGTCGCCGTACCCAACGAGGTGCCGTCGCGCAGCGCCTCCTGCAGGGCCTCGATCACGGCCGGGTGCCGGTGGCCGAGGATCATCGGCCCCCACGAGCAGACCAGGTCGACGTAGCGGTTGCCGTCGACGTCGGTGATGTAGGGCCCCTGCCCCGAGGTCATGAAGCGCGGCGTGCCGCCGACGGCCCCGAAGGCTCGAACCGGGGAGTTGACGCCCCCGGGGACGATCTCACGTGCGCGGGCGAACAGGGCCTCGGAGTTCTCAGTACGGCTCACGCCCTCAAGGGTAGTCACCGTGGGACGCACCCCGTCGCCTCTCTCCCCGCTCTCCCCCCGCACCTCTGGCCGCGCCCGCTCCCCCCGGGCCACACCCGGCGGTGCCCGGACCGATGTCCTCCCAAAGCGGGACACCCGCCCCGGGACGGCGGGACATCATGTGAGGGATCCTTCGAGCATGGCAGTGACGACACCCCCTGCCCGGCGGCCGAAAGTCCGGCCTCCCGGCCTCCACGCCGTGATCAACGGCGCCCTGGTCTACGGCGCCCTGGCGGTGGTCACCGGCGGCACCTACTCCGGCCTGACCTGGCTGACCGGCACGCTGTCCGGCGGCCAGGACCCGGCGGCCGGGCTTGTCGCGGCACTGGCCGTGGGCGCGATCTTCCACCCGTCGCGGCTGCGGCTGCAGCGGGCGGTGGACCGGCTGCTCCGGGTCGAGCGCGACCCCTACCGGGTGGCCGACCGGCTGAGCCACACGCTGCAGGAGGCCGTCGACCCCGCCGAAGGGCTGGCCACCGCCGTGATACTGGTCCGCCAGGCGCTCCGCGCCGACGGCGTGGCCGTCGAGGTCCACGGAGGGACCGTACGGGACGGCGAGCTGGGGGAGCGGCCGGTCGAGACTCCGCTGATCTGGCACGGCGAACCGGTCGGGCGGCTGCTCAGCAGCGGCCCCGGCATCTCGCCGGACCTGCTGAACGTGCTGGCCCGGCATCTGGCCGAGCTGGCGCACGCCGTACGGCTCACCGCCGACCTGCGACGCTCCAGGGAGAACATCCTCACCAGCCGGGAGGAGGAGCGGCGCAGGCTCCGCCGCGACCTGCACGACGGGCTGGGGCCGACGCTGGCCAGCCTGGCGATGACCGTGGACGAGGCCAGGCTCCGGCTGGAGCGGGACCCCGAGGCCGTGGAAGAGCTGCTGATCCGCGTGCGCGACCAGATGGGCACCGCGATCATAGACGTCAGGGACCTGGTGTACGGCCTGCGCCCGCCCGCGCTGAACGACCTCGGCCTGGCCGGCTCACTGCGCTCGCTGGCCGACGCGCCGGGGCCGCGGGTGGACATCGCCCTCGCCGGCCCGCTGGGCGACGTACCCCCGGCGGTGGAGGTGGCGGCCTACCGGATCGCCCAGGAGGCTCTCACCAACGTCCGCCGCCACGCCCAGGCCACCACCGCCCTGGTACGGGTCGAAGTGGTCCGGCGCGGCGAGCCGACGGTCGCCGGAGACGGGCCCGGCAGTGCGGCGACGGGCGGCGGCGAGCCCCGTCCGGGTGGAGTCGCGGCCCACGGTCCCGGCGGGCCGGAAGGTGACACCGCGGTTACCGGAGGCGAGCTGCGGCTCTCGGTGGCCGACGACGGGATCGGCCTGCCGGAACGGATCCGCGGCGGCGTCGGCCTGGTCTCCATGCGCGAGCGGGCGGCGGAGGCGGGCGGCTCGTGCGCGATCGGGCCGCGGCCCGGCGGCGGCACGGAGGTCGTCGCCCGGCTTCCCCTCGGAACGGAGACGACATGACCTCTCTCGCGCACGCGCACGCCATGATCCCGCCCGTGGACGGAGCCCCCTTGCCCTCATCCATGAGCGAAGACGCCGCGACCTCCCCCACCCGCGCAGAGACCGGACCCCTCCCCACACTCACGGACGCCATGACCTTCCCGGTCCTCCCGGACGCCACGACCTCGCCCATGTCCTCGCCCATGTCCTCGTCCGTGGACATGGGCATGGGCATGGGCATGGGCACGGGTGGAGACGCCATGAAAGGCCGGCGCGGGACGGCACTGGCCGTCCTCGTCTGGACCGGCGCGGTGCTGGGGCCCGCGTGCAACGTCCTGGCGGTCCTGCTGGCCGAGCTGAGCGCCTCGACCTGGACCACCCCCTTCATCACCCTGGACCCGACCGTCATCCTGTTCCCCGCCGCCGGCGCGTTCCTCATCACGCGCCGGCCCGGACTGCTCGTCCCCTGGCTGCTGTGGGCCGGCGGGCTGGTCGGCGGCTTCTACTACCTGATCTTCAGTACCACCCACTGGCTCTACCTCACCGACCCCGGAGGGATCACCCTCTACGCGGGATGGCTGGCGCTGTGGCTGTGGCTGTGGCACGTTCCCGTGCTCACCTCGCTGCTGCCGCTGCTGTTCCCCGACGGCCGGCTGCCCTCCAGGCGGTGGCGGCCGGTCCTGTACGCCAACCTGGCCCTCATGGTCGGACACTCGCTGTTCCTGGGCCTGGCCCCGGATCCGGAGTTCGAGCTCCAGCTCCCGATCGCCAACCCCTTCGGCGTCGAGGCGCTGCGTGAGATCTCACCGCTCGTGGAGTCGTACATCGGCCCTCCGATGATGGTGCTCACCGCGCTCGGCGTGCTGTCCCTGGCCTTCCGCTACCGGGCGGGCGACACCGAGCTACGCCGCCAGATCGCCTGGTACGTCGCCGCGCTGGTGGTGCTCCTGGCCTCCTGGATCCTCAGGGTGACGACCGGCTCATGGCTGCTGGCGGCCATGGAGACCGTCTTCATAGCCGGACTCCCCCTGTCGATCATCGCGGCGGTGCTGCGCTACCGCCTCTACGGCATCGACGTCGTGCTCAACCGCGCGCTGGTCTACGGCTCCCTCGTCGCGGTCACCGGAGGGGTCTACTTCGGGCTGATCTGGGCGGCCGGCGCCCTGGCCAGCGACCTGGGGCAGGGCGCCCGGCTGGTCGCGGCGCTGGCCGTGGGCGGGGTCTTCCACCCGTTGCGGCTCCGCCTGCAGGGGGTGGTGGACCGGGTGTTCGCCGTCGAGCGCGACCCCTACTGGGTCGTCGGCCTGCTGGGCCGTACCGGACAGGGGGCGCAGGATCCGGCGGCGGCCCTCGACGAGGCCGTGGCCGCGATCCGCGAGGCGCTGGGAGCCACCGGGGTCGGCGTCGAGGTCCGCACCGGCCGGGGCGGCGCGGCGCGCGTGTTCACGTACGGGGAGCTGCGGCCCGGGGCGCGGGAGGTGCCGCTGTTCTGGCACGCGGAGTGGGTCGGAACCCTGCTGGTGTCGGGGGTCCGGCCCGGCCGCGAGCCGATGGCGGTGCTCTCCAGGCACCTCGCCGAGCTGGCGCACGCCGTCCGGCTCACCGCCGACCTGCACCGCTCCCGGGAGCGCATCCGGTCCACCCGCGACGAGGAGCGCCGCCGGCTGGGCAGGGAGCTGCACGACGGGCTCGGCCCGGCGCTGACCAGCGTCACGTTCATCCTTGACGAGGCGCGCAGGCGCCTCGACACCGACCCGCGGACCGTCGAGAAACTGCTGGTCAGGGTCCGTGAGGAGATGATCGCCACGATCGCGTCGGTCCGCGAGCTGGTGTACGGCCTGCGCCCGCCCGCGCTGGACGACCTCGGCCTGGAGGGCGCGCTGCGCGCCGCCGCGGGGGAGACCGCGGTGACGGTGGACGGCCCGCTGGACCACCTGCCCGCCGCCGTCGAGGTCGCCGCCTACCGCATCGCCCAGGAGGCGCTCACCAACGCCCGGCGGCACGCCGGCGCGGCCACCGTGCTCATCCGGCTGCGCCGCCTGCCGGGCGAGCTGCGCGTGGAGGTCACCGACGACGGGATCGGCCTGCCGGAGAACCCGGTCGCGGGCGTCGGGCTGATCTCGATGCGCGAGCGGGCCGCCGAGGTGGGAGGCTCGTGCGTGATCGGCCGCGGGCCGGGCGGCGGCACGAGGGTGACCGCCAGGTTGCCGGTGGAGGAGACCAAGTGATCACCGCACTGATCGTGGACGACCACCCGGTCTTCCGGCAGGGGCTCCGCGGCCTGCTCTCGGCCATGGACATCGAGGTCGTCGGGGAGGCCTCCGGTGGCCGGGAGGCCGCGGTGCTGGCCGCCGAGCTCCAGCCCGACGTGGTCGTGATGGACCTGCAGATGCCCGGCGGCAACGGCATCGAGGCGACCAGGACGATCATCAGGACCAGCCCGCGGATCGGGGTGCTGGTGCTGACCATGTTCCACGACGACGACTCGGTGTTCGCCGCCATGCGCGCCGGGGCGCGCGGCTATCTGCTCAAGGAGGCCGGTGCCGAGGAGATCGGCCGCGCCGTGCGCGCCGTCGCCGCGGGCGAGGCCATCTACGGCCCCGAGATCGCCCGTCGCGTCCTGGCCTACTTCACCGGCATGCCCGATCCGTCACGGACCGCCTTCCCCGAGCTCACCGAGCGGGAGCGGGAGGTGCTCGAACTGGTCGCCCGGGGCAGGGGCAACGGCGAGATCGCCGAAACCCTCTTCCTGTCCGGCAAGACCGTGCGCAACCACGTCTCCAACATCTTCATGAAGCTCCAGGTGGCCGACCGCGCCCAGGCGATCGTCCGTGCCCGCGAGGCCGGCCTGGGCGGCTCCCCGTGACCTGCCCGCCCCCGGCTCAGCACGGCCCGAAGAACCCTTGAAACGGCCCGGAGAACCTCGGAACGGCCCGGGGAGCACGGCTCACTCGCAGGTGTCGGCGAGCCAGTCGAGAACGCGGAGAGGGTCGGGCAGCGGACGTCCGTCGGGCGGGCGCAGCCACGAGCCGGACCCGCCGGTCGGCAGCAGCGAGGGCGGGGCGAGGACGTAGCTGTCACGGCAGTGCCAGCGCAGGCCGGGCATCTCGTCGATGGTGGACGGGCCGAAGTCGAGGGCGCAGGTCCACCACTCGTCCTCGTCGTCGGAGGCGTTCCTGGTGGCCACATAGAACAGGGCCCGGTCGCCGTTGACGGCGACCGGGCCCGAGGTGGCTCCCGCGGAGTCCATGTTCGCGAGGGTGGTGCGCCCCGCGGCGAGCGGTACGTCGAAGACGTCGAACACCCGCCCCGTGGGAAGGACCACGTTCGCCTCTGGCTCGTACCGCCACCAGTTGGTGAGCAGGGCCGGGTCGGTGGTGGCCTGCATCTGCCAGGCCCGCGAGAGCGGATGGGCTCCCGGGTCCGGACAGCCGACCCGGTCGCAGGAGCAGGAGCGCGAACCGCCCTTCAGCGGTCTCGCGCCGGGACAGCTCGCCCACCCCAGGGCGGCGTACTCCAGCACAGAGTTGATCATCTGCTTCGGATGGCCATGTCGTCTGCCTCGACGAACCATCGGTACCCCGACCATTGTGTCCTCCGTCGTCCGCGCATTCCGCGTGTCACCCGGATGCGATCGACCTGTCCACACTCTGGTCAGTGGAACGCCAAACACCCAGGGTTTACGCCACCTGGGACACATCCGCACCGGTTATCGCACTCTAACGCACACGCTTCTCCATCAAGCGACGAACCTCCAGTTCTCGGTACGTGCCGCCGGTCTCATCTCAGTTTCGCGGCCACCTCGGTCGCCCAGTAGGTGAGGATCATGTCTGCCCCCGCCCTGCGGATCGCGACCAGCGACTCCATGATCACCCGATCCCGGTCGACCCAGCCGTTCGCCGCCGCGGCCTCGACCATGGCGTACTCACCGCTGACCTGGTACGCCGCCACCGGCACGTCCACGGCGTCGCGCACCTGGCGCAGGATGTCGAGGTAGGCCAGCGCGGGCTTGACCATCACGGCGTCGGCCCCCTCGTCGAGGTCCAGCCGCACCTCGCGCAGCGCCTCGCCGATCGGTCCCGCCGCGTCCTGCTGGTAGGCGTTGCGGTCGCCGAACCGGGGAGCGCACTCGGCCGCCTCGCGGAACGGGCCGTAGAACGCCGAGGCGTACTTCACCGAGTACGCCATGATCGGGATCTGCTCGAAGCCGTCGCCGTCCAGGGCCGCCCTGATCGCCGCGACCTGGCCGTCCATCATGCCGCTGGGCGCGATGACCTGCGACCCGGCCCGCGCCTGGGCCACCGCCGAGGCCGCGTAGCGCTCCAGGGTGGCGTCGTTGTCGACCTCCCCGTCCGGGGTCAGGATGCCGCAGTGCCCGTGGTCGGTGAACTCGTCCAGGCAGGTGTCGGTCATCACGACCAGCGTGTCGCCCACGTCGGCGACCAGGTCGGCGACGGCGAGCTGGACGATTCCCTCCGGGTCGTCGGCCGCCGACCCCCGGCCGTCCTTCACCGAGGGGATGCCGAACAGGATCAGCCCGCCGACCCCGGCCTCGGCGGCCTCGTGGGCGGCCTTGCGCAGCGAGTCGCGGGTGTGCTGGAACACCCCGGGCATCGAGCCGATCGGATTCGGCTCGGTGATGCCCTCCTTCACGAACATCGGCAGCACCAGCTCCGCCGGGTGCAGTCGGGTTCCGGCGACCATCCGGCGCATCGACGCCGTACGACGGAGCCTGCGCGGGCGTGCGACAGGGAACTGGGCGGTCATGGTCTCTCCCCCTCTCCCCGGCCGGTAGGCGACTGCGGGCCGGAGGAGCTCGGTTGTGTGTTCCTGACTCGCCGCGCGGCGCGACGTGGTGCCGCTCAGCGACGTAATGCTGCCCGGCGCGACGTAGCGCCGCTCAGCGCGACCGCGGTGCCGGTCAGGTGCCGGTCACGGCCCGCGGCGCTCGCCGGGGCCGTCGAACGCGGCCCGCCCGCCCGTCGTGACGCGGGCGGCCGCCACTTCCAAGGTTACTTCGCGCGGCGCCGGGCACCCCGCCGGGTTTGCGAGGGCCTGCGGGGGGCGTCCCCCGCCATGACCGCGGCCTGTCTCTGCTTGGCACCATACTCCGCCAGCGCCGCCGCGAGGGCGGAAGCCGAAGGCTTGTCTGCCATGACGTCGACGCGGAGCCCGAACTCCTCGGCCGTCTTGGCGGTCTGCGGGCCGATCACGGCGATGACCGTGACGTTGTGCGGCTTGCCCGCGATGCCCACCAGATTGCGGACGGTGCTCGACGAGGTGAACAGCACCGCGTCGAACCCGCCTCCCTTGATGGCCTCGCGGGTCGGGGCGGGCGGCGGCGCGGCGCGGACGGTCCGGTAGGCGGTCACGTCGTCGCACTCCCAGCCGAGCTCGGTCAGCCCGGCCACGAGCGTCTCGGTCGCGATGTCGGCGCGCGGCAGCAGCACCCGGTTGATCGGGTCGAGCATCGAGTCGTACGGGGGCCACTCGGCCAGCAGGCCCTCCGACGACTGCTCGCCGGACGGCATCAGGTCGGGCTTGACGCCGAACTGCACCAGTGCCCGCGCGGTGCTGTCACCCACGGCCGCGACCTTGAGCCCGGCGAACGCGCGGGCGTCCAGGCCGTACTCCTCGAACTTCTCGCGCACGGCCTTGACCGCGTTCGCGCTGGTGAAGGCCACCCACTCGTAGCGTCCCGTGACCAGGCCCTTGATCGCGCGGTCCATCTGCTGCGGGGTGCGCGGCGGCTCGACGGAGATCGTGGGGACCTCCTCGGGCACCGCGCCGTACGAGCGCAGCTGCTCGACCAGGCTGGCCGACTGCTCCTTGGTCCTGGGCACGAGCACCCGCCAGCCGAACAGCGGCTTGGTCTCGAACCACGACAGCCGGTCGCGCATGCCGACGGCCTCACCGACCACGATCAGCGCGGGCTCGACCATCCCGGCGTGCTTGAGATCGGGCGCGAGCCGGCCCAGCGTGGTCACCACGGTGTGCTGCTCGGTGGTCGTGCCGGCGCTGCTGACCGCCACGGGTGTCGAGTCGGGACGGCCCGCCGCGATCAGCGCCTTGCCGATCGGGACGGCCTCGGCGACGCCGTTGTAGATCACCAGGGTGCCGGTTCCGGTGGCGTACGCGGACCAGTCGGTGATCTGGGTCGCGTCCACGACCCGGAACTCGGGCACCGACACCGCGGCGGGGATTCCCGCGTAGGTGAGCACCGCCGTCGCCGGCGGCACGCCGGGCACGATCTCGAAGTCCACCTCCGCCTTGGCACAGGCCGCGACCTCCTCGGTGATCGAGGAGAAGAACATCGGGTCGCCCGCGCACAGCCGCACGACGCCGCTGCCGCCCTTGGCGGCCTTCACGACCTTCAGCGAGACGGCGCCGTCCTCGGCCGCGTCGACGATCTCGACGTCCTCGCGGCAGTGGCGCAACAGCGGGCCGTATGCCTCCCGGTCGAGAATGACGACGTCCGCCCTGGCGAGCAGGTCGGCGCCGCGGAGCGTGAGCAGGCCCTCATCACCGGGACCGGCGCCGACGAAGGCGACGAATCCGGACGGGCGCTCGAAGGTGGCACTTCCGGAGCTCAATGTGCTCGCTCCCCTATCAACGTGCCGGCCCCTTCCGCGATCATCTCGGCCGCGAGGTCGCGGCCGAGATCCATCGGCGCGGAAGAGCTTCCGGCGGTGGACTTGCGCACCGCGCGCCTGCCGTCGACAGCGACGACAGCGGCGGTAAGGATCAGATCGTGCCCGTTCTCGACCGAGTACGCGCCCACCGGGGCGGCGCACCCCGCCTCCAGGGCGTTGAGCACCGCGCGCTCGGCGGTGACCGCGGCGCGGGTGCTCGCGTCGTCGAGCACGCTCAGCAGCTCGACCAGGTCGGCCCGGTCGGAGCGGCACTCCACGGCCAGCGCCCCCTGCCCGGGGGCGGGCAGCATCTCCTCGACCTCGAAGATCTGGGAGATCTCGGCGTCGCGGCCCAGCCGGCCGAGCCCGGCGGCGGCGAGCACGACGCCCTGCAATTGGCCGGAGGTCACCTTGCCGATGCGGGTGTCGGCGTTGCCGCGGATGGGCACGTATTCAAGATCAGGACGGATCATCCGGAGCTGGGCGATCCGGCGCGGGGAGCCCGTGCCGATCGTCGCGCCGGGCGGCAGGTCCGCCAGCTTGGCGACGCTCACCAGGGCGTCCCTGGGATCGTCGCGCGGCGGGATCGCCGCGATGACCACGCGCGGGTCGGGCGTGGTGGGCAGGTCCTTCAGCGAGTGCACCGCGAAGTCGATCGAGCCCTCGATCAGCTTGTCGCGCAGCGCGCTGACGAAGACCCCGGTACCGCCGAGTTGCGTGAGGTCGGCCTTGGTCACGTCGCCGAAGGTGGTGACGCCGACCAGCTCGACGGCCGTGCCGGTCAGCTCGGTGAGGCGGGTGGCGACCAGGCCCGACTGCGTCGTCGCCATGACGCTCCGCCTCGTTCCCAGCCGGAGCGGAGGGGAAACGCTGCTCACAGGCCTGCCTCCTTCTTGCTCGGCTCGGTGTTCTTACCCGGCTCGGCATCGATCGTCTCGATGCGCCTCACCGCTTCGGGCACCTTCGGGTCAAGATTGAACAGCTCACGCAGGGCTTCCGCGTAATGATCGCCCGCCGGGGACTCCGCCAGCTGCTTGACGCGCACGGTGGGCTCGTGGAGCAGCTTGTCGACCACGCGCCTGACGGTCTGGGCGACCTCGTCCCTGACGCGTCCCTCAAGATCGGGGACCCGCGCGACGAGCCGCCCGAGCTCCGCCTCGACCACCTGGGCCGCCTTGCTCCGCAGCGCCACCACGGTCGGCGTGACGCGCGCGGCGCGCTCGGCCGACAGATAGGCGGTGACCTCCTCGGCCACGATGCCGCGCACGGCCACGACCGCCTCGGCGCGACCGCCGTCGTCGGTACCGGCGTCGGCCTCGCTCTTCTGCATGGACTCCAGGTCGACCAGGGTCACGCCGGGCAGCCGCCGCACGGCGGGGTCGATGTCGTGCGGCAGGGCCAGGTCCAGCAGGAACGTCTCGTGGGGGGTCACCATGTCGGCCGTGATGACCACGTCGGTGGCGCCGGTGCAGGAGATGACCAGGTCGGCCCCCGCCAGCTCGGCCGCCAGGTCGCCGAATCCGGCGGCCCTGCCGCCGACCGTCTGTGCCAGCCGCACCGCGCGGTCGTGGGTCCGGTTGACCACCACGATGTCGGTGACGCCCGCCCGCTGCAGGGTCGCGGCGGAAAGGGCGCTCATCGAGCCCGCGCCGACCACCAGGGCCCGCTTCCCCTGGAGGGGGCCGAGGGTGCGCTCGGCGAGGGTGAGCCCCACGCCGACGAGGGAGGCGCCCGCCCGGTCGATGCCGGTCTCGGTGTGGGAGCGCTTGCCCACCCGCAGTGACTGCTGGACGAGCTCGTTGAGCGTCGGGCCGAGCGTGCCCTCATGCTGGGCGAGCCTGAGCGCCGACCGCACCTGGCCGAGGATCTGCCCCTCTCCCACGACCATCGAGTCGAGGCCGGAGGCGACCGAGAACAGGTGCTCGACGGCGCGGTCCTCGTAGTGCACGTAGAGGTGGGAGGCCAGCTGCTCCATGGGAACGCCGGAGTGGGCGCTGAGCAGCCGGGACAGGGAGGTCACCGCGGCGTGGAACCGGCCGACCTCGGCGTAGACCTCGACCCTGTTGCACGTGGAGACGACTATGGCCTCGGCGACGTGGACGTCCTGCTGGACGTCCTGGAGCAGCTTCACCAGCGAGTCACCGGAGACGGAGACCCGTTCCAGCAGGGCCACCGGTGCCGTCCGGTGGCTCAGGCCGACGACGAGAACGCTCATCGGCCCTCTCCCGCCTGCCGGGGAAGGGCACGATCCGCTCTCGTGCTCGTACGCGTGGCCGCGGTGCCGGTATGTGCCGCTGTCGTCACGGCTGTCACGCTCGTCATGATTGTCCGGGAGAGCCGGGAGATGCCGTGCCCGTCAGCTCGTGCGCCGTGTCTCTTCACAAGTCCACCGCCTCGGGCCACTCCTCGGCCATCGCGGGCCCCCCAGTCATCCGATCCGCCTTGCGTTGCTCGTGGAACGCCAGGATCTGCAATTCAATTGATAGGTCGACTTTACGGATATCAACGCCTTCCGGCACGGAAAGGACGACGGGGGCGAAGTTCAGGATGCTGGTGACCCCCACGGCGACAACCCGGTCGGCCACCTGCTGGGCCGCCACGGCCGGTGTCGCAAGCACCACGATCGACACTCCCCGCCGTCTTATCACGGCTTCCAGCTCGTCGATGTGCTCCACATTCAATCCCGCGATGTGGTCGCCCACCACTTCGGGGTCGGCGTCGAGCAGCGCCGCGACCCTGAACCCGCGGGAGACGAACCCGCCGTAATTGGCGAGCGCACGCCCGAGGTTACCCACTCCGACGATGGCCACGGCCCAGTCCTGGGTGAGACCCAGCTCACGGGAGATCTGGTAAATGAGATATTCGACGTCGTAGCCGACCCCGCGGGTCCCGTACGACCCGAGGTGGGAGAGATCCTTGCGGAGTTTCGCCGAGTTGACGCCCGCCGCGACGGCGAGGTCCTCCGAGCTCACGGTCGCCAGGCCACGCTCGGCCATGCCGTTCAGCGCTCGCAGATAGAGCGGCAGCCGGGCGACGGTCGCCTCGGGTATGCCGCGTTCGCGGGCTTGGGACAGACGGCGGATCACGTGCCGGAACTCCAGGGGGACAGGCGGCCGGCGCGGCCCGGACGCGACGGATGACGAGGTGAAACCACTGTCATTCAGGTTAGTCCTTTTGTGAACCGGTGCACAAAGTGAGTGTTCACAATCTTGGCCGCGTCCCCCGCCGGTCCGTCCTCCGACCCCCTCACCAGGCCCTGGACCTGCGCCTTCGACGGGCGCGAGCACCGCCGCCACCGGGTTTTCCCAGCCGTGGGACCGGATCCTCACCCCTCGCCGCGAGGGCCGGCGCGGCGCCGCGATTCGGCTACCGTGGCGGTCATGTCACCGCGAGACCATCGCATCACCCTGCTCGGCAAGCCCGGTTGCCACCTGTGCGACGACGCGCGGGCCGTGATCGAGCGGGTCGCCACGGAACTCGGCGTGCCGTGGGAGGAACGCGACATCACGGCCTCCGAGGAGGACCAGGCCCGCTACTGGGAGATGATCCCCGTCACCCTCGTCGACGGGGTGCAGCACGACTTCTGGCGCGTCGACGAGAGCCGCCTCCGCGCCGCCCTCGGCGCCTGAGGGCGAGGGCCCGCCTCCCGTACGGCGTTTCCGGGGATCTTCCGCGCCGCCCGGGACGCGGCCGTCGCGAGAGCCGGGCGGGCCGTCACCGTGGCGGGAGCCGGGCGGGCCGTCACCGTGGCGGGAGCCGGGCGGGCCGTCACCGTGGCGGGAGCCGGGCGGGCCGTCACCGTGGCGGGAGCCGGGCGGGCCGTCACCGTGGCGGGAGCCGGGCGGGCCGTCACCGTGGCGGGAGCCGGGCGGGCCGTCACCGTGGCTCCGGCGCGCGGGCGGCCGCCTGACGGGCCGCCCGCGACGCGCTCACGCCCTGAAGGCCGTCGGGAGCGGCATGACCTTCGCGGCGTTCACGGTGAGTTCGATCACATTGGTGGCGAGCACCATCGCCTGGCGCTCGGTGACGAAGCGCTGCGTCTGGGGCTGGCGCTGGTGGTCGGCGTAGGCGACCTCGTCACGGTAGAGCTCGTAGACGATGCGCTGGAGGGGCGCCGACTTCACCGAGTGGCAGGTGTAGACGAGCGTGTCCGGCTCGGAGCGGCGCACCGCCTCGACGGTCTCCTCGGCGAGCCGGTCGAACCTCTCGCCGGTGCCGTCGAGCAGGGTGAAGACGGTCAGCAGGCCGAAAATGCTCGGCGAGGGACGGTTCGAGCCGCCCGGGAGGTCACCGGCACCGCCCGGCATCCCCGGCCCGCCCTGCATTCCCGGCCCGCCCGGATACAGGGCACCGGTCGAGGGGGTGGCGCCGAACGCCTGGTCGTAGCCCGGGGAGCCCCCACGGTCATAGCCCCGGGAGCCTCCGCGCCCCTGCTCGGAGCCCGAGGAGGGCGCGCCGCCGAAGGCCTGGTCGGCGGGCATGGGCTGGAGGCTGCCCGGCCTGCCGGGTCCGGGCACGCCCGGCCTGCCGAACTCGCCGGTGCCGGGCCCCACGGGCCTGCCGAACTCGCCTGTTCCCGAGCTGGGCGGCCTGCCGAACTCGCCGGTGCCCGAGCTGGGCGGCCTGCCGGAACCCGCGGCGCCGTGCCTGCCGAACTCGCCGGCCGGGATGTTGTACTCGCCGGTCGCGGGACCGGCGGTCGGCATGCCGAACTGGCCGGTGACCGGCGGCGGCTGCTGCTGCCTGCCGGGATCACCACCGCGCCTGCCGGGGTCACCACCGGGCGGCTGGTCGGCGGGCGGCATGCCGTACTCACCCGCCATGAACATCCCCGTGGCGGGGCCACCGAACCTGTCGTCGTGTGGAGAGGGTTGCTGCCGCATGCGCGCAGCGTAGTCGACGTCCTGCTCACCCGCCCGATACTCGGCCACGAGGTCGCCGAGGCCGGAGCGGCGGGGACCCTCCTCGGCCAGAGCGCGGGCCGGGGGATTCTCCGGGGTCACGCGGCGGCCGGCGACCTGCACGTCGCGGGGCTGGTACTCGGGGCGGCGGGGCTGCGGGGGACGGTCCTCCCACTCGTCGTCCGTGTCGTCCGCGTCCTCGTCGTCGTCCTCGTAGGGCGCGAGCGGGCGGAGCATGGCGTACCAGACGGCGGCGGCGGTGACGAAGAGCAGGAGCGCGGTGAACATCCCGGGCACCGCGAAGCTGACGGCTCCGACGAGGGCGAGGCCGGTGGGGCCGAGCACCAGGAGCGCGTGCATGTTGTCCGCGTCGTAGTCGTCACCGCCGCGCCAGCGGACGACCGCCAGCACCAGGCCGCCCAGCAGCACGAGCGCGACGATCACGTGGACGGTCCCGAGCAGGTAGGCCGGAGGCAGGTTCCAGTGGCGGCTGCCCAGCGGGAGGACCTTGGTGAAGTCCTTCTCCTGCAGGACCGGGTCGACCGCCAGGATCACCGCGGCGATGACGGTGAGGGCGATCCCCAGGAGCCAGGAGGAGAACCTGGCCGCGCCCTTGCGGGCCAGCAACTGGATGACCCCGACGGTCAGCCAGAGGGGCGCCAGCATGGATCCGGTCAGTTGATAAATACGGAATGTGCCCGCCCCAAACCCGATCAAGTAACCGGTGGCGATTACACCGAGTGAGACGGAGAGAGACGCCGTCGTGATGCTCCAGGCGATCAGCCAGCCCTTGGGCTCACTGCGGAGGCGACTGACGAGAGCACCGGTGGCGATGGCTGCGAGCAATGCACCGGCGAAGGCGATGACAGCGACGAGGACTTCCATGGTGTCTCCAATGCTGCCGGACATTACCCCCCAACCGGTAGCCGAACCCTCGGTTGGCTCCCGGAGCCGGTTTGAAACAACCGCCCCCACACCGTATCTGGCGATTACCCCCAGTCACGACGCTTCAAAGTGGATTGTGCAATTACCCGTTGATTTCTAGAGTGAGCGAGCACGCCGTACCCCCTCCCCTCAGGGATACCGGATGCCTGAAACGTGGCCGCTCGCCGGGCACCTCCCCACGACAGCCGGGGTAGCCCAGCCCGTCCGCAGTAGTGACCTCACCGTGCGTGAGGATGCCTCCGAAGAACTCCGGAGGCTTGTTTTGCGTGCCAAAACCGGAGACTCGGATGCTTTTGGCACGCTCTATGATCGTTACCTCACCCTGGTGTACCGCTACGTCTATTTCCGGGTCGGCTCACACCCGCTGGCCGAGGATCTCACGAGCGAGACCTTTCTCCGCGCGCTCCGCCGGATCACGGACTTCACGTGGCAAGGGCGTGATTTCGGGGCCTGGCTCGTGACCATCGCGAGGAACCTGATCACCGATCACTTCAAGTCCGGCAGATACCGCCTTGAGGTCACGACGGCCGAGGTGATCGACACACCGCTCGACGGCCCGCACATCCCGGAGAACGCCGTCGTCACCGCGATGATCAGCGATCGGGTGCTCACCGCCGTCCGTGACCTCGGCCCCGAGCAGCAGGAATGCGTGGTGCTGCGCTTTTTGCACGGCATGTCACTGGCGGAGACCGCGCTCATCATGGGCAAGAAGAGCGGTGCCATCAAGGCGCTCCAGTTCCGCGCGATCCGCGCCCTGGCCCGCGCGCTCCCCTCGGACCTCAGCTGACATCAACCGACACCGGCCAACACCGGCCGACCGACACCGACCGACCGACATCGGTTGATATCGACCGACATCGGCTGACACCGCCTCACGGCCGCGACCGCCACGCCCGGGACGATGTTCCCCATGCCGATGGGGCGCAGCGCGTAACCTGCCGTGCCGAGTCGTCGTTAGGCAAGTGACACCGATGGATCATGAGCTGGGGGCGGCAGGGAGCGTTCATGGGGAAATGGCTGCCCGGATTCTCGCGGAGGTCGCAGGCGCGCATCCAGAACCGCGTGTCACGGCTCGGAGCCCGCATGGCGGTCGGTCCCCGGCCCGAGTTCAACGCCAGGCTCCGCGAGCAGCTCACGCAGTCCCCTCCCGGAGAGGATGTCCCCGAGGAGCGGCCGGTGGGCCCCCGCCACTCCCGGCGGAGGTCCCGGGTGGGACTGTTCCCGCAGTTGCTGAGCATCGCCCTGGTGGCCTCGATGGTCATTTCCGGGATATGGACCTACCGGTCGATGCCCGGTGACACCTTCTACCCGCTCAAGCGCGCCGCCGAGGGGACGCTGTTCCACCTGAGCAGCGACGACGCCGAGCGGGCCGACCGCTCCTTCGGCTACGCCGAGACCCGGGCCCGCGAGGTCAAGGAACTCCTGGGCTCCGGCGAGCACGAGGAAGTGATCGGGGAGACCCTCCAGGCCATGGAGGACACCACGCGCTCCGCGGTGACCTCCCTGCGGCAGATACGGCGCCGCGACTCCGCGCGCGCCAAGGAGCTCAAGCGCTTCGTCCAGAAACAGCGCACCCAGATCGCCGGGATGATCCCCAAGATGGGCGCCGAGAACCAGCGCAAGGCTCACGTCTACCTCAACTACATCGAGGGCCTGGCCCCGCCCGAATAGCCGGTCCCGTACGGAACCGGCCTCGCCGTCACGGACCGCCACGGACGGGAACCGGGCGGCCGTGCCGCCTCCGGCGTCCCGGTTCGCGACGCCGGAACCCGAAGACCGGCCCCGCCGGGCTCGCGCGACGCCCTACGGCCGCCGTACGACGCCAAGACGTCACATCCGGCTAACACGGACGCTACCGATCTCACCCCCCTGTCACGGTTAAGCTGAGGTGCTATGAGGCGGCTACTACGACGGCGGGACGAAGCGGGCACGACCGGGCGGGCGACGATCGGAGAGATCGCGGCCGGAGAGGTCGCGGCCGCGGCCGCCGTGGCGATGCCGATGGCCGAGCCCGACCCGGTGTCCGCCGCCTTCTTCGACGTCGACAACACCATGATGCGCGGCGCCTCCATCTACCACTTCGCCCGCGGCCTCGCCTCCCGGGGCCTGTTCACCAGCAGGGATCTGTTCAGGTTCGCGCTCGGCCAGGTGGTCTTCAGGATCCGCGGCGACGAGAACCCCGCTCACATCGAGGAGGCCAGGGAGACTGCGCTGGCGTTCGTGGCGGGCAACAAGGTCGAGGAGATCGTCAGGCTCGGTGAGGAGATCTACGACGAGGTGATGGCCGACCGCATCTGGGCGGGCACCCGCGCCATCGCGCAGGCACACCTCGACGCGGGCCAGCGGGTCTGGCTGGTCACCGCGACCCCGGTGGAGCTGGCCCGCGTGATCGCCCAGCGCCTCGGCCTGACCGGCGCGCTCGGCACCGTCGCGGAGACCGAGAACGGCGTCTACACCGGCCGCCTGGTCGGCGACCTGCTCCACGGCCCCGCCAAGGCGGAGGCCGTCAGGGCCCTGGCCCGCAGGGAGGGGCTCGACCTGTCCCGCTGCTCCGCCTACAGCGACTCGGCCAACGACCTGCCCCTGCTCTCCCTCGTCGGCCACGCCACCGCGATCAACCCCGACGCCGAGCTGCGCGACTTCGCCCGGCTGAACAGCTGGGACATCAAGGACTTCCGTACGGGGCGCAAGGCGACCATGGTCGGCCTGCCCATCGCGGCGGGCGCCGGGGCCATCGCGGGCGGCATCGCCGCCGCCGTCGCCCTGCACCGCCACTACCGCTCCCGCCGCTGACCTCCCGCCCGCGCCGCGGGGCCCCTCTCGCGGTACGCCGGGGACCGTGAAAGGCCCCTGGACCCGGGAGCCTCAGAAAAAGGGCGGGAAGGCGTGGCCTCGCCTGAGCCTGAGCTCGTCGAGCTGCTGCTGGACGGCTTCCCTGACCTGGTCGGTGAGGTTGAAGACCAGCATGGGGTCGTCGGCGTCGGCGGGGTCGAGCTCGTCGGTGCGGATCGGCTCGCCGAAACCGATCATCCACTTGGACGGGAGCGGGACCAGCCCGAGAAGCCCGAACCAGGGGAACAGCGGCGTGACCGGCAGGTAGGGAAGACCGAGCGCCCTGGCCAGGAAGCGCAGGTCGCCGATCTTGGGGTAGATCTCCTCCGCGCCCACGATGGCGCAGGGAACGATCGGCACGCCCGCGCGGATGGCGGAGGCGACGAAGCCGCCCCGGCCGAAGCGTTGCAGCCGGTAACGGTCGGAGAACGGCTTGCCGACCCCCTTGAAGCCCTCGGGGAAGACCCCGACGAGCTCGCCCTTGCGAAGCAGCCGGTCGGCGTCCTCGCGGCAGGCGAGGGTGTGGCCGGTCTTGCGGGACAGGTGGCCGAGCACCGGGAGCCGGTAGACCAGGTCGGCCCCCAGGAGACGGAGCGCGCGACGGTCGGGGTGGTCGTCGTACAGGGCGACCTGGAGCATGAGACCGTCGAGCGGGAGGGTGCCCGAGTGGTTGGCCACGATCAGGGCTCCGGAGTCGCCGGGCACGTTGCCCATGCCGACGGTCTCGGTGCGGAACCAGTGGCGGTACAGCGGGCGGATCAGCTCCAGCAGCACCCTGTCGGTGAGCTCCGGGTCGAACCCGAACTCGTCGACCTCGTACTCTCCGGTCACACGGCGGCGCAGGAAGGCGAGCAGCTCGGCCAGCCGATGATCGTCGTCTTCCTCGCCGGCCGGCCGGCCGGAAAAGGGCGAGTCGGCTCCGAAGACGGGACCGTCTTCGGAGACAGGCTCGCCGGGCGCTTCGGGGAAGGGCTCGCCGGGCGCGCCGGGGAGGTGCCTGCGGGAGGCGCGGACCCTGGTGATGGGAATCACCTCGGCGTCCCCGCTCTCATCCGCCGTCTCGCTCATCCCGTCACCGGCCGGGACACCATGTCCATCAGGGCCGCGGGAAGGCCTCCGGCCAGGTCACGCGCACGGACGAAATCCTCGAAGGCCGCCGCGGTGGAGAACTTCGGTCTCCAGCCCAGAGCCGTGGACAGCGCGGTGGTGTCGACCACGCGCCCGTGGCACATCAGGCGGAGCTGCTCGGGGGAGAAGTCGACCAGTCCCGCGCTCCGGGCGAGCTCGCCCATGAAGCGGAAGACCGGGGAGGGGACGGGCATCGGGAGCAGGCCCGCCCTGCGCGCGCACTGCGACAGGAGCAGCACACCGTCTCCGGCCACGTTGAACGTGCCCGGGTGGTCTTCCATCGCCATCCGCCGCAGCACCTCGACCGCGTCGTCCTCGTGGACGAACTGCAGCCGCGGGTCGAACCCGAACACGGTCGGCAGGACGGGCTGGGCGAAGTAACGCGTCAGCGGTGAGTCGACGCCGGGTCCCATGAAGTTGGCGAACCTGAGCGTCGACACCGCGACATCGCGCCGCCGCCTGGCGAAGCCCCGGACATAACCCTCCACCTCGGAGGCGTCCTTGGCGTAGCCACGGCCCGGCGGCTCTCCCGGCTCGGCGTCCTCGGTGAAGACCGCGGGGTCGTGCGGGGAGGAACCGTAGACGGCGGTGGTCGAGCGCACGACGACACGGCGGACCGTCGCGGACCGCTGACAGGCACCGAGCAACTGCATGGTGCCGATGACGTTGTGCTCCTTCATGAGCGCCCGGCCACCGCTCCTGGGAGGAGCGCTCACCAGGCTCATGTGAACGACGGTGTCGATGTCGGCGGCCGCGATCACCTGGGCGATGTCGGGGCTGCGAAGGTCGACGCGGACGAACTCCATCCGGCCGAGAGGTACGCCGCCATCACGTGAGAGCGAGGGCGGCGGCACCGTATCCACTCCGATGACCCGGTCGATGTCCGGGTCATCCGCGAGAACGCTCGCCACTCGGGCGCCGATGTGGCGCGAGACCCCGGTGACAAGCACGGTGTGGGTCATCGGCGCCTCGCAGATCCGCGCTACTTCTTGTTACGCCGCTGGATGCGGGTCTTCTTCAGAAGCTTGCGGTGCTTCTTCTTCGCCATGCGCTTACGGCGCTTCTTGATCACAGAGCCCACGGGACCCCCAGGTAGCTGGTAGCCGAGATTGTCGAACCGGTGCGCGAGAGCACACCGGCACAACAGACTACCGGCGATCCACGGTAGATCGCCCCTGGGGGGACCCCGGGCGCATGAACTCACGACGTGGCGACCACGTCGCTACCCCGATGAGACACGGACCGAAGCTCTCACGGTCATACCGGAAATCGTGTCCCGGTCAGACCGGAAGAGCAGGACCGTGAGCGGCCCAGCACGCCTCGCTCACCTCACGGCCGGATCGTCCTCCCCGGCCGCTCGGCTCGACGCGTCGAGCTCACCCTGCCTCAACCTGCCTCGATGTAGGCGTCCCTGAGATAATCGTGCACCGCCTGCTCCGGCACCCGGAAGGATCGACCGACCCGGATGGCCGGCAGCTCGCCCGAATGCACGAGTCGGTACACAGTCATCTTGGACACCCTCATGACAGTGGCCACTTCTGCCACCGTCAGGAACTTCACCTCGCTGAGAGGTCTTTCGCCTGCACCCATCGGACGCCTCTTCCGCACGTGTATCCGGGTTATCCCCACTGGTGCCATTGCTCACGCACGTGTACTGCCGTCAGCGTAAGTCGGGACCCCCGTCACGCAAACCCCCTATTTTCTCAGCCTTTAGGGTCCTACGTCAGCGGAACCGACAAAATCGCTGGCCAGCAGCCGGACCGTGCCCCTCGCATTGATCTTGGAACGGACCAACTGTCTCCCATTAGAGTCGCCCACAATCACCAAAAAGTTGGCAAACGGTCGGCGAGGTACGTGGAATGCAGGCGCGAAATACCCGTATAGGGATGACCTAAATTGCGCATCCCCCGCCTCAGAGGGCTCGCACGACCCTCTCGACCAGGTGGTGTGTCAGCGGTTCGTAATACCTCGGTAGCACGTTGTCATCAAGCGGAACGGTGACCGCGATCTTGCCTTCGGCCTCCCCGACGAAGAGGGCGGGGTCGTTGCTGTCGGCGAACCCGACCGTGAGGATGCCCGCCTCGCCCGCCGCCCCGGCCCAGCCATGGTCGGCGATCACCAGGTCGGGACGGTCGCCGTCCAGCTCGGCGAGCATGGCGCGCATCGGGGCGGGGTCGTGGGTGTGCACGAAGGCGCCCTTGTCGTCGAGCATCGCGACGTCGTCCATGTAGCGGATCTTGCGCCTGCGGCCGAACCCGCTGCCCCAGTACGACCAGCCCTCGGCCGGCGCCATCAGGGTCACGCCGCGTGCCCTCAGCATCCGGGCCAGGGCCATGTGGATGGTGAGGAGGCCGGTGGGGTGACCGGTGGCGATCAGGACCCTGGGGTCCTTCCCCCGGACCACCCCGGCGATCGTGTCGCCCATCTTCTCGACCGCCTCGATCGTGCGGTCGGGGTCGATGGTGTCCTGCCCCTCCCGGTGCTCGGGGTCGGCCACGACGCCCGCGGACTTGGCCATCAGTTCCAGCACGTCCCGGTAGGACCAGGCGCCGTCCATCGTCAACCCGAACATGTAGTACGGGTCGCGGTTGGACAGCGACCGGTAGTGGTCCAGATTGTTCTCCCGGCTGGTCGCCACGTCACCGGCGATCCGGGTACGGATCAGGTGCTCACGAAGCTCGGTCCGAGCCACCGGCGACGCCTCGCGTCGCGGCTCGGGTGCTGGAATCCGGTGACTTCCCTCGTCACCCATCCACTCGTCCACCGCCAAACGCGACGCCTCGCGTCGCGGCTCGGGTGCTGGAATCCGGTGACTTCCCTCGTCACTCATCCACTCGTTCCTCGCTACTTCGTTCCTCGGTCCAGTTCACCGGCGCACCCTCGCGGGCCACTTCGTTCCTCGGTCCAGTTCACCGGCGCACCCTCGCGGGCCACTTCGTTCCTCGGTCCAGTTCACCGGGGACCCCCGCGAGCCGTTTCATTCCTCGGTCCGGTTCACCGGCGGACCGTGTGTCACGGGAGGGGATCGAGCCCGTGGAAGGGGAAGACGGCATTCCTCGTCGCCATGATGGCTCGGTCGATCGGGTCTGCTGGGTCATAACCAGCGGAGAAATCGCGAAATTCCGGATCACGACCATCGGTCAGCGTCAACGGCGCCGTCTGGTTGGTCCGTTCCTTGACGAACTCGCGCCACGCGTCGGGAGTAGCGGTCCCGGGATCGAGGGGGTGGCCCGCCACCTCCGCGATCAGGTGGGTCCAGGCCCGGGGCACGACCTGCACCAGCTCGTAGCCCCCGCCGCCGGTCACGACCCACCGCCCGCCCGCGGTCTCGTGGGCCAGCTCGTGCAGCGCCGCGTACGCGGTCCGCTGGCCGTCCAGGCTGAGCATCAGGTTGGCCAGCGGATCGAGGGCGTGGCTGTCGCAGCCGTGCTGGGTGACCAGGATCTCGGGGGCGAACTCCCGCAGCAGCGGCGGGACCACCGCGTGGAAGGCCCTGAGCCAGCCGCTGTCGCCACATCCGGCGGGCAGGGCCACATTGACCGCGGTGCCCTCCGCGCCGCGCTCCTCGGGGAACCCCGTGCCGGGGAAGAGGGTGCGAGGGCTCTCGTGCAGGCTGATGGTGAGAACCCTGGGGTCGTCGTAGAACAGCGCCTGCACGCCGTCGCCGTGGTGCACGTCCACGTCCACATAGGCGATCTTGGATGCCCCCTGGGCCAGCAGCCACGCGATCGCCGCGCCCGGGTCGTTGTAGACGCAGAAGCCGCTCGCCCCGGCGGCCATCGCGTGGTGCAGGCCGCCCGCGACGTTGACCGCGTGCTCGGCCTCGCCGCTCCACACCGCGCGGGCCGCGGCCAGGCTGGCACCGGTGATCAGCGCGGACGCCTCGTGGACCCCGGCGAAGGCCGGGTTGTCCGTGGTGCCGAGCCCGTAGGCCACGTCGGGCCTCCCGGTGGCGGAGACCCGCTTGACGGCCTCGATGTAGTCGCGCTCGTGGACGAGGGCCAGCTCGTCGTCGGTGGCGGGCGCGCAGCCGCCCATCTCCACCTGGTCCAGCACGCCGAGCTCCCTGGCCAGCGCCATGGTCAGCTCGACCCGTACGGGCGCGAGCGGGTGCCCCGGGCCGAAGTCGTAGGAGGTGAGCGCATCGTCCCAGACAACCCGCACGGACCGGCTCATGCGCACTCCCTGTCTGGTCGCGACGCCGCGCGTCACGACCCGATCTTCCTGCTCCGGCTCGACGTTACCGCACGTGTACGGAATGGCGTTTACGCAGCCGTCTCGGAGGGCGGGCCCGTTTTCACCTGAGGAAAATATCCGGATTTATTGCTATTAACGGGCATGTTTGGCCGACCCCGCTGAGCGCCTCCGGAACGCCGTACCCCCAGCGGACGTCAGGCCGAGGAGACCCTGCGCAGTCCCCTGACGGCGGGGACCAGCAGGAGGGAGGCACAACCGGCCACCGCCACGATCGTGGACACCGTCAGCAGCTGCGGCGCGCCCACCACCCCGGCCACCGGACCGGCGAGCACCTGGCCCACCGGGACGAACAGGGTCGAGCCGGCGACCTCGTACGCGGTGACCCGGTTGAGCGCCTCCGCGGGCACCTGGGTCTGGATGCTCGTGGCCCACATGACCGACCAGAACGCCCACCCCGCGCCGCCGATCACGTGCGCGGCCATGAGGACCGCGGGCGGCGACGCCACGGCGATGGAGAGCGGCTCCAAGGCGAAGCCGAACAGGCCGATCGCGCCGGCCATCAGCGGCCGTCCAGGGCGGACCCGCATGGCGACCAGGCCGCCGACGATGGTGCCCGCCCCGGAGGCGGACATGACCAGGCCGTAGGCGGTCTCACCGAGCCGCTCGCTGATCAGCACCGAACCCAGCGGGATCATCGGGCCGAACAGGGTGACGCCGAAGACCGCCCAGACCAGGATCACCGACCACATCCAGGTCCTGGACCGGAACTCCTGCCAGCCCCCGCGCAGGTTGCGCCACATCGACTGCTCTGCGACCGGGCCCGCGACCACGGGCAGGCGCAGGAGGAGCAGGCACACCGCGCTGACGGCGAAGCCCACGGCGTCGATCGCGAAGACGACGCCGACGCCGGAGAAGCCGACGATGGCACCGGCGACGCCGGGCCCGGCCAGCAGCATGATCGACTCGGAGACGCGCAGGGTGGCGTTGGCCTTCTGCACGTCCCGCGCCACGCGCGGGACCGTGCTGGAGACGCCGGGCTGGTACATCGCGGCGGCGACGCCGTTGATCGCGGAGATGACGAGGATCTGCCAGAGGTCCGGCCTGCCGAAGACGAACAGCGCCGCGCCGGTCCCCTGGCTCAGCACCCTGACCGTGTCGGCGCCGATCATCATGCGGCGCGGCGTGAACCTGTCGGCGAAGACCCCGCCGAACAGGATGAGCACCGCGAAGGGCGCCATCCACGCGGCCAGCGCCAGCCCCACCCCCGTGGGGCCGTAGCCGAGCCCGCCCACGCCCACCGCCGTCGCGAACGGGACCATCGCGGCCCCCAGCATGGAGACGGACCTGGCGGTGAAGAAGAGCAGGAAGCTCCGCGTCCAGACGGCCGGTCCGGCCTGTTCCCGCTGCTCGTCAGCCGATACGGCCTGCCCCACGATCGCCTCATTCCCCCGGAGTTCCGTGGGAAATGATGCCGTATGTAGGAAAGTTTCCTATTAGAGGGGTGGGCTCAGCCCTCGGCGAGCTGGCGTCCCCGATCCCTGGCGGCCTCGATGGCGGCCAGGAAGGCGGCACGGACGCTGTGCCGCTCCAGCTCGGCGATGGCCGCGATGGTCGTACCGCCCGGCGAGGTGACCGCCTCGCGGAGGATCACGGGGTGCTCCCCCGAGTCACGGAGCATGATCGCCGCCCCGACGATCGACTGGGTGACCATGTCGAGGGCCGCGGCGCGGGGCATGCCGAGCAGGATGCCGGCGTCGACCATGGCCTCGACCAGGTAGAAGAAGTAGGCGGGACCGCTGCCCGACAGGGCCGTGGCCGCGTCCTGCTGCGACTCGGGGATGCGCAGCACCTTGCCGACCGGGCTGAACAGGTCCTCGGCGCGCCTGAGGTGCTCCTCGGAGGCGTGCGCGCCCGCCGAGATGACACTCATCGCCTCGTCGACCAGCACCGGCGTGTTGGACATGACCCGGACCACCGGGATGTCGGCACCGAGCCGCGCCTCGACGAACGCGGTCGTGATCCCCGCCGCCGCCGAGACGACCAGGCGGTCGGCCGGGATGTGCCCGGCGATCTCGGCGAGCAGAGCTCCCATGTCCTGCGGCTTGACCGCGAGGATGATCGTGTCGGCGTCCTTGGCCGCCTCTGCGTTGGAGGCCACCCGCACGCCGTACCGCTCCGCGAGGGCCTGGCCCCGCTCGGCGCGCCGCGCCGTCGCGATCACGTCGCCCGGCTTGAACCCGGCCCTGAGCAGCCCGGACAGCAGGGCCTCCCCCATCTTGCCGGTTCCAAGAATCGCGATCATGTGAGCACCTCGAAATCGTGGATCGGAACTCCCCGCAGCCTATCGGCCCCGCCACCGGAGGAATTCATCGATCTCTGCCGCCTGGCGGCCGTCCCCGAGTCCGCGTGGCGCTGGGTGGAGAACGCGCAGTACAAGCTCACCCAGAAGGGCCGGCACCGCTCCGCCGGGCCGATCGACTTACTGCTGTGCGCGACCGCCGTGCACCACGGGTTGACCGTGTTGCACGTCGACCAGGACTTCGTCACCGTCTCGGCGGTCATGGCCGAGGTTCGGCAGCGCGACATCAGAGTGTCCTGAACCTCTCAGGACCGCGATCCGTCTTAGGGGTATGCGTATGATCGCGACCTCTATCCTGGCCGGAAGCCTCCTGCTGGCGCTGGGCTGCGGCGCCGAACCCAGCGCCACGGTCACCGCCGCCGCCCCCTCTCGACCGGTGAGTCAGGCCACCTCCATCCCCGGTGGCCCCTCCGAACCCGCGGGCCACAGCGTGGCCCCCCGGGAGGAGCCCACGAGTGGTACCCCCAAACCGACGAAACCCGAGGGCCACACCGACAACCCCCGCAAGGTCAGGTGGCTGAAGGCCAAGCCGTCGAAGGACGGCCGGAGCCTGAAGGTCACCTGGTGGTCCGGCGTGGAGCCGTGCAACGTGCTCGACCGGGTCACCGTGCGCGAGACCTCCAAGCGGGTGACGGTCACCCTCTGGGAGGGCCCGAGCAGCAAGGCCCAGAACGTCGCCTGCATCGAGATCGCCATCCAGAAGGTGACGACCGTCAAGCTCAAGAAGCCCCTCGGCTCCCGCAAGGTGGTCGACGGCGCCCGCTGACGCGGCACCCCGCGCGAAAGACGCCGTACCGGAGGCCGCACGCCCCGCTTCCCGGCCTCAACCGGATGGATGCGTCCTTCGAGGACCATGACCAACCCCGCCCGCCTTCGGAACAGGCCTGTTCCGAAGGCGGGCGGGCGTCGTACGAGCCCCGCCGGCGGCGACCCGGAGCCCCTGGTCACCGCCGGGGAACGATCGCGCCGGTTCCCTCGTCAGAGGAGGTGGCGGCCACCGGTGTGTTTCCCCGGAAACGGGGAATGCCCCCGCGCGGCAGAAGGTTGAGCCCAGTAGACTCAAGTCGTTTGACAAACGTCACACGAGGTTCCACTATGAGTCTCATCGACTCAACTTTGACTACAAGGACGTACTCATGGCACGTGCGGTAGGTATCGACCTGGGGACGACCAACTCCGTCGTCTCGATTCTTGAGGGCGGTGAGCCCACCGTCATCGCCAACGCTCAGGGTTCGCGGACCACGCCGTCCGTGGTCGCGTTCGCGAAGAACGGCGAGGTCCTCGTCGGAGAGGTCGCCAAGCGGCAGGCCGTCACCAACGTCGACCGGACGATTCGCTCGGTCAAGCGCGAGATGGGCACCAACTGGTCCGTCGAGATCGACGGCAAGAAGTCCAACCCGCAGCAGATCAGCGCGTTCGTCCTGCAGAAGCTGAAGCAGGACGCGGAAGCCTACCTGGGCGAGAAGATCACCGACGCGGTGATCACCGTTCCCGCCTACTTCAACGACGCCCAGCGCCAGGCCACCCAGGAGGCCGGCACCATCGCCGGCCTGAACGTGCTGCGCATCATCAACGAGCCCACCGCGGCCGCGCTGGCGTACGGCCTCGACAAGGAGAAGGACGAGACCATCCTCGTCTTCGACCTCGGCGGCGGCACCTTCGACGTGTCCCTGCTCGACGTCGGCCAGGAGGACGGTCACGGCTTCGTCGAGGTCAAGGCCACCAGCGGCGACAACCACCTCGGTGGCGACGACTGGGACCAGCGCGTCGTGGACGAGCTGGCCAACCGGTTCAAGAACGCGCACGGCGTCGACCTGACCAAGGACAAGATGGCCCTGCAGCGCCTGCGCGAGGCCGCCGAGAAGGCCAAGATCGAGCTCTCCAGCCAGTCGGAGACCTCCATCAACCTTCCCTACATCACCGCCTCGGCCGAGGGTCCCCTCCACCTGGAGGAGAAGCTCACCCGCGCCGAGTTCCAGCGGATCACCGCCGACCTCCTCGAGCGGTGCAAGGGCCCGTTCAACCAGGTCGTCAAGGACGCCGGAATCAAGGTCTCCGACATCGCCCACGTGGTGCTCGTCGGCGGCTCGACCCGCATGCCCGCCGTGGCCGAGCTCGTCAAGGAGCTGACCGCGGGCCAGGAGCCCAACAAGGGCGTCAACCCGGACGAGGTCGTGGCCATCGGCGCCGCCCTGCAGGCCGGCGTGCTCAAGGGCGAGGTCAAGGACGTCCTGCTGCTCGACGTGACCCCGCTGAGCCTGGGCATCGAGACCAAGGGCGGGATCTTCACCAAGATCATCGAGCGCAACACCACGATCCCGACCAAGCGCTCCGAGGTCTTCACCACGGCCGAGGACAACCAGCCGTCGGTGCAGATCCAGGTCTACCAGGGCGAGCGCGAGATCGCCGCCTACAACAAGAAGCTGGCCACCTTCGAGCTGACCGGCATCGCCCCGGCGCCGCGCGGCATCCCGCAGATCGAGGTCACCTTCGACATCGACGCCAACGGCATCGTCAACGTCTCCGCCAAGGACCTCGGCACCGGCAAGGAGCAGACGATGACGATCACCGGCGGCTCCGCGCTGCCGAAGGACGACATCGAGCGCATGATGCGCGAGGCCGAGTCCTACGCCGAGGAGGACAAGAAGCGTCGCGAAGAGGCCGAGGTCCGCAACAACGCCGACTCGCTCGTCTATCAGACCGAGAAGTTCCTCGGCGAGAACGCCGAGAAGGTCCCGGACGACATCAAGACCGAGGTCAACGCGGCCGTCGCCGAGCTCAAGAAGGCTCTGGAGGGCACCGACTCGTCCGAGATCCGCACCTCCGCCGAGAAGCTCGCCACGGTCAGCCAGAAGATGGGATCCGCCATCTACGCCCAGGCGCAGGGCTCCGAGGCCCCGGCCGGCGCCCCCGGCGCGGACGCCACCGACGGGCAGAAGTCCGACGACGACGTGGTCGAGGCCGAGATCGTGGACGACGAGCCGAAGCGCGACAACGGCGCCAAGTGACGGTCGGAAAGCCGAGGGGAGTACCAGCGTGAGCACGCGCGAGAACGGTTCCGAAGAGGAGCCGGTGATCCGCGACAACCGGAAGATAGACCCGGAGACGGGGCAGGTACGCGAGCCGAAGCCGGCCGAGACCACGGCCCAGAACGACAAGGAGCAGGCGGCCGACAGGTCGTCGTCCTCCCTGGCGTCAGACCTGGCCTCGATCGAGCTGGCCACCCAGCTCGCCGAGCGGACCGCGGACCTGCAGCGCCTTCAGGCCGAGTATTCCAACTATCGCAAGCGGGTCGAGAGAGACCGCGTGGCCGTCAAGGAGCAGGCGGTGGCCGGCGTGCTGGCCGAGCTGCTGCCGGTCCTCGACGACATCGGCCGGGCCCGCGACCACGGGGAGCTGACCGGCGGCTTCGCCAAGGTGAGCGAGTCACTGGAGGCGGCCACGGGGAAGCTGGGGCTGAGCACCTTCGGCACCAAGGGCGAGCCGTTCGACCCGATGGTGCACGAGGCTCTGATGCACAGCTACTCCCCCGAGGTCACGGAGCCGACCTGCGTGGAGATCCTGCAGCCCGGTTACCGGATCGGCGAGCGAGTGCTCCGCCCCGCGCGCGTCGCGGTCGCGGAGCCAGAAGAGCCCGCCGCGGACGACAACTGACACCCCCACATCTGATCTCTGAGAAGGAACGTAGATGAGCACCAAGGACTACCTGGAGAAGGACTACTACGCCGTCCTTGGTGTGCCCAAGACCGCTACGGCCGATGAGATCAAGAAGGCGTACCGGAAACTGGCCAGGCAGTATCACCCGGACGCCAACCCCGGAAGCTCCGCGACCTCCGCGAGCACCGCCAAGTTCAAGGAGGTCTCGGAGGCGTACGACATCCTTTCCGACACCAAGCGCCGCAAGGAGTACGACGAGGCGCGGGCGCTGTTCGGATCGGGTATCGGCGGCTACGCGGGGGCCGGGGGGGCTCCGCGCTCGGGCGGTTTCCCGTTCGACCTGGGAGACCTGTTCGGAGGGACCGGCCAGCAGCAGAGCGGCACCGGAGAGCGCATCGGCGACATCTTCGGCGGGCTCTTCAACCGGGGCGGCACGAGCCGCCCCGGGGGGACGGCGACCAGGGCGCGGCGCGGCCAGGACATCGAGTCCGAGGTCTCGCTCTCCTTCTCCGAGGCGGTGGAGGGCACCACGGTGTCGCTCCGCCTGACCAGTTCCTCCGCGTGCACCGGATGCGGAGGGACCGGCGCCAAGGCCGGAACCACCCCGCGGGTCTGCCCGACCTGCGAGGGCACCGGGGCGGCCAGCCGCAACCTCGGCAACTTCGCCTTCTCCGAGCCGTGCCGCGACTGCAAGGGCCGCGGTCTGCTGGTGGACGACCCGTGCCCGGTGTGCGACGGGAGCGGGCGGGGCAAGAGCACCCGCACGATCCAGGCCCGCATCCCGGCGGGGGTCGGCGACAACCAGCGCATCAAGATCAAGGCCAAGGGCGCGCCCGGCGAGAACGGTGGTCCCGCCGGTGACCTCTACGTCCAGATCCACGTCAAGCCGCACCCCGTGTTCGGCAGGACGGGAGAGAACCTGACGGTCACCGTCCCGGTCACCTTCACCGAGGCCGCGCTGGGCGCCGAGATCAAGGTGCCGATCCTCAAGGGGCTGCCGGTCACGCTGCGCATCCCCGAGGGCACCCCCAACGGCCGCACCTTCCGGGTGCGCGGCAGGGGCGTGGCCCGCAAGGACGGCACCAAGGGCGACCTGCTCGCCACGATCGAGGTCCTGGTGCCCCAGCAACTGGAGGACAAGGCGAGGGGCGCCCTTGAGGAGTTCCGCGATGCCACCTCGGGTGGTGACCCGCGGGCGGACCTGATCGAACAGGCCAGAAGCGAGTAGCCATGGAAGCCAACTACTTCGATCTGTCGGACGACACACCCGTCTACGTGATCTCGGTGGCCGCCCAGCTGTCGGGTCTGCATCCGCAGACCCTTCGCCAGTACGACCGTCTCGGCCTGGTCAGTCCAGGCCGTACGGCGGGGCGCGGACGCCTGTACTCCACCCGCGACATCGTGATGCTCCGCGAGGTCCAGCGGCTCTCCCAGGAGGAGGGCATCAACCTCGCGGGCATCAAGCGAATCCTGGTCCTCGAGACGGAGGCCCTGCGCCTGCGTGACGAGAACCACCGCCTGCGCGCGGAGATGAACACGATCCGCGCGCTCATCCAGTACCAGCTGCCCCCCGCCTGAGACTCCGTCCCACGCCTTGAGGACGCGCCTGTGACAGGCCGTGAGAACGCGCCGGTGTCACACGCCCGCGAGGACACGCCGGGCCGGCGTCGCCATTGACACAGCACTTTCGAGTGAGGCCTGACAAGCATGGACTACAAGCTCACCCAGAAGAGCCAGGCGGCGGTCTCCTCCGCCATCAGGCGGGCGGCCGCCGAGGGCAATCCCGAGGTCGCTCCCGCCCATCTGTTCACCGCGCTGCTCGCCCAGACCGGCGGCACCGCCGTACCCCTGCTCGAAGCGGTGGGCGCCGACTGGAAGCAGTTGCGGGTCGAGGCCGAGAAGCAGCTCGCGGCCCTGCCGAAGGCGCAGGGCTCCACGGTCAGCGCCCCGTCGAGCTCCCGGCAGCTCCTCACCGTGATGAACACCGCGGCCCAGCGGGCCCGCGGCCTTGAGGACGACTACGTCTCGACCGAGCACCTGCTGGTCGGCCTCGCCACCGACGGCGGCCCGATCGCCGCCCTGCTCAAATCCAACGGCGCGAGCCCGAACGCGCTGCTCGACGCCTTCGAGAAGGTTCGCGGGCACGCCAGGGTGACCAGCGAGACCCCGGAGGACACCTACCAGGCGCTGGAGAAGTACGGGATCGACCTGACCGAGCGGGCCAGGGCGGGCAAGCTCGACCCGGTGATCGGCCGCGACTCGGAGATCCGGCGCGTCATCCAGGTGCTCAGCCGCCGTACCAAGAACAACCCGGTGCTCATCGGCGAGCCCGGCGTCGGCAAGACCGCCGTGGTGGAAGGGCTGGCCCAGCGGATCGTCGCGGGCGACGTCCCCTCCAGCCTGCGCGACAAGCGCCTGATCGCCCTCGACCTCAGCGCGATGGTCGCCGGCGCCAAGTACCGCGGCGAGTTCGAGGAGCGCCTCAAGGCGGTGCTCGGCGAGATCAAGGAGAGTGACGGCCAGGTCGTCACCTTCATCGACGAGCTGCACACCATGGTCGGCGCGGGTGCCGCCGAGGGCGCGATGGACGCGGGCAACATGCTCAAGCCCATGCTGGCCCGCGGCGAGCTGCGGATGATCGGCGCGACCACGCTGGACGAATACCGCGAGCGCATCGAGAAGGACCCGGCGCTGGAGCGGCGGTTCCAGCAGGTCTACGTGGGCGAGCCCACCGTCGAGGACACCATCGCCATCCTGCGCGGCCTCAAGGGCCGCTACGAGGCGCACCACCAGGTCCAGATCTCCGACGGCGCGCTCGTGGCCGCCGCGGCGCTCTCCGACCGCTACATCACCTCCCGCTTCCTGCCCGACAAGGCGATCGACCTCGTCGACGAGGCGGCCTCCCGGCTCCGCATGGAGATCGACTCCCGTCCGGTGGAGATCGACCAGCTCCAGCGGAACGTCGACCGGATGAAGATGGAGGAGCTGGCGCTCGCCAAGGAGACCGACGAGAGCAGCCTGCAGCGGCTGGAGCGGCTCCGCGGGGAACTCGCCGACCGCCAGGAGGACCTCAACGGCCTGGTCGGCCGCTGGGAGCGGGAGAAGGCGGGGCTCAACCGGGTCGGCGACCTGAAGAAGCAGATCGACGAGGTGCGGAGCGCCGCCGAGCGCGCCCAGCGCGACGGCGACTTCGAGGCCGCCTCGCGGCTGATGTACGCCGAGGTGCCCAACCTGGAGGCCGAGCTCGCCGAGGCCAGCAAGGCCGCCCAGCCCGAGAACCCCATGGTCAAGGAGGAGGTCGGCTCCGACGACATCGCCCAGGTGATCTCATCGTGGACCGGCATCCCCGCGGGCCGGCTGCTCGAGGGCGAGACCAGCAAGCTGCTGCGCATGGAGGAGGAGCTCGGCAGGCGGCTGATCGGCCAGCGGCAGGCAGTCGAAGCGGTCTCCGACGCCGTACGGCGGGCGCGGGCGGGCATCTCCGACCCGGACCGGCCGACCGGCAGCTTCCTGTTCCTCGGCCCGACGGGTGTCGGCAAGACGGAGCTGGCCAAGGCGCTGGCGGACTTCCTGTTCGACGACGAGCGGGCGATGGTCCGCATCGACATGAGCGAGTACGGCGAGAAGCACAGCGTCGCGCGCCTGGTGGGGGCACCGCCCGGCTACGTGGGCTACGAGGAGGGCGGCCAGCTCACCGAGGCCGTGCGGCGCAGGCCCTACGGCGTGGTGCTGCTGGACGAGGTCGAGAAGGCCCACCCGGAGGTCTTCGACATCCTGCTCCAGGTGCTCGACGACGGGCGGCTCACCGACGGGCAGGGCCGGACGGTCGACTTCCGCAACGTGATCCTGATCCTCACCTCCAACATCGGCTCGCAGTTCCTCGTGGACCCGGGCATGGCGAAGGAGGCCCAGCGGTCCGCCGTGATGGCCGCGGTCAGGAGCTCGTTCAAGCCGGAGTTCCTCAACCGGCTCGACGACGTGATCCAGTTCGACGCGCTCGGCACCGAGGAGCTGTCCAGGATCGTGGACCTGCAGGTGGTCCATCTGGCCAGGCGCCTGGCGGACCGGCGGCTCACGCTGACCGTGACCCCGGCGGCGCGCGACTGGCTGGCGCTGACGGGATACGACCCGCTGTACGGCGCGCGTCCGCTCCGCCGCCTCGTCCAGTCCGCGATCGGCGACAAGCTGGCCAAGGAGGTGCTCTCCGGCGAGGTCCAGGACGGCGACGAGGTGCTGGTCGACCTCGACGAGGCGAGCGACTCCCTGGTCATCGGCCCGGTAAGGGCCTGACAGCCGCCGGTAATGGCTTGACCACCATTGAACTAAGCGCGCCCCCGAGCAAGGCCCCACTGTTACGTTCGGTTTTCATCGGATTACCGAACGCAACAGGGGGATGCGCATGTCGAACTCATCACGGAACATCCGGGGAATCCTCGCGATGGCGGCGCTCACGGTCGGCGCCGGCCTGACGATGGTCTCTCCGGCGTCGGCGGAGGTCGTGCCCTGCCCGGAGCAGGGCACGACGGGGGTGCTGGGGGCACCCGGACCCATGGAGCCCGCGTGCGAGGAGACCGGCACCGCCGGGACCGCCACGACGACCGAGGGGACGCCGACCGCGAGCGGCGCCGTGACACCTCCGGTCACGGGCACTGTGACGCCGCCGGTCACGGGCACCGTGATGCCGCCGACCACGGACACCGTGACGCCGCCGGTCACGGGCGCCGTGACGCCGCCGGTCACGGAGACCGTGACGCCGCCGACCACGAACATCGTGGCGCCGCCGGCCACGAACACCGGCGAGATGCCGATGACGGCTGGCGGAACGGCGGTGCCGGCGCCAGTGATGCCGGTGACGCCGGTGACGCCGGTGACGCCGGTGACGATGAACGGTGCCGGGGCACCGGTGGCCGCGAACACCGGTGAGACGGCCGCGACCGCGGACCGGCTCGCACGCGTCACCGGCCTGCCCGAGTTCTCCCAGCCCTCCGCCGTGGTCAGCTTCGCCGACGCCGGAGGCGTCGCCGCGGGTGCCGGCTACCACGCGCTGCCCTTCGGGCTGTCGAGCCTTCCCGGTCACGAGTGGACGAACTCGTGGATGAGCGTCATGGCCGAGGCACCGGACCTGTCCGGCGCTCCCGGCGGCGGCATCAGCTGGCTGCGGGCCCCGGTGCCCCCGGCGCCCGGCGAGCTCGTCGAGGCACCGGCCGCGCCGGCCGCCGAGTCCGCGCCCGCGATGTCCGTCCCCGCCCCGGCGGACGCCGCCATCGAGAACCTGCCGTCGGCCGAGGCTCCCACAGTGGAGTCGCCCGCGGCCGAGGCTCCGGCAGTGGAGGCTCCGACCGCTGAGGCTCCCGCCGCTGAGGCTCCCGCCGCTGAGGCTCCGGTGGCCGAAGCTCCAGTAGCCGAAGCACCCGCGGCGGAGGCACCCACCGCTGAGGCGCCGGTGGCCGAAGCTCCAGTGGCCGAGGCACCCGCCGCCGAAGCTCCGGTGGCCGAAGCTCCAGTAACCGAAGCACCCGCGGCGGAGGCACCCACCGCTGAGGCACCGGTGGCCGAAGCTCCAGTGGCCGAGGCACCCGCCGCCGAAGCTCCGGTGGCCGAAGCTCCAGTAACCGAAGCAGCGGCGGTGGAGGCTCCCGCCGCCGAAGCACCCGCCGCTGAGGCACCCGCCGCCGAAGCTCCAGTAGCCGAGGCAGCGGCGGTGGAGGCTCCGGCCGCTGAGGCACCCGCCGCCGAAGCTCCGGCCGCCGAGGCACCCGCGGCGGAGGCTCCTGCCGCCGCACGCCCGGAGACCTCCGCACTGCCGGACGCCCCCGCGGCCGGCACCATGCCGGAAGGCACCACGACCGAGGGCACCACGAGCGGCACCACGGCCGAGGGCACCACGGCGGAAAGCACCACGACCGAAGACACCGCAAGCAGCCCTGCGGTCGAAGGCACCATGGCGGAGGGCACCGCGGCGGCTCCCGCCCTCCTCGCGCTGAAGGGAACGCTCCCGACCCTCGACGTGGAGTAACCCTCGACGCGAAGTACGTGGAGCGCCTGTAGCACCTGAATGTAAGACGCGGAGAAAGCGGTGGATCGGCCGCCGGTCCGCGGACCAGCACAGATCCACCGCGAAACCGTCGCAGGGGAGGGTCGTGTCCCACGGGGCACGACCCTCCCCTGCCGCGTGTCAGGTCGGCGGGGCCAAAGACGCCGTCAGTGCGAGGCGTCCAGGAGGGCGTCGAGCTCGTCCTCGGGGAGCCCGAGGTCGACGCGGATCCGGTAGCGGGTTCTGAGCAGGGCGATGTGCTCGCCGCTGCCCTCCACCGCCCGGTGCGCCCCCTCGGTGGCCCACTGGTGGGCCTCCCCGAGGTCGCCGTAGGCGACGAGGGTCTCGGCGACCGTGAGGGCGGTGGCCGCGGTGACGTCACCGACGGCGCGGATCGCCGCGATCACCTCCCTCGCCTCGTCCGGCCGTTCGAGCTCGAAGAGGGTGTCGGCGATCCCGGCCCGGGGATCGACGCTCACCTCGCCGCCGTCGTCCAGCGCCCGCTGGAAGCAGTCGAAGGCCCGGGCGGGTTGCCCGGCCTGCCGCCACTCCTCAGCGGCGAGCACGAGGATCGCCGCCCGTGATATGTCGCCGGACGCGTACGCCTCGACCAGGTCTTCGAGTCGCCGAGCCAGGTCTTCGTGATCATCGGCCAGAAGTGCCTGCTCAAGCAATCGATCAAGTTGCTCACGTGTCACATGCGCCACATCGCGAGAGTACCGAGCGACGCTCGACCGCGTACGGCCAACGGCAGGTATTGGCCACGTTACCTTAGGCAAACGAACGACTACGCTGCGCGTTTTTCCCCAGCAAAACGGGCATATGAGCGACGAGTCCTGCCAGAGGAGCGTGTCACGGGGAGGGGCCGCGATGAGCATGTCCAAGCAGACATCGTTCACGTTGATGCTCCTCCTGGCCTTCTCGGTGATCGTTCCGGGGTCCGCCGGATACCTGTCGGTCAAGATGGAGGCGCTCGGGCAGGCACACCGGGAGCTGGTCACCCTGGAGAACCGGATCCGTGACGAGAGGCTCGCCGCCCGGATCAGGAAGGTGGAACGGCTCTACCGGGACCGGCGGCTTGAGCCGATCGTCTCGCCCGGCCGCGAACCCCGCGCCCCCTCGGAGAAGTCCCGCGACAAGCCGGGGACGCGGTCGTCCGGGCTCGCGGCGGTCGTGCCCGTGCCGGTGGCGGGTACGGAACGGTCGCGCGAGAAGCGGCCGCGCGCGTGGCGGCACGTCGCCGGGAAACACCTCCCCCAGGAACAGAACGCCCGGGAACGGGACGCGCGAGGGCCGGGAGCACAGGGAACACCGGGAACACCGGGAACACCGTCGCAGGACGTACGGGAGCCCGTGAAGCGGACGCTGGCGGCGCAGGGGCGCCCCGGGGCGACCGGCGAGGCCGCTTCCCCGGAGCGGTGGTCCCAGCTCGAACGCCGGGGCAGGCGGCATCGTGAGGGGGAGACACGGGAGGAGTACGTGTTCACCGCGCCGGACGCGATCGGCGCCGAGAGCCCGCCGGACGGCACCGGCGCGTCCTCCGGCGAGGGTCTCCTCCCGGGGCCCTCTCAGGCCGAGACGCGGGCGAACTGACGGTTCAGATAACCGCGGATCAGGCGCTTGGCCTCGGCCACGATCTCCGGGTCGCCGTCCGGGTCGCGCCGGAAGGCCAGCTTGAGCACGGCGTCCCCGGCCTCCACCGCGACGAGGATGGCCAGGTCGAACTCCTCGCTGTCGGCCAACCCGTACTCCTGCAGGAGAAGGCCGCGCAGCCGTCCGGCGATCACCGTGTTGTTGTCGGATCCGGAGTCGAGCAGGTTGAGGTCGACCAGGTCGCCGAAGTGCAGGGACCGGAAACCCGGCACGGTCCTGTGCATGTCCACGTACTCGTCGATGATCGCGTCGACCGCTTCCCACCAGCCCGCGTAGTCCTCCGACAGGAAGCGTCTGCCGATCCGGGAGACGAACCCCTCCACGTGGCGCCGGGTCACCGCCTGGGTGAGAGCCCGCTTGTCGGGAAAGAACTGGTAGACCGAACCGATCGCGACCCCCGCGCGCTCGGCGATCCTCGTGGTGGAGAGCGCGTCGTAGCCGATCTCGTCCAGCAGGTCGGCACACGCGTCGAGCATCCGCTCAACTCGCCGCGCGCTCCGTCGTTGGGTGGGTTGACGTCGCAGTGGAGCCTCGCCCGGCTCCTCGCAGGACATGGTGGACACCACACCATCTTGCCCCTCTGACACGCCGGGGTCAGTGCTTATTCGTCAATCACGAGATTTCTCCGTCTCCGATGGCCTCCGACGGCCTCCGGTGAGCCGGACGAACCCGGCGAGGCGGCGTGTGAGCGCCGGGGAGATCCGCGAGAGCACGTAGCCGATCCTGGCCTCCGCGTTCACGGCGACGACGGGAAGGTCGCGGTGGACGGCGCGCAGGATGTGCGCGGCCACCCGCTCGGGCGGGTATCCGCGCGCGGCCAGCGCCTCCCCCGCCGGTTCTCCGGCGACCTCGGCGAGATCGCCGACGTAGTCGGCGTTCCGTGCGATCGCGGTGGAGACGAACCCGGGGCAGATCACGGTGACGCCGATCCCCTGCCCGGCGAGCTCGGCGCGCAGGCAGTCGCTGAGCATCTTCACGGCCGCCTTCGACGTCGAGTACGCGGGCAGCAGCCTGCTGGGGAGGAAGGCCGCGAGCGAGGCCACGTTCACGATGTGACCGCCCTGGCCGCGCTCGGCCATCTGGGCGGCGAACAGGCGGCAGCCGTGGATGACACCCCACAGGTTCACGTCCAGGGTCCGCCGCCAGTCGTCGACCGAGTGGTCCAGGAACGGGCCCGCCACCGCGATCCCCGCGTTGTTGACCACGATGTCGGGCACGCCGTACCGGTCCCTGACCAGCCGGGCGAACTCCTCCATCCCCGCGGCGTCCGCGACGTCCACCCGGTGGGCGTGCGCCGCGCCGCCTCTCCCCGCGATGCCCTCGGCGGTGCGGCGCGCGGCGGCGAGGTCGATGTCCGCGCAGATCACCTCGGCGCCGTGCGCGGCGAAGGCACGGGCGGTGGCCCGCCCGATCCCGCTGCCCGCGCCGGTGACCACCACCAGCCGGTCGTCGTACGGCCCGCGCTCGCCGGGCCGGTCCCTGCGCAGTTCCCTGCTGGGCGGCGCCCCCTCGACGTACTCGGCGAACTCGGCGATCATGCGGGCGAGCACGCCGGGGTGGCTGCGTTGCACCCAGTGGCCCGCGGGAACGCGACGGTGCCACAGCCGGGGCGTCCACCGGTGCGCCGAGGCGAGCAGCGCGGGGGAGACGAACGGGTCCTTCGTGGCCTCGACGATCTGGACGGGCGTCCGCGGCACGGGCTCGGCGGGTGACGCGCCGCGGCCGGTCAGCATGTTGGCCCGGTAGAGGCCTAGACCGTTCAGGCCGTCCCTGACGAGGGTCTCGGCCGGGTGCCCCGGACGTCCGGGCGCCCCCACGGACCGGTTCACGACGCGCGGCAGCACGGCGCGCAGCACGAGCTCGGGGACGACCGGGACCTGGAAGGCGCCGATGTACCAGGACCGCAGGAGCTGCCCGGCGACCTCGCGCGGCCTGCCGTGCCGTACGAAGTGCGCGGCCCGGTCCAGGTGCGGGCCGCCGACGGAGGTGAAGGAGAGGATCCGCTCCCGGATGCCCGGCCTGCCGATCAGATTCCAGCCCTGGATGGACCCCCAGTCGTGCCCGGCGAGGTGCACCCCCGGCTTGCCCACCGCGTCGAGGACCGCGGTCATGTCGGCGGCCAGGTGGTCGTAGTCGTAGCCCCCGGTGGCACGCGGGGCGTCGGAGAGCCCGGCGCCGCGGACGTCGTAGCGGACCACGTGGAAGCGGTCCTCCAGCAGCGTGGCGACCTCGTCCCAGACCCGGTGGGTGTCGGGGTAGCCGTGCACGAGCAGGACGGTCGGGGCCGCGGGGTCGCCCTGCTCGAACAATGCCAGCCGGACGTCGCCGGACTCGACCCACCGCATCACGGCCTCCTGTCGCACGAGGTGCCCGGAACGTTTTCCGTGCCCTTCCGGGCTATCCGGACTGGCCGGGCCTGGCGGCCAGGCCGGTGCAGTCGCGCAGCGCCTTCCAGCCCGCGACGGCCTGCTGCCGCCCGGCCCCGGTGAGCGGGATCGGCACCCCGCCCTGGATGGTGGCCGGGGTCCACTGGTCCTTGAGCACCTTGCGGCCGTTGATCGTCAGGGTGAGCACGCCGGTCCTGCCGGTGTCCGGGCCCCAGTTGTAGAAGACGAAGTTGCCCAGGCCGTAGCTGACGTAGCTGTTCTTCAGGTATCCGGCGCCGAGCAGGATGTGCGCGTGGCCGCCGACGACGACGTCGGCCCCGGCCGCGACCAGCTTGGGCGCCAGGCCGCGCTGCGCCTCGTTGGGGCACTTCTGCAGCTCGGTGCCCCAGTGCAGGTGGACGATCACGGTGTCGGAGTTCTTGCGCGCCCTGCGCACCTCCTGGATCAGCCGCGCCTCGTCCTTGGCCGAGGCGAGGCCGCCCTGGTCGCCGGAGGCCGTCCACGCCTGGACGAACTCCGCGTCCAGCACCTGGGTCGCGCCGATGATGGCGACGCGGTTGCCGTTCACGGTGGTCCGCCACGGCTTGTAGGCCTCGGCCTCGTTCCTGCCCACGCCCACGACGGGGAACTTGGACCGTTTGATAGCGGCGAGGGAGTCTTGCAGCCCGCTCTGCATGTAGTCCATGCCGTGGTTGTTCGCCAGCGAGGCCACGTCCACCCCGGACGCCTTCAGCGCGGTGAGCGCCGCCGCCGGGGCACGGAAGGTGTACTGCTTGCCGGGGGCGGGGGTGCCGCCAGTGGTGATAGCGGTCTCCAGGTTGACCATCGCCAGGTCAGAGCGCTTGAGCACCCTGGCGATCGGGCCGAGCGCGGTCTTCGGATCGGCGTTCAGCCGGGTCCGCAACACGCCCTCGAAGTGCACGTCCCCGCCGAAGGAGATGGTGTACGGTCTGCGCTCGGGCGTGGGGGTGGCCTCGGCCGGTTCGGTGGGCTTCTCCACGACGTCGGGGGACGATTCGGGGGCGGCCGACTCGGCCGCGGAGCAGGCCGCGAGGAGCACGGCTGAGGCGGTGATCGCGGCGGCCAGGGCGAGGCGGCGAGCTGTGTACGTGTCCATCGGTATTCGAGGATGCCATCTCACCCGCCACCTGTGTCACAACTCGCCCCACCAGATTTGTTTCATTAAAACTGGAGTTAGTCGCTAACTTGAATGATTCTGGTTTAGGTCATACGGTGTGGTCATGGAGGACGAGGACCGGCTCCGGCAGGCGGGCCTGCGGGTGACCGCGGCCCGGCTGGCGATCATGCAGACCGTGCGGGAGGGCAACCACCTCGACGTGGACGCCGTCCATCACGGTGTGCGAAGCCGTGTCGGCCAGGTCTCCCTGCAGGCGGTCTACGACTCCCTGCGCGCGTTGCACCGGGTCGGGCTCCTCCGGCGGATAGAACCCGCGGGCAGTCCCGCCCGGTACGAGACGCGAATCGGTGACAACCATCACCACCTCGTCTGCCGCCGGTGCGGGAAGGTCACCGACGTGGACTGCGCCGTCGGCCACGCCCCCTGTCTCGACCCGGTCTCCGACGCCGGATACCTGGTCGACGAGGCGGATGTGATTTTTTGGGGCGTGTGCCCCGGCTGTCGTTCCGAAGACACTCGATGAAGAGAACCCCCGGAGGAACCTCTATGAGCACCAGGCCCATCACCACCACCGACGCGGGAATCGCCGCGCCGAGTGACGAGCACTCCCAGTCGGTGGGCCCGAACGGGCCCCTGCTGCTGCAGGACCACTACCTGATCCAGAAGATGGCCCACTTCAACCGGGAGCGCGTGCCCGAGCGGGTGGTCCACGCCAAGGGTGGCGGCGCGCACGGCGTCCTCCAGATCACCGAGGACGTCAGCCAGTTCACCAAGGCGGGCCTGTTCGCCAAGGGCAAGGAGACCCCGCTCTTCATCCGCTTCTCCTCGGTCGCCGGTGAGCTCGGCAGCCCCGACACCCAGCGCGACCCGCGCGGCTTCGCGCTGAAGTTCTACACCGAAGAGGGCAACTACGACCTCGTCGGCAACAACACGCCGATCTTCTTCATCCGCGACCCGCAGAAGTTCTCCGACTTCATCCACAGCCAGAAGCGCCGCGCCGACACCAACCTGCGCGACCACGACATGCAGTGGGACTTCTGGACGCTCTCGCCGGAGAGCGCCCACCAGGTGACGTTCCTGATGACCGACCGCGGCACCCCGGCCTCCTGGCGCCACATGCACGGCTTCGGCTCGCACACCTTCCTCTGGTACAACGCCGCGGGCGAGAAGTTCTGGGTCAAATACCACTTCAAGACCGACCAGGGCATCAAGAACTTCACCGACGCCGAGGCCGGCGCGGTCATCGCGCAGGACGCCGACTTCCACATCCGCGACCTGCACACCGCGATCGCGAGCGGCGACCACCCGTCCTGGACGGTGAACGTGCAGGTCATGCCGTTCGAGGCAGCCGCCGACTACCGGTTCAACCCGTTCGACCTGACCAAGGTGTGGCCGCACGCCGACTACCCCGAGATCACGATCGGCAAATTCGTCCTGAACCGCAACCCGGCGAACTACTTCGCCGAGGTCGAGCAGTCGAGCTTCGAGCCGGCCAACCTGGTACCGGGCATCGGCCCGTCCCCGGACAAGATGCTCCAGGGCCGCCTGTTCTCCTACCCGGACGCCCATCGCTACCGCATCGGCGTCAACTACCAGCAGCTGCCGATCAACGCGCCGAAGGTTCCCGTCCACAGCTACAACAAGGACGGCCAGATGCGCTTCAACAACCCGGGCGACCCGGTCTACGCCCCCAACACCCTCGGCGGCCCCGTGGCCGACCCGGCGCTGTACGCGGGCGAGCACTATCAGGTGACCGGTGAGATCATCCGTTCCGCCTACACCCTGCACCGCGAGGACGACGACTTCGTCCAGCCCCGCGCCCTGTGGGAGAACGTCCTGTCCGAGACCGACCGCTCCCACCTGGTGAGCAACGTCGTCGGCCACGCCTCCGCCCCGGAGGTCACCGCCGAGACGAAGAAGCGCGTCGTCGAGTACTGGACGAACGTCCACAAGGACCTCGGCCATGGCGTCGCCCAGGGCCTCGGCGTCGCCGCCGAGTAGTCACGACCGTTTCTCCTCGTACGGCCCGCGTCTCCGGGGAGACGCGAGCCGTACGGCCGTTCCGGGGCTTTCCCCGGCCGCCCCCGGCTTTCCAGGGCTTTCCCCGGCTCTCCCTGGCTTTCCAGGGCTGCCCCGGCTGTCCCGGCTGTCCCCGGAAACACGACAGGGGGCCGTCCCGTCGTCGGGAAGACCCCCGGGTCCTGGAGGGACGGCCGCTCAGAGATCGAAGTCTCCGCCCTTCACCGCGGCGACGAACGCGATCCACTCGGACCCGCCGAAAACCAGCACCGCTCCGGTCCTGTCCTTGCTGTCCCTGACCGCGAATCCCCGCCCGGGCAGGTGAGCCACCTCGACACAGTTACCGCTCGCGGCACTGAGCCGGCTCTTTCGCCACAACGCCACAGACAGGTCCATGTCAGACACAACGCCACCTTTCCCCCACAAGACACCGCGAGGCACTTTAAGGATGAAGGTGCAATCGGGAACTTACAAGACATTAAAGAGTGACCATCGCACCCGGCGCGAAGGCTGCCGCGGCGCCTCGATGTGCGATGATTCCCCGGGGCCGTCGGCGGGCCGTCAATCCATCCGGCGGTCGAGGAATCAGAGATTCACGTTAATCCCAGTGGGCGGCTCCCGTGCTCCTCAGTGAGCGCCGGGGGCCGCTTCCGCTTACAGGTCGAACTCTCCGTCCCTCACGCCCTCGACAAAGGCCTTCCACTCACCCGGAGTGAAGGAGAGGACGGGACCGGACCGATCCTTGCTGTCGCGGACCCCTACGTGTCCGCCACCCAGCGACGCCACCTCGACACAGTTGCCGTTGGTGCCGCTTCGCGCACTCTTCTTCCAGATCACATCGTTGTGATTATTCGCGTTCATCATTCTTTCCGAAAATGACAAAATAACGGCAACTGAAATCCCGCCGCCGCTACCTGTTCCAGTAGTCGATTGTTTGTTTGATCAGCTCCTGTGATGCCACCTCGTCGAGCGCACACTCCATAAGGTGGCCGAATGCCAGCTCGTAGCCGTAGACCATTTCCGCTTCCTCCACGAATCTTCCCCCAAAGAGGGATTCCATGTAGACGACGTCCGGGAAGTCGGGAAAGGCCAGGTGCAGGAACGCACCCGTGGACACGGGCGGCGGAACGTCCTGGGGAATGATTCGCATTTCCACGTGTTCCAGCTTCGAGACCTCGATCAGGTGCACGAACTGGTCCCGCATGACGCGGGCGTCACCGTACTGGTTCCTCAGCACGGACTCGTGGAACACGCCCATGAAGGTCAGCGGATCGGGACTGTGCAGCAGGGTGCGCTGCCGTGCCATCCGTATCTCGACCCGGTCACGGAGCCAGCTCGGCGGAACCTGGCTGGCATGCTGGTTCGCCTGAGCGACGGACCGGACGTAATCCTCTGTCTGAAGAAGGCCGGGGACGATCTGGGGTTCCCAGTTTCGCACCATCGTGGCCTCCGCCTCCATCCCGATAAGCGTGATGTAGTCATCGGGAACGGAGCTTCGATACTTCTCCCACCACCCCTTCTGGGCGGCGTCGTGCCGTAGCGCGACCAGGATCGCCTGGAGGGGTTCTTCGACCCCGTAAAGCTCGATGAGCGCCTCGACGTCGGCCTCTTTGGCCAGCGTCCTGGCGGTCTCGATGCGGCTGACCTTGGCCGTCGACCACTCCAGGCGGCTGGACACCTCGTCGCCGGTCATGTTCAGGCTTTCGCGAAGCCTGCGTAACTCCAGACCCAGCCGACGCCGACGGAGCGCTGGACTGCCACGCTGCGGCATCACTACCTCCTCACCATGACGGGCGGGCGGGTGTCACGGCCTCAACAGGAACCCGACGAATGATAGTGCAAATTACACAGATAGTTGCAGTGCATCTGTGAAAGTTTATTGCTTTTTTCCTTACGGCAAGCCTTGCAGCCAAATCTATGCTGAGCGACTATCAGAACAGGAAGGTTCTCGAAAGATCGGGGGAGCCACCGGTGATCATCCGGGGAAGCGTCTTCGAGAGCCTTCCGAGCTGCGCGCGATGCGGGAAGGCGCGCGGCCGATCGGCGACGGCGCCGTCTCTGACGAAGTGGAGTTGACACGGGGAGGACAGCAGGGGGAGCACGGAAAGCGGCCGGCGACGGCCCAAAGTCGCATGCGTCAAAAGAGGGCGTCCTGATCGGGCGCAAAAAACACCGGGTCGGCGGCCACCGACCCGGTTGGCACAAGAACTCCGCGTCAAAGCCACGAAGGGAGTCTCCTATGTCCTTCCACCGTACCAACAGAACCCACGGAATCAAGACCTTCATCCTCGATCTGATCTATGTGAGCGACCGAGAGCTCTGCATGGACCAGGACGAATGGGCCTACCGGCTCGGCTGGACCGTGACCAGGACCGGTTTCGGGGCCAGGCACTACCGCGAGCCCCGGTTCGACCTCCTCAAGGCCGAGCGGACCGCCGCTCCCGCCCTCGCCCTGGCGCCCGTCCGCGACAAGGGGGTGGGCGGCGATGTCGCGGCGTGATCGCCGCGGCGACCACCACGGCCGCCCCTGCGGCCGACCTCCCAGCCGGGTGGGTCTCCTCGTCCGGCTGTGGCGATGGCGGACGGAGACCGCCCTGCTCGCCACCGCCTCGCTCCTCACGGTCACCGTGCTCCTCTCGCTCGGAGAGGGCGACTGGTGGCCGTTTCTCGTTGCGGTCTGCGCCGCCGGCGCCCCCGCCGCCTCCGGCTTCGGGAGGAGCTGGGTGATCGCACACGTGTGGTGCCTCGTCTCCCGGCACCGCATCCAGAGGGCGTGCGCGGAGACCGGGATACACACCCGCTCGGGCCGGTTGCCGCTGATCCTGTGGATCACCCCCTCCGCCGCCGGGGAGAGGGCGCTCGTCCTCGCCAGGGCCGGAACCTCCGCCGAGGACTTCGACGCCTTCTCCGCCGAGATCGCGGCGGCGTGCTACGCCCGTGACGCCGTGGTCTCCCGGCACGACAGGTGGGCGAACCTGCTGACCGTCGAGATCGTCCGCGGGGAGGAGGCCGCCGGTCCCCCGATGGGTCTCGACCGGCTCTACGGGCGGGCGAACTGGGTGAGCCTGCGGGCCGGCCGGACCGCACAGGAGGAACCGGATACCCGCTTCGCCACCGTCCCGCTTCCCGGGCCGGACGAGTTCCCCGGCCGGCAACGGGCGGCGTGAGTTCACGGGCCGCCCGGTTTCCCGGGCGGCGGGAGGCCCCGGAGTTCGCGCTCCGGGGCCTTCTCCGTCCCGGACCGAAGATTCCCGGAGTTCGCGCTCGGGGCCTCCCCAGTCCCGGACCGAAGACCCCGGAGTTCACGCTCCGGGGCTTCCCCCGTCCCGGACCGGCGGCCATGATGAGTTCACTCGCCGAACTCAGGAGTGCCGATGAGAACAGCTCACAGGACCTGCCCCCTCTGCGAGGCCGTCTGCGGTCTCCGGCTCACCCTCGACGACGCCGGGCACATCACCTCGGTCAAGGGCGACCGGGACGACCCCTTCTCCAAGGGGTTCATCTGCCCCAAGGGCGCGAGCCTGGGCCGCCTCGACGAGGACCCGGACCGGCTGGCCGTCCCGATGATCCGGACGGGCGGCGAGTGGCGCGAGGCGTCCTGGGACGAGGCGTTCCGCACGGTCGAGGAGGGCCTTGGAGGCGTGATCGACGCCCACGGCCGCCAGTCGCTGGCCATCTATCTCGGCAATCCGAACGCCCACTCCATGGCCGGCGCCCTGTACGGCTCGCCGCTGATCCGCGCCCTCGGCACCCGCAACGTCTTCTCCGCGAGCACCGCCGACCAGATGCCCAAGCACGTCTCCTGCGGCCTGATGCTCGGCGACCCGCTGGCCATCGCGGTGCCCGACCTGGACCGCACCGACTATCTGCTGATGCTCGGCGCCAACCCGCTGGAGTCCAACGGCTCCCTCTGCACCGCCCCCGACTTCCCCGGCCGTCTCAAGGCGCTGCGCGGGCGCGGCGGCAAGATCGTGGTCGTCGACCCGCGCCGCACCCGCACCGCCGCCCTCGCCGACGAGCACCTGTTCGTACGTCCCGGTATGGACGCCTACCTACTGTTCGGCATCGTCCACACCCTCCTCGCCGAGGGTCTCACCTCGATCGGCGCCGACATCGACGGCGTCGGGATCAACGGGCTGGAGGAGGTCAGGCGGCTGGCGGAGGACTTCGCCCCCGAGGCCGTGGCCCCGATGTGCGGGGTGCCCGCCGGGGAGATCGTGCGGCTGGCGCGCGAGCTGGCCGCGGCCCCGACGGCCGCCGTCTACGCCCGCATCGGCACCTGCACCGCGGAGTTCGGCACCGTCGCGCAGTGGCTGGTCGACGTCGTCAACGTCCTGACCGGCAACTTCGACCGTCCCGGCGGGGTCATGTTCGCGAAGACCGCCGTGGAGAACGGCCGCCGGAGCAAGCCGTACGTCACGGGACGCTGGTACAGCCGCGTCCGGGGACTGCCGGAGGCGAACGGCGAGCTCCCGGTGGCCACCCTCGCCGACGAGATCGAGACGCCGGGTGAGGGCCAGGTCAGGGGGCTGGTCGTGGTGGCCGGCAACCCGGTGCTGTCCGCGCCGGGCGGGCCCCGGCTGGACCGGGCCTTCCGCGACCTGGAGTTCATGGTCTGCGTGGACCCGTACCTGAACGAGACCACCCGGCACGCGAACGTCATCCTGCCGCCGCCACGCATGGCGCAGTCGCCGCACTACGACCTGGCACTGCTGTCCTTCGCGGTCCGCAACTACGCGCGGTTCTCCCCGCCGGTCCTGCCGCTGGAGCCGGGACGCCCGTCGGAGGCCGAGATCATGGCACGGCTGGCGATGATCGCCTCGGGACAGGGCGCGGACGCCGACCCGGCCCTGCTCGACGAGCTGATCCTCGACCGGATGCTTCGCAGGGCCGTCGAGACGCCCGGCTCTCCGGTGGAGGGCGCCGACCCCGCCGAGCTGCGCGCCTCCCTGGACGGCGGCAGCGGGGCCGAGACGCGGCTGGACGCCATGCTGCGGCTCGGCCCGTACGGGCTCTCGCTGGCCACCCTGCTGGCGAACCCGCACGGCATCGACCTGGGCGCGCTGGAGCCCCGGCTGGCGGAGATCGTCCGTACGGCCTCGGGGCGGGTGGAGCTGGCCCCGCCGCAGCTGGTCGAGGACGCCGCGCGGCTGCGCGGGCGGCTGGCCGTCCCGCCCGCGGAGATCGTGCTGATCGGACGGCGCCACCTGCGCTCCAACAACAGCTGGCTGCACAATGTGGGGCCGCTGGTCGGCGGGACCAACCGGTGCACCCTGCAGATCAACCCGGACGACGTGAGCAGGTTCGGGCTGGGCGAGCACGCCGTGGTGCGCTCGGCCGCCGGCGAGCTGGTCGTGCCGCTGGAGCCGACCGACACGATCATGCCGGGAGTGGTGAGCCTGCCCCACGGGTGGGGGCACTCCGGCACCTCGCAACCGGTGGCCGCCAAGCACGCGGGGGTCAACGCGAACACGCTGACAGACGATTCCGTCGTGGACGTGCCCTCGGGAAACGCCGTGTTCAACGGGGTTCCCGTCACACTCGGCCGGGCGTGATCCCATGATCGCTCGGAAAAGCGGGATCGACGCGCATTAGGCTTGCGCGCGTGACCACCCCTCCAGAACAGGACCGTCTGCACGCTCAGCTCACCTTCGCCATGGAGATCGACAAGCTCAGACGCATCGTCCGCCGCAACACCCTCATGGACGGGTCGCGGCGCGAGAACGACGCCGAGCACTCCTGGTACGTGGGCATGCTGGCGATGGTCTTGGCCGAGCACGCACCACCGGGCACCGACCTCGACAGGGTCGTCGCGATGCTGCTCGTCCACGACATCGTCGAGATCGACGCGGGAGACACGTTCATCTACGACGCCTCGGCCGTCGAGGCCCAGCTGGGCATCGAGCGCAAGGCCGCCGACCGGATCTTCGGGCTGCTCCCCTGTGACCAGGCCTCGCGGTTGCGCGAGCTCTGGGACGAGTTCGAGGAACGCAAAACACCGGAGGCCAGGTTCGCCAAGGCCCTCGACCGGATCGCGCCCATCATGGCGAACCATCACAACGAGGGCGGCACCTGGTCGCTGTACAAAGTGACGGCCGAACAGGTGCTGGAGAAGGTGAAAATCATCGAGGAGGGATCGGCGACGCTGGGCGCCTACGCCACCGAAATCATCGCCCTCTCCGTCAGCAGGGGACATTTGGCGCGTGCATAACGCCGTTCTCGGGTAGGTCCCTATGGGTCGAGAAGGGGGCGATGGTGAAGGAAACCGTCAAAACAGGACGCCGGACCTTCAGACGTCTGGTGCCCGGGGTCGAGTTCACCGATCGGATCGAGCGCTCATCCAGGGCCGACAGACCGATCCGCGTGCTCGCCAAGGCCGTGCGCCAGCGGATCGGTCCCGGACCGCTACGTGACCTGCTGCATGGTGTGCCGCTCGGCAAACCGCTCCATCCACCGCTCGCCAACCTCAGCCTGGGCCTCTGGGCGGCGACGGCCGTGCTCGACGTGACCCGCACCGATCCGCGGGCGTCGCGGGTGCTGGTCGCCGGCGGGCTCGCCACCGCGATGCCCGCGATGGCGGCGGGCGTCACCGACTGGTCCGCGCTCCACCGCGAGCAGCAACGGGTGGGGTTCGTGCACGCGATCGCCAACCTGACCGCCCTCGGCCTCTACGCCGGTTCGCTGGTGTTCCGGATGGCCGGGCGCGACCGAACCGGACGGATACTGTCGTTCGCCGGGCTGGGCGCGGCGGGCCTGGGCGGTTACCTCGGCGGGCACCTGGCCTACCGGCAGGCGGCCGGGGCCAACCACGCCGAGTCCGTCGCCCATCTGGTCCCGCTGGGCTGGCACGACCTGTGCGACCTCGGCGACCTGCCCGACGGGCGCCCGGTGACGAGGAGGCTCGGCTACATCGACCTGTTCGTGCTGCGCGTCGGCGCCAACGTCACGGTGCTCGCCGACCAGTGCGCCCACCTGGCGGGCCCGCTCCACCAGGGGCGTCTGATCTCGGAGGAGGGGACCGCCTGCGTGGTCTGCCCGTGGCACGGGAGCACCTTCAGGCTCTCCGACGGAGCCGTCGTGCACGGCCCGGCCACCGCTCCCCAGCCGTCCTTCGAGACCCGGGTCCGCCGCGACGGCGTGCTCCAGGTCCGCCCCGCGCAGACGTGACCGGGGCGGGGGCGGGCCTTCCCCCGGGGTGAGCCCATCGACGGGCAGGCATGCTTTTGGCCCGGCACGGCCCCTGCGCCCCGCCCAGGCGTGACGAATACGTCCCACCCAGGCGTGACGAGAATCGGCCCGTCGACGGCCCGGCCTATGCCGGCTTGCCGTCGGCGGGGTGTTCGACCAGGGCGAGAATACGGCTGGACATGAACCGGGCGGTGCGTACGGCCGTTCCGCTCCGGGTGACCTCACTCACCTCGACGACGCCGCCTCGGGCGTTGGCCACCTCAACGCGGCGCCCCGCTCTGGTGGCGCTGACCTCGTAGGTACGGGAACTGTCTCCTGCGTCGATGACAACCTCGACTTTGTCACCTTTCATACCTGAATAGGTACCCGGTAGCGGCAGGTTCACCCGTACACCAGTTTGACTATCGCCACCACCCCGATGCAGACGATGAACCAGCGCAGCACCGGGGCTGGCAGTCTCCTGCCGACCTTCGCGCCGAAGAAACCGCCGATCGCGGCCCCCAGCGCCACCATCAGGACCGCCAGCCAGTCGACCTCCGCGATCGCGATGAACAGCAGCGCCGCGGCCGCGTTGACCAGCAGCGCGAGCACGTTCTTGGTCGCGTTGATCCGCTGCAGGCCGTCGTCGAGGAAGCTGCCCATCAGCCCGATGAGCAGCACCCCCTGGGCCGCGCCGAAGTAGCCGCCATAGATGCCGCACGCGAGGACACCGGCCCAGAGCCAGGGGCCGCCGTGCGCATGGGGGTGCTCCCGCCGGTCGCTCAGCCATCTGTTGAGCCTCGGCTGGAACACCACCAGCACGCACGCCACGCCGATCAGGACGGGCACGACGATGTTGAACGTCTCCGCGGGAAGGTAGAGCAGGAGCACCCCGCCGGCCACCGCGCCGACCACCGCGGGGACCGCCAGCCTGATCAGCCGCCGGCGCTGCCCCCTCAGCTCCGCCCGGTAGCCGAGCGCGCCGGTCAGCGACCCGGGGACCAGGCCGATGGTGTTGGAGACGTTGGCGACGACCGGTGGCATGCCCAGCGCGACCATCGTCGGGAACGTGATCAGAGACCCGGAGCCGACGACGGCGTTGATGCCCCCGGCCCCGATGCCGGCCACGAAGATCGCGACCGCCTCCCACGGTGTCATGCACTATCCCCTCACTGGTAAGGCTCGCGCCCATGGCAGGTGCACGGCACTCACCGGATGCTAGGAGGAGATCGGCGGTTATCCGGTGGCGGGGGTGCCCTTAACCGGGGGTGTCCTTGACGGGGACGTCCTCGACCGGGGCTCTCTCCGTGTCCGGGACCTTGCCCGAGGCCGTGTCCGGGACCTTGCCCGGGATCTTGCCCGAGACCTTGTCCGGGATCTTGTACGAGGGCTCGTCCTCGTCGGGGAGAAGGTCCGCGAGGCTTTCGAGGACCCGCCTCAGGTCCCGCGGGACGATCCACAGCTTGCCGGCGTCCCCCTTGGCGACCTCGGGGAGTGCCCGCAGGTATTCGTAGGCGAGAAGCTCCGGGTCGGGCCCGCCCTCGCGGTCGGCGCGGAAGAACATGCCGATCGCGTCGGCCTCCCCCTTGGCCCGCGTCGCCTTGGCCTCGGCGTCGGCCCGCGCCCTGAGCACGGTGGCCTCCGCCTCGCCGCGAGCCCTCAGCACGGCGGCCTGCCGCTGGCCCTCGGCGGCGAGGACGGCCGCCTGCCTCTGCCCCTCGGCCGCGAGCACCGCGGCCCGCCTGTCCAGGTCGGCGGCGGCGTGCCTCTCCATCGACTCCTGGACGGAGACGGGCGGGTCGATCGCCGTGAGCTCCACCCGGCTGACGCGCAGGCCCCACGCGCCCGTGGCGGCGTCGAGCGCCCCGCGTACCTCGGCGCCGATCTCCTCGCGCGAGGCCAGCACGCGGTCCACGCTCATCCCGCCCACCACGTCGCGCAGCGTGGTCGCGGTGAGCTGCTCGACGGCGACCAGGAAGTTGGCGATCTCGTAGGTCGCCGCGCGGGCGTCGGCCACCTGGAAGGAGACGGTCGTGTCGACGGAGACGACGAGGTGGTCGGAGGTGACGACCGCCTGCGGAGGAAAGGCGACGACCTGCTCGCGAAGGTCGACCGTGTCCTTGATCCGGTCGATGAACGGCACCACGAGGTTCAGCCCGGGACCGAGTGTCCTGTGGTAACGCCCGAACCGCTCCACGACACCCGCCGTGGCCTGCGACACGACGTGAACCGTCCGGTGGACGGCCAACGCCGCCACGGCCACGACGACGAGTACGGCGACAAGCGATTCCATGAACCACCCCGGGCGGTCGAGTCACGTGGAACTCTTGATCCGGCAGGATATTTGCTTTTCCCTTCACCGGCCTTTGAACGACCGAAACGGTCTCAGCTCCTGCCCGGGGTCATCTCAGAGCTGGTGTGCCCGCGCGTACCAGCGCCCGTCGCCTCCCCGGTCCAGGGTGAGCGGGACGCTGAAGGTGCGCGACAGGTTCTCCGCGGTCATCACCTGGTCGATCGGCCCCTGGGCCACCACCGAGCCGTGCCGGAGCAGCAGGGCGTGGGTGAACCCGCTGGGCACCTCCTCCACGTGGTGGGTGACCAGCACCATGGTCGGCGCCTTCGGGTCGTGCGCGAACATCGACAGGCGCCGGACCAGGTCCTCGCGCCCGCCCAGGTCCAGGCCCGCCGCGGGCTCGTCCAGAAGCAGCAGCTCCGGGTTCGGCATGAGCGCGCGGGCGATCTGGACCCGCTTGCGCTCCCCCTCGGACAGCGTGTTGAACCGGCGCCGGATCAGGTGGGCGCAGCCGAACTGGTCGATCAGCTCGACGGCGCGCGTGACGTCGTTGGAGTCGTACTCCTCCGTCCAGCGGCCGAGGATGGCGTACGAGGCCGTGAGCACCAGATCGATGACCTTCTCCTCCGGCGGCACCTTCTCCGCCAGCGCGGCGCTCGCGAGCCCGATGCGGGGCCGCAGTTCGAAGACGTCACTCTGGCCGAGCCGCTCGCCCAGGATCTCGACGATGCCCTCGGTGGGGAACAGCATCGCCCCGACCACCTGCAGCAGCGTCGTCTTTCCCGCGCCGTTGGGACCGATGACGACCCACCGCTCGTCCTCGTGAACGGTCCAGTCGATCTCCCGCAGCAGGGCCGCCCCGTCTCTGCGGACGGTGACGTCCTGTAGCCGAAGCACCTGACCGCCCATCCCTTACGCCTCCTTGTGAATCGCTGGAACAAAACCTATTGCAGGACAAGCGCATATCGTGGATCGGTGCACCCTGATTCACCGATCTCGGCCACCCTGGTCTGCTGGGGCAACGCCTGGCTCGCCGGACAGGTCGGCCTCGACGAGGCCGCCGACCGCGTGGAACGGCAGGCAGGCCCCCAACTCGTCGCCGGTGAGACCGGCGACCTCCCCCTCCGCGGATTCCTCGCCGACCTGCGGATCGAGGGCATGAAGTCGCTGCGGCTGGCCCTCCCCATCGCGGGCGACCCACTCGGGCTCACCGGACCGCCCCCTTTCAACTCCGCGGCCATCGAGGCCGGGCAGGCGGCGACAGCCGTGCTTCCCGACAGATGCCTCGGCCTGATCCCGGTAAACGACCGCCGCGGGTCATCGTACGCCGGGGTTCGCTGGACCGTGCTGGAGGCCCGTACCGCGGCCCCCGACCTGCCCTCACTCGCCGAGGCCGAGCACGAGCTGACCCGCGCGATGCACGTGGCCACCGACGCCCTGCTCGGTACGGAGGGCCCGGCCCAGGGGCACCGGCGGCTGGAGATCGTGGACGACGGCCTGGCCCCCGGCTATCCCGCCAGGGCCCACCGGGTCGCCGCCCTGGCCGCCCGCCTCGCCGCCGTGCTCCGCGTCGCCGACGACCGCGGGCTCACGTCGGGCCAGATCGCCGTACGCGGCGGGGCCCTGCGCGAGCTCGACCGCGCGGTACGCCGGGCCCGGGTGGTCGCCCACCACGCCATCACCGAGCTGGTCTGACGGTTCGCGGGCGAGCGGGCAGGGCGGGGCGATGTGGCGGGCTACCGGGCGGAGGCCAGCTTCCAGAGCTTGACGGCGCGGTCCTTGCCCGCCGAGACGGCCAGCGTACGGTCGCCGACGGTCATGACGCCCACCGAGTAGACCCCGCCCTTGTGGGCCTTGACCGGCTTGCCGAGGGGCTTGCCCTCGGCCGGGTCCCAGAGCCGGACGGTCCCGTCCGTGCTGCCCGAGACCAGCACGGTGCGGCCGTCGACCTTGCCGAACGCCAGGGAGTAGACGTTGCCGCCGTGGCCCGCGAGCGGCTTGCCGATGGTCTTGGACGTCTTCGGGTCCCAGATCCTGATCTTCTTGTCCTTGCCGCCCGAGGCGATCACGGTGCGGTCGCCCAGCTTGCCCACGGCCACCGAGAAGACCGGCCCGCTGTGTGCCTTGTAGGCCTTGCCGTACCGCTTCCTGGTGACGAGGTCCCAGACGCCCAGCGTCTCGTCGGCGCTGGCGGACACGACGACGGACCGCTTGCCGATCTTGCCGAAGGCGAGCCAGTTGATGTCGTTGCGGTGCGCGGAGATGGTTTTGAGCAGCCTGCGGCTCTTCAGGTTCCAGAAGTAGAGAGTGCCGTCGCCGTCCCCGGTGACGGCCAGCGGCGAACCGTTCACGGTGCCGGCCGCGGCGGCGAAGACCGCGATGGGGTGGTGGCCCAGCGCCTTGCTCTTGCGGGACTTCAGGCTCCACAGGCGGACGGAGTGGTCGTAGCCGCCGGTCACCGCGTACGGCTTTCCGCCGAAGCTGACGGTGGCGACCGCGTAGACCTCGCCCCGGTGCCCGCGGAGCCGGTGGAGCCTCTTGTGCTTGGCGGGATCCCAGAGCCCGAGCGAGCCGTCCTGACTGCCCGAGACGACCGTGGGCCTGTTCCCGATCTCGATGCCCGCGACGGACTGGACGGCCTTGGTGTGCCCCTTGAGCGTCTTGCCGTCCTGGCCGTCGAGGGCCACCACCGTGGCCGGCGGGGTGGGCGGCTCGGACGGCCCGGGGGTCGGGGCGGTCGTGAGGCTCGCCGTGGGCGCGGGGGTCAGGGCCTGCGTGGCGGGTGTGGGGGCCTGCGAAGCCTGCGTGGAGGGGGTCTGGGAGGCGGTCGCCGGGGACGGGACCGGAGGCGGATTCCGCGTACCGTCACCGGCCAGGGCGCTCCGCGTGACCAGGGGGTCGCCGGGGGGCGCGAGACCGTCCCGCATGTTCGGCACCGCCACCAGCACGGCGGCGGCCAGGGTCAGGGCTCCCGAGAGCACCCCGGTCACCAGGACGGCGCGCCTGCGCCGCTTACCGCGCTCGCGGGGCTCGCGGGGCTCGGCGGGGAGCGCGTTGCCGAAGAGGTCCGGGTGCTGTGGCGGCGGCGGGGGGTAGGCCCCCTCGGACGGCGCGGGAGGTACCGGAGGTACGGGAGGTCGCGCGGGCTGCCGGCCCACGGGCGTCAGGTTGCCGGGGTAGCGCGCGGGCCCGGCGGGGGAGGCGAAGGGGGTGGCCGCGGGCGGAGGGCCGCCTGGGACGCCTGAACGCCTCCGGGAGGCATCGGGAGCCGCACCGGGCCCGCCGCGCGGCGCGTCACCGGGACGGTCACCCGGAGTACGGCCGGGGACAGCGCCGGGCCTCCCGTCCTCCGGGGTCTCCCCCGACGGTCGCACCCACAGCGTCTCGGGAGCGGGTGGCCGCTCGTCGGCGGGTGGCTGGGAGACGGGCGGTACGGCGCCCCCGGACGGCGACGCGAGCGCGGCCGGGGACGGCGACGCGGAAGGGATCACGGACGGGGTGGCGACCCCGGCCGGGGCCGGGGGCGGGGTGGCGGACGCGGGCGGGACCACGGGCGGGGTACCGGACCCGGCCGGAGCCACGGGCGGGGTGGCGGACGCGGGCGTGACGGCGGGCGTCGCGGGCGGGAGCGGGACGGCGGAGGCCTCGTCGGACTGGGTCTCCAGGAGCGCGAACAGCACCTCTGACGCGCTGGGCCTCTCCCCGGCGTCCTTGCTGAGGCAGGAGGCGACGATCGGCCTCAGGGTGTCGGGGAGCGCGGACAGGTCCGGGTTCTCGTTCATCACCCTGTAGATGACCGCGGGCACGCTGTCCTGGCCGAACGCGGGCCGCCCGGTCGCGGCGAACGTCATCGTCAGGCCCCAGCTGAACATGTCGGACGAGGGCTCGACGCGATGCCCCGAGACCTGTTCCGGCGACATGTAGGCGGGGGTGCCGACCACCCCGCTCGTCACGGTCATCGCCGAGTCCAGCGCCCTGGCGATGCCGAAGTCGATCACGCGGGGTCCGTCGGGGCCGAGCAGCACGTTGCTGGGCTTGAAATCGCGGTGCACGATGCCCGCCCGGTGGATGGCGGCCAGCGCGGTCACGGTGCCGACCGCGAGCCGGTGGAGCACGTTGCCGCTTCGGGGCCCGTGGGACTGCACGACCCGCTGCAGGGACACGCCCTCGACCAGCTCGCTCACGATGTAGGGGCGGTCGCCGTCCATGTGGGCGCCCAGCACCTGGGCGGTGCAGAACGGCGCCACCCGGCGGGCGGCGGAGACCTCGCGGAGGAACCGGTCGCCGTCCATGCCGGTGTCGCTCAGCCGGGGGTGGAGCAGCTTGATCGCGACCATCGCCCCGTCGGGCCCCCGGCCCGCGTAGACCACACCCTGCGCCCCCTCGCCGAGGCGGCCGAGCAGCCGGTAGTCGCCCAGTGACTCGGGGTCCTCCCTGCGCAGCGGATTCGTGTCCGGCACGTGAGCCTCCCCGTTGTCCAGCCGTGAGTCGCCGGTATCCCCGAGTAACCAAAGATACGCAAACAAGTAATGTAGAGGTAGATCATTCACCCTTCCGACGTGTCCTGCTTACGTCATAATTCATGAAACAAATGGTGACTACGATCACCCCTAGCTCGTGCGGAGACGCCCATGCGCCGAAGCTTCGGCACGCTCCTAGGTCTCAGCCTCATCGCTCCGCTCGCGATCGTCCCCACCGCCTCGGCCGCCGCCACGAACGCGGCGCCCCCGGCCTCCTCCGGAGTCCTGCCCGCGGCCCCGGCGGGCGTTCTGGCCGCGGCCCCGTCCGGGGTGCGGCAGGACAAGCCGTGGTCGGCGTTCAAGGTCTCGGTGAAGGCCCCGAAACGGGTCGGGAACGGCCGCGAGTTCATGTACGAGGTCAAGGTCACCAACCGGGGACCCAGCAAGGCCGACTACTACTACGTCGGCGGAACCGTTCTGCCGAAGGGCATCAACGACACCGTTTACTACAAGGGCCCCAAGGGCACCGACTGCGACTTCTACGACGACGGCTTCTGGTGCGTGACGCCGTGGATCCTCGAGAAGGGCGAGTCCGACACGGTACGCATCTGGGTCAAGCTCAACAAGCGGACCAAGGGCATCGCGGTCGCCAAGCTCGGTGCCGACACCTGGAACGTCCCGACCGGGGGCGGGGACCTCGGCCGTTCGGAATGGGAGCGGCTGGCCTTCCCCCACTGGTACTACCTCAAGACGGTCAAAACCAAGATCGTCCATCCCACGCCGCCCAAACCCAAGCCCAAGGGCGGAGGGGGCGGTTACAACCCGCCACCACCGCCACCTCCCCCGCCGCCGCCGCCCCCGCCGCCGGACCGGCGCGAGGAGAAGAAGGACACCTGACGCCGTAGAGGTCTCCGGCTCGGAGACCCCGCCTGACCAGGCGACCCGTCAGGTCAGGCAGTCAGGCCAGGCCGTTCCGCACCGCGTAGAGGGCGGCCTGGGTCCTGTCCTGCACGCCCAGCTTCATCAGCACGTTGGAGACGTGGGTCTTCACCGTCTTCTCCGCCACCGCGAGCTGCCTGGCGATCTCCCGGTTGGAGCGGCCCGACGCGATCAGCGCGAGCACCTCGCGCTCCCGATCGGTCAGCGGCGTCACCCTCCCGCCCTCCCGCGCGGCCTGGGCCGGTCCCTGGCCGGACAGCATCGCCTCGGCGGCCTCGGGAGCGAGCAGCACCTGGCCACCGTGCACCGCCCGGATCGCGTGCACGAGCGAGGCCGGTTCGACGTCCTTGTAGAGGAAGCCCGCCGCGCCCGCCCTCATCGCCGGGGCCACGTCGCCCCTGTCGCTGACCGAGGTCAGCACGAGCACCCTCGGCGACAGCCCCCGCTCCCCCAGCAGGAGCAGCGCGCCGAGCCCGTCGAGGACCGGCATTCTCAGATCGAGCAGCAACACGTCGGGGGCGAGGGACTCCACCAGCGCGACCGCCTCGGCGCCGTCGGCGGCCTCGCCGACCACGTCGAGGTCTTCCTGCAGGTCCAGGAAGGTACGGAGCCCCTGCCTGACGACCGGGTGGTCGTCGGCGATCAGGACGCGGATCACACGCACACCTCCAACCGGGCCGCGGACGGCGAACCGCACAGGCGCCTCTCCGGGCCACCGGCCACGCGGTCATCCCCCTCCGAACCCCCGATCACACGCACACCTCCATCCGGACGAGCGTGCCCCTTCCCGGCTCCGACGTCACCCGCACGCTCCCGCCGACGGCCTCCGCCCTGTCGCCCATCGAGGCGATGCCCAGCCCTCGTCCCGCCGCGGCGGTCACGTCGAACCCGGCCCCGTCGTCACTCACCTCAAGGAACACGCCCCCGCCCTCGCAGCCGAGCCGCACCCCGACGGCACGCGCCGCCGAGTGCCTGGAGGCGTTGTGCAACGCCTCCTGGGCCACCCGCAGGACGGCCACCTCGATCGCTGGTTCGAGCTCGCACACCGGGGACTCCTCGAACGAGAACGACGCCGGGTGGAGCCGGTCGAGCAGGCGGACGTGCTTGCGGAGCGTCTCGGCCAGGCCATGCCGGTCGAGCTCGGCCGGGCGGAGCTCCACGATCACCGCGCGCAGCTCGGCCAGCGCCTCACCCGCCAGCCGCTCCACCCGGTCGAGCTCCCGCAGCGCCCGTACGGGATCGCCGACGATCAGCGACGCCGCGGCCTGGGCGGTGAGGCGCAGCGAGAACAGCTTCTGGGTCACCGCGTCGTGCAGCTCCCTGGCCATCCGGGTGCGCTCCTCCACCAGCGTGAGCTCGCGGCCCCGCTCGTACAGGCGGGCGTTGGTGAGGGCGATCGCGGCGTGCGCGGCGAACATGGTGAGCAGCCGCTGGTCGGCCTCTGTGAAGCCGCCGGGGGCCCGCTTGTTGGACAGGAAGATGATGCCGAGCACCTCGTCCCCGTCGAGTATCGGCACGCCGAGGAAGTCCTTGAGCACCGGATGGGCGCGGGGCCAGTATTCGAACCTGGAGTCCCTGCGGATGTCGGGCAGCCGGACCGGCGCGCCCTCGCGCAGCATGGCGCCGAGCATGCCGTGCTGGCGGGGCATGGGCCCGATCGCCTCCCACTGCTCGTCGGAGATGCCCTCGGCGACGAACTCGGCGAACGCCCCCTGGTCGTCGGGCACGCCCAACGCGGCGTAGCGGGCGTCCAGCAACCGCCGCGCCGACCGCACGATGACCTGGAGCACCTCACGGACCGACAGATGTCTGGTCACCGCGAGGACGGCCGAACTCACCGCGTGCAGCACGGCGTCCCGGTCCTCACTCTCGGAGCTCACGAACCGACTCTAGGCCGCGGCGGGCACCCACCGCGTACGCCATCGGTCCTAGGCCCATCAGCCCACCTCGGGCCCGGTCCCGCGGCCGATGTGCGGCGGGCGCGCGGCTCCTAGCGTCGGGGCATGACGAAGACGGCACTCATCACCGGCGCCTCCCGCGGCCTCGGCCTGGCACTGGCCCGCTCCCTCGCCGCCGACGGCTGGCGGCTCATCCTCACCGCGCGCGGCGAGGACGCGCTGCGATCGGCCGCGGACGAGTTCGGCGCCCTCGCCCTGGCCGGAGACGTCGCCGACCCCGCTCACCGGGACCGGCTGGCGCGGGCCGTACGGGAACACGGCGGACTGGACCTGCTGGTCAACAACGCGTCGGGGCTGGGCGCGGTCCCGCTGCCACCGCTGGCCGGATACCCGGTCGACACGCTCGAGGAGCTGTTCAGGGCCAACGTGCTGGCCCCGCTGGCACTGATCCAGGCGAACCTGCGCGGGCTCAGGGAGCGGCGCGGCGCGATCGTGAACATCTCCTCCGACGCGGCGGTGGAGGCGTACGAGGGCTGGGGCGGATACGGCGCGACCAAGGCGGCCCTGGAGCAGCTCTCCCACGTGCTGGCCGTCGAGGAGCCGGACGTCGCGGTCTGGTGGGTCGATCCGGGCGAGATGTCCACCGCCATGCTCGCCGACGCGGTCGGCGCCGGGGAGGCGGCGCAGGCCCCGGGCCCGGAGACCGTCGTGCCCACCCTGCGGCGGCTGATCGCCGATCGCCCCGGCAGCGGCCGGGTGAGGCACGGATGAGCGGACGGATCATCGAGCGAGGAGGACGCATGAGAGCGGCAGGGGAATCCGTACGGCCGGGCGGGACGAGAGCCGGACGGGAAGGGGTCGTGAGCGGACGGGGAGGGGGCACGAAGTCCGCGGCGGACGCCATGGCCGCGGACTTCGTGCTCCCTCGCGAGCTGGAGGCGCACGAGCCGCCGGAGGCCCGGGGGCTGGCCCGTGACGGGGTGCGCCTGCTGGTCTCCGACCGAGGCACCGGAGAGGTCGGCCACCACGCGTTCGCCGAGCTTCCCGGCCTGCTCGGCCCCGGCGACCTGCTGGTGGTCAACAACTCCGGCACGCTCCCCGCCGCCGTCCGGCTCGACCGGCTCGCGGTGCACTTCTCCACCGAGCGCGAGGACGGAACCTGGCTGGTCGAGCTCCGCCGGCGCCGGGAGCGGGCGGGTTTTCCCGGGGGCGCCGTCCCAGGGGAGCCCGGGAGCGCGGAGACGGCCGGTGAGCCCTACGGGGGCGGCGCGGACGGGGAGTGGCTGCCGCTGCCGGGCGGGGCGACGCTGCGGCTGCTGGGGCGCGAGACGCCGCGCCTGTGGCGGGCGAGCCTGGACCGCGAGGTCACGGGCTACCTCCGCCGGTACGGCGTGCCGATCCGCTACTCGTACGTGGACAGGGACTGGCCGCTGGCCGACTACCAGACCGTGTTCGGGGTGCGGCCGGGCAGCGCGGAGATGCCCAGTGCGGGGCGGCCGTTCACCACCGGGCTGGTGACCTCCCTGGTGTCGCGCGGAGTCGGGATCGCGCCGATCACCCTGCACACGGGGGTGGCGTCCCCGGAGAAGGACGAGCCGCCCTATCCGGAGCGGTTCGAGGTGCCCGAGGCCACCGCGCGGCAGGTGGAGCTGGCACGCGCGTCCGGCGGCCGGGTGATCGCGGTCGGCACGACCGTGGTCAGGGCGCTGGAGACGGCCGCGCTGGCCACCGGCCGGGTCCGGGCCGCGGACGGCTGGACCTCGCACATCGTGACCCCCGAGGTCGGCGTGAGGGCGGTGAACGGCCTGCTCACCGGGTTGCACGAGCCGCGCTCCAGCCACCTGCTGATGCTGTCGGCGATCGCCGGCCGCGACCTGCTCTCGCGCTCGTACGCGGAGGCGCTCCAAGAGGGCTATCTCTGGCACGAGTTCGGTGACGTCCACCTGATCACCGGTTAGCGGGCCAGTCAGCCACAAGGGTTTCACAAGTCGGGCCCCGCATGCTGAGCCGGTAATCAACGGGATCGACGAAATCCGACTGGAGCAAAAAATGCGCCGGCACCTGACCGCCTTCGCCGCCATCGCCCTGGCGGGAGGCATGCTGCTCACCCCCGGGACCGCGAACGCCGTGGCTCCCCGGATCACCGCGTCACAGGGGGTCGCGGACAAGCCGCTCGCGCCGCTGAGGACGACCGTCTCCTACCCGCGCAGGGCCTGGGCGGGCGACTCGTACGTCTACACGCTCAAGATCAAGAACATCGGCAGCTGGTACACCGACATCGCCTACGTCGGCGGCTACCTTCCCACGCAGGTTTCCAAGATCCGCATCATCGGCAAGCCCTCCGGCTCGTACTGCGAAATCTCGGGGCGTGAGGTGGGCTGCCTGCTCGACACCCTGAACCCCGGCAGGACGGCCACCCTCAAGGTCAGGGTGTGGCTGAGGAACAGCGCCCGGGGCACCGCGTCCGCCAATTTCGGTTCGGTCTCGATCGACGTCCCCGCGGGCGGGCTGGACACCCTGAACATCCACGGCATCGACGTCGGCACCGACGTCAAGTACGTGCGGGTGAAGACCCGGGTCCTCCGCTAGCCGCGCATTTCCGGCGTGCCACCTTCTGACCAGGGGCGATTACCGAAAGCAATGGAAATCACCACGCCCGGAACACTCGGGAACGCCCTGGACGGTAACGACGTGGCACGCGTGGGACGGGCCCACGCGGGTTCCCGTGTCACCCGGTACGACGCCGCGCCGAACGGTCCCATTCAAATCACATGAAGAAATATAATTTCTCTTTACATCTACATATGTGATAAAACGCTGCGGACTTTATGGGACGTTCCAGGCGTCCCCTTGACTCTTCAGCTGGGAGACGTTTGATGCGCCACCCGATCTCCAAGATCGCCGCTCTTGCTCTGGTCACCCCGCTGGTCGGCGGCATGCTCTTCACCGCCCCCGCCTCGGCCGCCTCGGCGCAGGCACCGGCGGCCGTCCAGGATGAGCCGTACTCCACCTTTGCCGTCACCGTTTCCGCGCCGAAGAAGGTCAAGGCCAACGGCAAGATCACCTACAAGATCAAGGCGGTCAACAAGGGCCCTCACCCGGCCGACTACTTCTTCATCGGCGGCCTGCTGCCCAAGGGCGCGAAGCTCACCTCGGTCGCCGGCCCCAAGGGCACCCAGTGCGACAACTACGAAGACGGGTTGTGGTGCTGGGGTCCCAACGTCGTGGAAGTCGGCGACTACGAGGCCATGGCGCTCACGGTGAAGCTCGGCAAGAAGTCGGGGCGGACCGCGGAGGCCATCCTCGGCGTCGACAGCTTCGACGTCCCGACCGGCGCCGAGACCCTCTCCAGGGACGAGCTGGAGCGCATGGGCCTCAAGCACTGGTACTTCGTGAAGAAGGTCAAGACCAAGATCGTGCGCTGACTTCACCTTCAGAGCCGATTCCATCTTCAAAAGGGGCCCCGTCCTGCCACAGGCCGGGGCCTCCGCCTTTTCCGCGTTCCGGAACTTCACGTTCCGACGAATACCCCTCCGGGGAGGACGGCCGGCTTTCGCCGACCCGGTTCCCGGCAAGGGTGCGGGCAACCTCATGTACACGGCGCCCGCGTACCGGACAGGATCTCCCCATGGCGAGTTCCGGACGGCAGGCGATCCATGGCTGAACTGAGAATCGTCCTGGCCGAGGACCACTACCTGGTTCGCGAGGGCACTCGCAGGCTCCTGGAGACCTCCGGCGAGATCGAGGTGGTGGCCGCCGTGGGCACCGCGGACGAGTTGCTCGACGCCGCCAGGCGGTTGCGTCCCGACGTGGTGGTCACCGACATCCGGATGCCGGGCTCAGCCGGCCTCGTCCGTCCCGGAATGGAGGGCATCGACGCGGCACACCGCATCCGCGCCGCCTCACGGGACATCGGGGTCGTGGTGCTCTCCCAGTTCTCCGACGCGATGTTCGCCCTGGACCTGTTCAGGGACGGCACCGAGGGCCGCGCGTACCTGCTCAAGGACCGGGTCGGTGACATCGACGAGCTGCTCGGCGCGATCAGGTCGGTGGCCGGGGGCGGCTCGGTGATCGATCCCAAGGTGGTGGAGGGCCTGCTGGCCAAGCGCGGGGTACGCGGCGGTCCCCCGCCCGCCGAGCTGACGCCCAGGGAGCTGGACGTGCTCAGGGAGATGGCGCACGGCCTGTCCAACGGGGGCATCGCCCGCACCCTGCACCTGTCGGTCTCCGCGATCGAGAAGCACGTCAACTCGATCTTCATGAAGCTGGCCCTGGAGAACAGCCCCGACACCCACCGCCGGGTGGCGGCCGTCATCGCCTATCTGGGCTCGGCCTGACCGGGGCCTGACCGGGGCCGGAACGCGGGATCGGCTCGGGACCGGCTCGGAAACAGCTCGGGACCGGCTCGGAAACAGCTCGGGACCGGCTCGGAAACAGCTCGGGACCGGCTCGGAAGCAGCTCGGAAGCGGCTCCGGGCGCCGGACGTCGAGACACCCGCAGGCGGAGATGGTCCGCCGCTCGGTTCAGGCGGCGACAGGGAGCCCGTGCGCGGCCCCGGCGACCAGCACCGAGGCGACGGACGACTCGGTGGCCCAGGCCAGTTCCCTGCGGTCTCGTCCCCACACCGCGGGCAGCATCGTCACCTCCACCGTCAGCCGCCGGACGGCCACCACACGGCGGACCGAGGCCCACAGGAAATCGTCACCGACGTAGGCGGGCCCGGTGGCCAGGGTGTCCTCGCCTTCCAGATACCTGATCGCCACCGGTCTGACCGGGGCCCCGGCGTCCAGGGCCGCCTGGAACACGGCGGGCCTGAAGGAGCCCATCCCGCGCCCGCACCAGGTCGTCCCCTCGGGAAAGGCCACCACCGGATGGCCGTCGGCGAGCGCCGCGGCCACACCGTCGACGGCCTCGGGCAGCGCGAGGAGCCGGTCCCTGTCGATGAACAGCGCGCCCGCGCCCGCCGCCAGCAGGCCGACCACCGGCCACGCCCTGACCTCCTGCTTGGCGAGCGGGCGGCACGGCAGGACCGCCGCCATGACGAGCGGGTCCAGCCACGACACGTGGTTGGCCACGACCAGCGGAGCGGCCCCGGACGGCCCGCCGGTGACCGGACGAGGCCCGGAGACCGATCCGGCCATGAACGCGAACCCCTGCCGCACCTCGATCCGTATACCGATGGCCCGCAGCACCAGCCGGGACCAGGCGCTCGTCAGCCGGGCCCTGCTCGGCGTACCGAGCCCGCGGGCCGCGAGCGCGAGCGCCACCCCCGCCAGGACGATCAGTACGGCCGCCACCAGCCGCAGCGCCCTGCGCGGCCCGGCGGCCCTCGACCCCGGCGGGAACAGGCAGGCCTCGGGCGTGCACGGCGCCACCGGCACCCACGGGTTCATGATGTGGTTCCCAGGAAGTAGCGCAGGTAGCGGGGGTCCGCCTCGGCCATCGAGAGCAGGACGAAGAAGTCGGCCGTGCCGAAGTCGGGATCGTGGGCGGGCGGGCCGCAGACCCAGGCGCCCAGCCTCATGTACCCGCGCAGCAGCGACGGCAGCGGCGGCCGTCCCTGCCCGGTGGCGGCCGTGCGCTCCGAGGCGTCCTCCCGCTGTGACGGCACGGATCCGGGCGCGATCGAGGGCGCCGAAGCGGAGCCGGCCGGATCGCTTCTCCGGCGAGGGGAGCCTGAGACCGGGCCCGCCCGCCAGGGACGGTGCGGCGTGACACGGTAGCCCGGCGGGGAGAGCGGCACCCGCTCCATGATCCCGGCGGCGTCGGCCACCGGCACCGAGCAGCACCCGGCCAGCCAGCCGTACCCCCCGGCCACCATGTAGCGGGCGATTCCCGTCCACATCAGCCCGAGCACCGCACCACTCCGGTGGCTCGGGTGCACGCAGGCCCTGCCGGCCTCGACCATGTTCCCCCGGATGCCGGCCAGCGCGCCGAGGTCGAACTCGGAGTCGGAGTAGAGGCGATCGGCGCGGCGAGGGGCGAGCAGCCGGTAGGTGCCGACGACCTCCCCCGTGTCGTCGCATTTCACCAGAAGGTGATCGCAGTAGGCGTCGAGCGGATCGACGTCCAGGCCGGTGATGGGACTGTCCAGCCGGGCGCCCATCTCCTCGGCGAAGACGCGGTGGCGCAGGCGCTGGGCCTCGCGCATCTCGACGGCGGTAGCTGCCAGCCCGACGCTGTAGCGGGCGAGGCGCGGCTCCATGGGAAGGGTCGTCATGAGTTCATGAAGACAGTCGCAGGTGACATGGGACCTGAGGGCCCCGCGAACTCCAGGCGTCCGGATGATGAACCGCATTCACGGTCGAATCCGGAGCCAAGTACCGTAGGAACCGATGAACCAGCGCACGCTTCTGATCACGTTGAACGGCCCCGACCGACCGGGCGTGACCTCGCGCCTCTTCTCGGTCCTGGCCGGCTTCCCCGTCATCGTCGCCGACGTGGAGCAGGTCGTCATCCGCGGCCGGCTCACCCTCGGCGTCCTCGTCTCGTACGCGGGTGACACGCCGACCGGCACCGGCGGCACCCTCGGGGCCCTGTGGACCGCCGTCGAGCGGACCGCCGAGGACCTCGGCCTGCAGGTGGAGCTGTCCACCGGCTCCGACCCCAAGGAGAAGCGGCGCAGGGGGCGGCTCGACGTCACCGTGCTCGGCTCGCCGCTGCAGCCCGCCGCCATGGCGGGCATCGCGGGGCGGATCGCCGCGGCCGGTGCCAACATCGACCGGATCGAGCGCCTGTCCAGCTACCCGGTGACCTGCATCGAGCTGTCCCTCTCCGGCGCCGACCCCGACACCCTCAGGGCGGAGCTTGCCATCGAGGCGCACGTCCAGCAGGTCGACGTGGCCGTGCAGCGGACCGGCCTGCACCGCAGGGCCAAGCGGCTGATCGTGATGGACGTCGACTCGACGCTCATCCAGGCCGAGGTGATCGAGCTGCTGGCGGCGCACGCCGGCTGCCTGGAGGAGGTCGCCAGGGTCACCGAGGAGGCGATGCGCGGCGAGCTCGACTTCGCCGAGTCGCTGCGCCGCCGGGTCGCGCTGCTCGAGGGCCTCTCGGAGGAGGTCTTCGAGAAGGTACGCGAGGAGCTCGTGCTGACTCCCGGCGCCCGGACGCTGGTGCGGACGCTCAAGCGGCTCGACTACCGGTTCGCGATCGTCAGCGGCGGGTTCACGCAGCTCACCGACGCCCTCGTGGAGGACCTCGGGATCGACTACTCCGCGGCCAACACCCTGGAGGTCGTCGACGGCGTGCTGACCGGGCGGGTCGTCGGCGAGATCGTCGACCGGCCGGGCAAGGCGCGGGCGCTGGAGCGCTTCGCCCGCGAGGCGGGCATCCCGATCAGCCAGACCGTGGCCATCGGCGACGGCGCCAACGACCTGGACATGATCGCGGCGGCCGGTCTCGGCATCGCGTTCAACGCCAAGCCGGTGGTCCGCCGCGCCGCCGACACCGCGGTCAACGTGCCCTATCTCGACTCGATCCTCTATCTGCTCGGCATCCCCCGCGCCGAGGTGGAGGACGCCGACGCCGAGGACGGTGTCACCGCCGCCGACCGTTGACCCGGCCGGATCTCACCGCTTCTTGGGTTTCCAGTGGGCGATCCCGCGACCGGAGTCGAGCCCGGCCCACTCCCCGTCGACCTCGATGACGGCGAAAGCGCCGGGCGGGAATCCGGTGTCGCCGTCGACGGTGGTGAGCTGCCTGACCAGTTCGTGGACCCCGGGGTTGTGGCCGACCAGGACCAGCGTGCGGACCTCCGGGTCGCTCCGCCGGATCAGCGTGAGCAGCTCGTCGGAGTACGCCTCGTATATGGCCGGTTCGATCAGGATCTCCGCACCGGGTAGTGCCAGGTCAGCGGTCTGCCTGGTCCGTACCGACGGCGAGCAGAGCACCAGGTCGGGGGTGAGGTCCATGTCGGCGAGGGCCGCGCCGACCCTGAGGGCGTCGCGCTCGCCGACATCGGTGAGGGGACGCTCGCGGTCGGCGAGGCCGGAGGTGTGAACCGCCTTGGCGTGACGCAGGACGACGAGCGTGCGTGCCGTCATCGCGACGCCCACACGGCGAGACCCACGATCACCGCGAACACCGCGGCCATCGCCAGCAGGATGAGGACGAGTGTCTTGCCTCCGGAGGGCTGCTGTTCCATACCGGCCAGTTTCCCATTGGGGTGGCCCGCACACGCCGAAGGGGTGCACGCGGCCCGTGCACCCCTTCGTCAAACCTTGCTCAGCTGGAGACCGGCTCCGGCTTCCGGTCGGAGTTGTTCTCCTCCGTCGGGGCGATACTCGCCGAACGACGCTTGGAGACGACCACCGCGCCGACGACGACGCCGACGGCCAGCACCGTGATGCCGATGCGCAGCACGGGGCTGTCGGCGTAGGTCACCACGGCCGGAGCGATCAGCAGCGCCACGAGGTTCATCACCTTGAGGAGCGGGTTGATCGCCGGTCCGGCGGTGTCCTTGAACGGGTCGCCGACGGTGTCACCGATGATGGTGGCCTCATGGGCCGGCGAGCCCTTGCCACCGTGGTGGCCGTCCTCGACCAGCTTCTTGGCGTTGTCCCAGGCACCACCGGAGTTGGCCAGGAACACCGCCATGAGCGTGCCGCACGCGATGGCACCGGCCAGGAACGCGCCGAGCGGGGCGTACCCGAGGGCGAAACCGACGGCGATCGGGGTCAGCACGGCCAGCAGGCCGGGCGTGGCCAGCTCCCGCAGCGAGTCGCGGGTGCAGATGTCGACGACCCTGCCGTAGTCGGGCAGCTCCGTCCCGGCCATGATCCCCGGCTTGGTGCGGAACTGCTCGCGTACCTCGAAGACCACCCGCCCGGCCGCGCGGCCGACCGCCATGATCGCCAGGCCGGAGAACATGAACACCACCGCGGCGCCGATGATCAGACCGACCAGCACGTTCGGGGAGTCGACGCTCAGGCTGAACGTGCTGAACGGGCCCAGCGCCTCCTTCACGCTCTGCGTCGCGCTCGTCAGCTGGGTCTCGACCGCCGTACGGAACGCGCCGAACAGCGCGGTCGCGGCGAGCACGGCGGTGGCGATCGCGATGCCCTTGGTGATCGCCTTGGTGGTGTTGCCGACGGCGTCCAGCGAGGTGAGCACCTGCGCGCCCTCGCCCTCGACGTCGCCGGACATCTCGGCGATGCCCTGGGCGTTGTCGGAGACCGGGCCGAAGGTGTCCATCGACACGATCACGCCGACCGTGGTCAGCAGGCCGGTGCCCGCCAGTGCCACGGCGAACAGGGCGATCGTGACGTTGCCGAAGCCCAGCAGGAAGGCCCCGTAGACGGCGGCTCCGATGATCAGCGCGGAGTAGACCGCCGACTCCAGGCCGACGCTGATGCCGGACAGGATGACCGTGGCGGGGCCCGTACGGGAGCTCTCGCCGATGTCCCGCACCGGGCGGCGGTTCGTCTCGGTGAAGTAGCCGGTGAGGATCTGGATGGCGCTCGCCAGCACCAGGCCGATGAGCACCGCCCCGATCGCGATCAGGCGCGGGTCCGAGGTGACCGCGGCGATCTCCGGGCTCACACCGGTCAGGCCGGAGAAGCTGGCCGGCAGGTAGAGGTAGGCCGCGACGGCGACGAGGATCGCCGAGATGGCCGCCGAGATGAAGAAACCCCGGTTGATCGCGGCCATCGCGTTGCGGTCGCCGGCGCGCGGGGCGGTGACGAAGATGCCGATGATCGCCGTGATCACACCGATCATGGGCACGATCAGCGGGAACACCAGTCCCTCGGTGCCGAAGGCCACCCTGCCCAGGATGAGGCTGGCGACCAGCATGACCGCGTAGGACTCGAACAGGTCGGCGGCCATGCCCGCGCAGTCGCCCACGTTGTCGCCGACGTTGTCGGCGATGGTGGCGGCGTTGCGCGGATCGTCCTCGGGAATGCCCTGCTCGACCTTGCCGACCAGGTCGGCGCCGACGTCGGCGGCCTTGGTGAAGATGCCTCCGCCGACTCGCATGAACATGGCGAGCAGCGCGGCGCCGAAGCCGAAGCCCTCCAGCACGGCCGGGGCGTCGCCCCCGTAGGTGATCACCACCACGGCCGCGCCGAAGAGGCCGAGGCCAACGGTGATCATTCCGGCCACGCCACCGGTGCGGAAGGCGATCCGCATGGCGACCTTCTCACCGGACGCGCGGGCCGCGGCGGCGACGCGGACGTTGCCACGGACCGCCAGCCACATGCCGATGAATCCGGTCAGCGCGGAGAACAGCGCGCCGACGACGAAGAAAGCCGATCTGCCGATCCTCACGCTGGTCGTCTCGGCGGGGAGAAGATACAGCAGGAATGGGATCAGGATGACGAATAGCGCGAGCGTCCGGAACTGCCGCGTAAGGTACGCGGAAGCCCCTTCCTGGACGGCTCTCGCGATGTTCTGCATACGTTCGGTGCCTTGATCGGCGGCCAGCACCTCCCGCACCAACGTGCCGGCGACGGCGAGTGCGAGCAGGGCGACGACGGCGACCACGATCACGATGTTGAAGTGGTAACCACTCAGGGACACCGCTGGCTCTGCAGCGGCGAGATGGAGCACAGACATCCGACTCTCCTTGGCAAGACGGGAACACGTCCTGCCCGGAGTGCGCTGCGGTGAGTGTTAGGAGGCTGAAGCGGCGCACGTCCGGGATGGTTGGCAGTGCCGCTTCCAGTTGCAGACCCCCACGGAGTGCGGCTCGCGTGCGGGCCGCTCCGAAGGATAAACCTTGGCCGGTTCCGGGAGTCTACGCAGCGACGACGCGGATATGAAGCCTCTGCCAGCGCCCAATTGACGACACGACCGGCACCTCTCGGCGACCGACCTGCTTATGAGGTCATTTCACCCGTCACACCTGTCCCGGGAGCCCTGTTTCCCCTCAATTTCAGACAAGAAACATTCAAATTAAGTTTTGTCCGAAATTAAAATCCCCTCGGGGAACGACCGGGCGCGTCCGTGTGGACGTCACAGACGGCCCTTCGGCCCGACCGGCCGCCAACCCTCCCGGACATGTCCGTGTGGCCTCACGGGCCCCTCCGGCCGGACGACGACCACCTTCCCGGACGAACAGCCGGGTCGCGGGTCTCCTTTGGCCCCCCTCCCGGATCGGGAGGTTTTTCCGGCCAACCGGCCGCCTACCCCTCCACGGGCGAACAGCCGGGCACGTCCACGTGGACGCCGCGGGATTCCCCCGGCCGACCCGCCCACTCCCTGCAACGAACAGCCGGGCGCGTCCATGTGGACACGCCCGGCCGCCGAAGTCTTCTTGTCAGACCGGAGACAGTCCGTTCGTCGCCGCCGGCCAGCTCATGCGAATGCACATGCCCTTCTGGCTCGGGTAGACCTGAACGTCGTCGGCCAGCCCCGCGATGACCGCGATGCCGAAACCGGCCATCAGGTCATCGGGAAGCTGCCCGAACGGATCGTCGAACCCCAGAAGGGCACGATCATGCTCCAGCTCGTCACTGGGGGCGGAGTCGGTGACTGTCACCTCGAAACGCCCCGAGTCATCACGTAGCTCGATCCGGATCGGCTCTCCCGGACAGTGGAGGCGATGTGCCTCCACGGCCCGTGAGCATGCCTCTCCGACAGCGAGCCTTACCTCGTCCAGCAACGACTCCTGCACGCCGGTGCGCCTGGCGATAGCCGTGGCCACCAGGCGCGCCGTTCGCACATGCGCGGGGAGAGCGCTGAACGTCAACTCGACGGTAGCCACGACTACTTGTCTCGACCGTGAGCTTCCTTGGCCTCGTCGACCGAGGCGTAGATCCCGAAGACCTTCGTCAGCCCGGTGATCCGGAAAATCTTCAGGATGCGCTCCTGGGTGCAGACAAGCTCCAGTGAGCCATCGTGCGCCCTAACTCGCTTGAGCCCGCCGACCAGGACACCAAGGCCCGTGGAGTCAAGGAAGTCGACCTTCTCCATGTTGACGAGCAGGTGGAAATTCCCCTTGTTGACCAGGTCGATCAGGAGCTCACGCAATCTGGGCGCGGTGTAGACATCGATCTCACCCTCGACCTCAACGATGGTGAGACGGTCCTCGGAATGGTGGTCCAACTTCAGATCCACAGATCCTCCAGCGCCTTGCCTGCGAAAGTACTGATTAGAGCATGCCTCCTGGGGCCGGGTGACCCCCGGACGACAAGCCCTGACGCGCGGCATTCAACCATGCGTACGCTCAGTGTCTATACGAAATCACGATTCCCGGCGACTCTGCCCACAGATGTGAGACTGGAAACCAGTGACCCCGCCCTCATCCTCGCCCCTCAGAGCGGGCACCGCACTCAGCCGCCTCCTCAATGTTCCCGCACGTCGGGAGCGCGTGACCCACGTGGAGCACGTTCCCGCACGTCAGGCGGGTGAGACCGGATGGCCGGACTGGGTCGACCAGCGACTGGTTACGCGCTGGGCGAACCACGGTATTTCTGGCCTGTGGCCGCATCAGGCCGAGGCCGCGGACTTGATCCACCGTGGCCAAAACGTGATCATCTCCACAGGGACCGCATCGGGCAAGTCCCTCTCTTACCTGGTCCCGGCACTCTCCTCCACGCTCGAAGGCGGCACGATCCTCTATCTGTCGCCCAGCAAGGCACTGGCCGCGGACCAGCTCCGCGCGCTGCGCGAGCTCGACCCTCCCGGGCTCCGGGCCGCCACCTACGACGGCGACACCTCCTTCGAGGAGAGGGCCTGGGTGCGCAAGCACGCCAACTACGTCCTCACCAACCCGGACATGCTCCATCGCGGCCTGCTGCCCCGCCATGCCCAGTGGTCGCCCTTCTGGCGGCGGCTCAGGATGGTCGTCGTGGACGAGTGCCACGGCTACCGGGGCGTGTTCGGCTCCCACGTCGCGCAGATCCTGCGCCGCCTCCGCCGGATCTGCGCGCGCTACGGCTCCCAGCCGACCTTTCTGCTCTCCTCGGCGACGGCCAGCGAGCCCGGGATCTTCGCGAGGCGCCTGACAGGCCTCCAGATGGCCGAGGTGACCACGGACACCTCCCCCCGGGGCGCAACCACCTTCGCGCTGTGGGAGCCACCCCTGACCGATCTGCGCGGCGAGGGCGGCGCCCCTGTCCGCCGCCCGGCGACCGCCGAGAGCGCGGACCTCCTGGCCGACCTCGTCGCCTCCGACGTACGGACCCTGGCCTTCGTCCGCTCCCGCCGGGCCGCCGAGACCGTGGCCCTCACCACGCGGGCCAAACTCCAGGACCTCGTCATCGACGGGGAGGCTCCCGCGGACCTGCCCGGCAAGGTCGCGGCCTACCGGGCGGGATACCTGGCCGAAGATCGCAGGGGCCTGGAAAGGGCACTGCGCTCCGGCGAGCTGCTCGGCCTGGCGACGACCAACGCGCTGGAACTCGGCGTCGACGTCTCCGGGCTGGACGCCGTGCTCATCGCGGGGTGGCCGGGAACCCGCGCCTCCCTCTGGCAGCAGGCCGGGCGCGCCGGGCGGGACGGTCAGGACGCGCTGGCGGTGCTGATCGCCAGGGACGACCCCCTGGACACCTACCTCGTCCACCACCCGGAGGCCCTGTTCGGCCGTCCCGTGGAGACGATCGTGCTCGACCCCGACAACCCGTACGTGCTGGGACCCCACCTGTGCGCGGCCGCGGCCGAGATCCCGCTCACCCACGACGAGCTGGACATCTTCGGCCCGACCACCAAGGAGGTGCTCGCGGACCTGGTCGGGGGCGGCCTGCTCAGGGAACGCGCCGCGGGCTGGTTCTGGACCAGCCGGAACCGCGCCACCGACCTCGCCGACATCCGGGGAGCGGGCGCCGCGCCCGTTCAGGTCGTCGAGATGGCCACCGGGCGGCTGCTCGGCACAGTGGACGAGCCCTCGGCCCACTCCGCCGTGCACACCGGCGCCGTCTACGTGCACCAGGGAGAGACGTTCCTGGTGGCCGAGCTCGACCTGGAGGCGGGGGTCGCGCTGGTCGAGGCCGGGACTCCCGACTACACGACCTTCGCCAGGGACGTCACCGACATCTCGGTCATCGAGTCCCTGCGCTCCCACCCCCTCGGGCAGGGAGAGCTCCATTTCGGCGCGGTCGAGGTGACGAGCCAGGTCGTGGCCTATCTCAAGCGCCGAACCCAGAGCGGCGAGCTCATGGGGGACGAACCTCTCGACCTGCCCCCGCGCACGCTGCGGACCCGCGCCGTCTGGTGGACGCTGCCCACCTCGGCGATCATCCCCCTGGCAGAGGACGGCCTGGACCTCGGCGGCGCCGCGCACGCGGCCGAACACGCCTCCATCGGCCTGCTGCCGCTCTTCGCCACCTGCGACCGCTGGGACATCGGGGGCGTCTCCACAGAGCTCCACCCCGACACCGGGCTGCTCACCGTCTTCGTCTACGACGGCCACGAGGGGGGCGCCGGTTTCGCCGAACGTGGGTACGCCCGCGCGCGCGACTGGCTCACGGCCACCCGCGAGGCCATCGCCTCCTGCGAGTGCGAACGCGGCTGCCCGTCGTGCATCCAGTCTCCCAAGTGCGGCAACGGCAACGAACCCCTCGACAAAGCCGGAGCCCTCCGGCTTCTCGCCGTCCTGCTCTCCCAGGACGTGCCTCGGACGTGACAGCCAGATCTCGGCTTTGGTCAGCCCGCCGTCAAGGGCCGGGATCAGCGATGTGAACGGGGCCCGCACGTGCCCTGGCGATGATCGCCACCGGCCCCTTCAGGGGCAGCGAGACCTCCATGGACACCTCGATGTCCGCGATGCCGCCATCGCCGAGAGAACAGCGGGTGACCCTGGCCTCGTTGTCCGCGGCGAGCGAGGAGGCCCTCACGCAGCTCCGGCGCGGATCCGCGAGGGCCAGCCGGGCGGCGGCGAGCGCGCTCAGGTCGGCGGCACTCTGCGCCCGATGGCGCACGACCCTGGCCATGCCCGCGAACACGACCGCCGCCGCTACCGCGAAGACCAGCGCCATGAGCCCGATCGTCCAGATCGTCGCCGACCCCCGCTGCGCGTTCCCTCCACTCGTTCTCGTCCCGCCCCCTCCGCTCGTCGCCGACCCCCGCTGCGCTTTCCCTCCGCTCATCCTCGCCCCGCCCCCTCCACTCGTCCCTGGCCCGACCTCCCTCCTCCTATCCATATCGGCCTCTCCCCTCATATCCGCCCCGATCTCCCTTCTCCTGTCCGTCCCGATTTCTTGCCTTGCCATGGACGTCTCCTCTCCTCTCGCCCCCTGGCCCGATTTCCCGGTTTCCCGCCCCCTGGTTGGCACATGACCCGCGCCGCCGCAGCCACGGTCGGTGAGTGGGCCATGGCCTATCGCTCCGCCCCCGGCTCTGTGATGGACACGGCGGTCGCGTGAACGGTCACGCTCGGGAGCGAGGCGCCCCAGCGAGGCCTGACGCTCACGGACACCTCCACCCGCGCCATCTCCGCGCTCCGGGTCACCTCGACCACGGCACCCGCCGGAGCCACGGACAGGACGCCGCCTCGGACCCGCTCAAGGGATTCGCCGCGCGAGGCGGCCCGGGCCCCGGCCCGCGCGGCGTCCACGCACTCCAGCTGTGCCTCGACCGCCGCCACGGCCCACAGCCCGGCTCCCAGCACGACCATGAGGGCAGGCAGAGCCGCGGCCGTCTCCGCCGTCACCGAACCTCTGGACCGGCGGAAGGAGGTCACCGACGCCGGGAGGATCATCCGGCCACGGTGAGCGCTCGGTTGATCAGAGCTGTGATCATCTGCTGGACGTCGGAACTCGTCACCACCTTGAAGAGAAGTGCGGCGAAAGCGCAGGCGGCGATCGTTCCGACCGCGTACTCGGCGGTGGACATGCCTCGGTCACGATGTGCACCGGTGGTCAGCAGTGCCCATCGGGCACGCGGCCACCGTGACCACCGCGACCAACCGCGCCGCGCGTGAACAGCACTCGTTTGAGCCATCTGCTCCTCCTGGAGATTTCCACCGGACCCGCCGCCCGGCATCGGTCACGCCAGGGTTCTCCATGCACCCTCGGCCCTGTTGGCCCGAACGGCATTCTGTGGAAAACCCAGGTTGTCCACAGCCCGGAAAGCAGGGAATGGCTATGGAAAGCACGAAACAGCCCCCTTCTGTCGCGAGGAGCTGTTTCAGGCCCTAGCTGGGGAAGTTCCCGAAGCTCTATCCACAGGCATCACTGCTTTTCTGTGGATAACCCTGCACTGGCGGGGAAAAACCTGTGGATAACTTAGGGGAGCAGCACCTCGCCGGCGAGACCGGCCACGACAGGGATGATCCCCAGAAAGACGAAGGCGGGCAGAAAACACAGCCCCAGGGGAGCGACGGCCTGGACCCCGACCCGCTGGGCGGCCGCCGACGACGCGGCGCGGGCGGCATGGCGGGAGTCGTCGGACAGCCTGGTGAGGACATCGGCCACCGGTGCACCACTCAGCGCGGCCCGGCTCATGGCCCGCGCCAGAGAGGCGAGCGAGCGCTCGGAGGCCAGTGCCTGCCAGGCGGCTCTCCGGCGCGGCTCCCAGCCTCAGCTGGCCGCTCACCCAGGCCAGTCTCTCGCCGAGCGGCCCGCCGATCGCCTCCACCGTGACGTCGATGGCCCCGGTGATGGGCTGGCCGGCGCGCAGGCAGGCGACCATGAGGTCGGCCGCCAGCGGCAGATCCGCCGTAACCCGCCGGCGTTCCTCCCGCAGTTCGGGTGGTTCCCGCCTCCGCAGGACCGCCAGCGCGATCCAGAAACCGACGACGCCCGCGACCGCTCCCGGCAGACCGCCCACGGCCAGGAACGCCGCCAGCCCCGGGGCGAAAGCCGTCACGAGCTCGCCCCGGCCCGGCCGTCGCCTCCCCCTCGGCTCGCGAGCCCTCCCCGCGGACGCGTAGCGGGCCATCCCCGCGGACGCATCGCAGGTCCTCCCCTCGGACGCATCGCGAGCCGCGCTTGCGGACGTATGGCGAGCCACGCCCACGAACGCATCGTGAGCCGTTGGCGGTGGCGCGCTGCCAATCGCTCGCGGTGGCGCACCGCGAATCGTTCGCGGAGAGGGATCACGAGCCGTCCCCATGGGCGGGGAAAACGTGGGCGCTTCGACCTTCTGCCGCATTCCCGGGAACCTGGCCGGATGGAGTGAGCTCCATGCGCGACGGAGCCGGTCGGCGGGTTCTCTCCGGGTGCTCCACAGCCGAGCGGCGATTCCGGCGAGCACCATGGCCAGCAAGATGATCATCTCTCTCCTCCTCGCGGATTTGGCCGTGTGGACTTGGTCACGTGGACCGGACCACGCGGACCGGACCAGACGGGCCGGGTCACACAGACCTGGCCACGCGGACCGGATCAGACGGACCTGGCCACGCGGACCGGATCAGACGGACCTGGCCACGCGGACCGGATCAGACGGACCTGGCAGATGACCGTCAGACCTGCTGGGCACGAATGACCAGGCGGTGGGTCCACCACAGCCCGCAGGCGTCGAGTGTGAGGCCGACAACCAGGCAGCCGACGCCCGCCGGGCTGCCGAACAGGAAGTGCAGGGGGCGCATGCCGAGACCGGCAGCCATCAGCAGGCCGAGAACGGGCAGGCCCGCCAGCAGCCGGGCCGTGGCGCGGGGACCGGCGAGCTGGGCGGCGACGTCGTGACGATGAGCCTGCGCCTCACGCAGGGAACCGGCGACACGATCGACGAGAACGGCCAGGCCCGCCCCGGCGGTCACGCTCACCTTCCAGCAGGCGGCGAGCCCCCGGAATGCCTCACCTCCGTGTTCGGGTGCCACGGCCAGCAGGGCGGCGGGGACGTCGCCCCCGTCTCTCGCGGCCGCGGCCAGCGGGCGCAGGGCCACGGGATCGGGGAACCCCGCCGCCCCCACGGCCCGCGCCAGCGCCTCACCCGCCGTCCGCCCCGCCGCCAGCTCGGCGGCGAGACCCTGGCACAGCTCGATCGACGCGACCCGCCAGGCGTCCGCACGCCTGGAAGGCCGTGCCCGGGCGGTGAACCTCTCTCGAAGAGAACCCGACGCCGCCGGGCGGCGACGCCTCATCCGGCGCAGGCGGGCGGTGCCCGGGTCCGCTCCCGCCCACAACCACGCCGCCAGAGCGGCGAGAACCAGGGCGGTCACCATCATGGCGCCGGCCGTGACAGCGGCCACGACGTCGGTCGCGACATCGGCTCGTTGCAGCCCGGAGGATCTGGGACGTCCGGGTGAGGCTTCCGGCGGCGATGGGGCGCGAACACCGCCGGACATGAATCCGCGACGTCGAGCGATGACTCTCGCGGACGTGAAGGAGGATGACGTGAAAAATCTCCGGTCTCCGGAGACGAACTGCCGGGATGTGCGGAGGCGACACCTCGGCGGGGAGCGCCCCCGGAGGAAGTGACCGGTGAAGGAGCCTCGACCCGGGACGCTCCGGGAAACCCGTACGGCTGCGGCGGAGGGGACGGGACACGAGGCCCGCGACGAAGAACCGGCGAGGTGTGGATGCCGGGCGCTCGGGCCGCGAGAGCGGGCAGGCCCGGGCCTGGAGTCACCCGACCGTCCGGGGCGAAGGTGAGGGCCGATTCGGCCTCGACCAGCCCCGAGGGGCGGCGGACCATCATGCAGATCTCGGCGACCCGGCGACGGCCGTCGGCGTGGTCGCGGGCCAGGTGGATGACAACGTCCAGAGCGGCGGCGATCTGGCTGTGAACCGCCTCCCGGCTGAGGCCCGCCGCGCATCCCAGTGCTTCCAGGCGGGGAGGCACATCGGTCGCGGTGTTGGCGTGCAGGGTGCCGCAGCCCCCCTCGTGACCGGTGTTCAAGGCGCTGAGGAGCTCAACCACTTCGGCCCCTCGAACCTCTCCGACGACAAGCCGATCGGGGCGCATCCGCAGGGCCTGACGGACGAGGTCGCGCAGGCCGACACCACCCGCGCCCTCAAGGTTGGCCGGGCGCGACTCCAGGCGGACGACGTGGGGGTGAAGCGGCCTCAGCTCCGCGGAGTCCTCGACCAGCAGCAGTCTCTCCCCAGGGTGGGCCAGGGAGAGCAGGGCGGAGAGCATGGTCGTCTTACCGAAGGGCTCCGTATGACACCATTAAACACCATGAGCGAGTACACCCCCCAGCGCGCCGTAATCTTGTGCCGAATCAGCGACGCCCGCGACGAGGACACCACCGGAGTCGACGACCAGGAGCAGCACGGACGTCGGTGGGCCGACCGCCACGGTTGGAAGGTCTGGAAAGTCGTGGTGGAGAACGACGTGTCCGCCTACAAGCGGCGAAAGATCCAGCTCCCGGACGGCACCTACGGCCTGCGGACCGTCCGCCCGGGTCTGCGCGACACGATCGCGTGGCTGTCGACAGGCGAGGCCGATGGGCTGATTGCCTACGACCTCGACCGGGCCACCCGCGATCCCCGCGACCTCGAAGACCTGATCGACGCCGTTGAAATGCGGAAGCCACGGCCCCCAGTGGCGTCGGTCACTGGGTCGCTGCAACTCGATAACGACGCCGGTATCACCATGGCGCGGGTCATGGTGGCTGTGGCCAACAAGGCGTCCCGGGACACGAGTCGCCGCGTCGCAAACGCCCGCCTGCGCATGGCAACCAACGGCGAGTACGGCGGCGGGATCCGCCCGTTCGGCTTCCTGAAGGACGGCGTTACGGTGGAGCCGACCGAGGCGGCGGAGATCGTCAAAGCGACTGAGGCCCTTCTCGCGGGGGCGAGTCTCCGGTCTGCCGTCCGGTCGCTCAACGCGGCGGGTGTCTGGACGTCGCGCGGGAAGGAGTGGAGCACGGTCGAGCTTAGGGACGTGCTCAAGCGCGCCAGGAACGCCGGTCTGGCCGTATATAAGGGCGAGGTCGTGGGCAAGGCCTCGTGGCCTGCCATCGTCCCTGAAGAGTCGTGGCGGGCAGTCGTCGCGCTGCTGGATGACCCCGGGCGCAAGACGACCCCGGGCAACCGGGCACGGTGGCTCGGGTCCGGCCTCTATATCTGCGGGGGGTGTGGGGAGACGGTTATCTGCTCCCGCTCCGGCGGGGACCGGAACCCGTGCTATCGGTGCCGCCCGCCACGCGGAGAGCCGAGGCGTCCGGGCAACCACGTCACGCGGACGGCAGCGCCTCTGGACGAGTTCGTAGAGGAACTGGTCGTCGAACGCCTTTCCCAACCCGACGCAGTTGAGCTGCCCCTTCAAGACCGAGGCGAAGACGTTGCTCCCTTGCACGTCGAAGCCGTAACTCTGCGAGCGCGGCTTGACGAGCTGGCGATGTTGCACGCTGACGGGGCGATCGACGCTCGCCAGCTCGTGACAGGCAGCACCCGTCTCCGCAGTCAGCTTGAGAAGGTCGAGAGCCGGATCACCGCAGCGAGTCAAGGGAGCGTCTTCGCCGGAGTCGTCGGCACGGAGGACACACGGGCCACGTGGAAAGGGCTGGACCTCGGCCGGAAGCGTGCCATCCTCGACGCGTTGATGACCGTGACGATCCTTCCGGCCCGACAGGGGCGGGCCGCCGACGGCAGCTACTTCGACCCCACCTCGGTGAAGATCGAACCGAAGCGGTGACCATGTGCCTCCGCCGGCTTCGTCCCGGCTCACGCACACGCTACGGCTGAGCCGACTTGCCGCGACCATGACGCCCAGGAGTCAGGCAGCGTCGCTGGTGCTCGCCAGCTCATCGGAGGCAGCTGGGACCGCGCTGCCCAACAGGATCGAGATGCGAGCCTTCTGCTCGGTCGTGAGCGGCGGGAAGCCGCTGATGATTTCGCGGACAAGGGCAGCGTGCTGGTACTCGCTCACACGGCCGCCAGATCATTGTCGGCACCAGCGAGGGCAACACCGGGTGCACCGGGAACGTCAACCACCCCGATCGACAAGGGCACGAGAATCGCACGCACGAAAGAGTCATTCACCGCTTCCGCATTTGTCCAGTTGATCACGGACACGAGGGTACGGAGGGGACAGTTGCTAAACGCAAGCCCTTTGGGAAGTATGAAATTTCACATTATGACCAGTTACTAAGTTATTTGCCATTCCATGGATGCTTCTGATACCGGCCCCGAAGCTCCGTCTGATGTCCGCCGCTTCGATCAGGACAACCGCTCGTCTACGGCCTCCCCTCCTTTCCGGCAGTAGGGTCGGCGCATGATCGATGACTTCGACTCCGCCGCCGCCGATGGTCCAGAGTGGGATAGTCCGGGGACGTCGCTGGAGCCTGGCGACATGACCCGGGAGGAGTTCCTAGCGCTGGGGAACTCCGAGGAGGACGCCGACTTCTACTACGGCGAGGACGAGGCATGACCGCTCGGCCGTACGTCGGGACTCGATGTCCCAGGTGTGAGCTAGGGAACCGGCAGGGCCGGTGACGGCAGCCGGAGCGTCTCGACCTCCATGCCGCGTTGTTGGCCGGAGCCGAAGACATAGCCGAGGAATCCCAGTGTCCCCTCATAAATATCGGCCGAAGACCGTATAGATGGCCAGGCAGTCCGTCCCCAGCTCACTATGGGGCCCATTCCATTCCTACCGGCCTCGTTCCTCGGACTTCGGAGGTTTGTTCCTGCACACCAGCGCGCGCAGCGCGATGGTGCTCTAGCTCTTCTCTGTATGGATCTTCTCTCTATAAGACTTCTCCTTATAGCAGGCACTCTGTGAGCTATCCAACCGGTCTCCTGTGAGCCATTCCAGCGGTGCTCTGTGAGCCGGTCCAGCGGTGCCCTATGAGCTATGTGGGCCTGACCTGCGGGTTCTCCGGCGTACAAACTTTAGGCCTCCTATAGTTACTGACTTTTGTGGAGACCTTACAAAAACCCGAACTTAAGAGCCATTTTTATGGCCCGGAAACAATCGCTGGCTGCTTTGGCATTCATGTCCGGAAGGCGCACCCTGGTACCGTTTGATTGGGCTGAAAGCGGCCACAAAAAGGCCCGCAAGTGCTGGAACACTTCGGGCCGTGAGACGAAGGATAGGACTTCATCTGTGACCATAGTAGCAGGTCAGAGCGTTGAAAAATATTTCGGCTCGCTCCCCGAAACGTTCATCTGGTCGGACCAGATTTCACACAACGGGATCCGCCTGCTGGCTGTTCTGTACGCCCGTTGGACCCGGGAATTCTGGCCGATTGTGACAAATAAAGAGCTTGCCGAATGGACCAACCTGAGCGTCGCGACGATCAAGCGCGAGGTGTCGGCTCTGCAGGAGCTCGGGCTGATCAAGGTCATCAGAACCAGGGGCGGCAACCAGTACGAGCTAATCAGGGTCGAGTTTGAGGACGATACCTACCGTGGTCGGTACAAGGACAAGGTGAGCCGAAAGGCTTGGGCCAAGGTCTTCATCTCCCTGACGGCCAGCCCGATTTCGTCCGGCGCTCTCCGACTCTGGCTCATGCTCGACCGGATCGGCCGTGATTACGAGTGGATCATCTCCTCTCAGAGCGCGCTGGCCAAGTACCTGGGCGTGAAGGATCGCCAGATTCGGGTCTACCTGGACGAGCTCAAGGAGGCCGGTGTCTTGGAGTCGCGCCGTCGGAATCCCCTCGACAAGAACGAGTACCGGTTGATCCGTACGCCGGTCATGATCAAGGTGGCTGAGGAGCACGACGAGAGGCAGGAGCTCCGCAAGGCCACGAATCGGGTAGGCCGTTCGTGGCTTCTTGCCGTCGTCGGTGACGACCTTCAGAAGTGGATCGCGGAGAATGACGAGCTCACTAGTGCGGTGACCACGTACGTTAGCCGGGTTGATTGATCGGCTGACGATGGAGGCGTACTGATCTCGCTGTGGGTTA
>NZ_JBPJUQ010000028.1:0-112020 GCF_051192615.1 Streptosporangium sp. G11
GAACGAGCACTCGGGCGTGGCAGGAGCCCCAGCCGGCGTGTCGCCGACCCGGCGAACGTATGTGGTTACCGCACTAGGCAGGCGGAGGAAATTACCGCCGAGGAGTTTCATGTACCGTCGCGATGATTTCCCCTCTGGAGTGACGCTTCCTTTTGTGGTGACGAAGCGGTGGATGAGGGGCGGCACCTCGGCGCTCCCGGCCTTGTAGCGCATAGGAGTATCTTCCCGTCTCCACACATCCCATGGTTCCCTTTGGGCGCCGACCTGTACCGGATGCGAGCGGTGTGGCCTGGGCCTTCTAATCCGTAGGCCCCTAAACGATCTTTATGGGCGTTCGTAGGCGTCCGCCACCTCGTCTGGCGACATCCTCATCGTACGTCGCCGTTCGCCGCAGTTCATGATCGTCCGTTCCGGTGGCTCCCAGGAAGCTCGGTGAATCACCTGCTCGCCAATCGGTCAGCCGCACCAAGCAGGCGTTGGTCTCGCGCTCCAGTGGCTTGTCCAGGTCGATGGCGCACGAGATGATCGTGCTCCCTTCTCCTGCAGCGCCGTCGGAAGCGAGCACGCCCGCCATGTCCTTATCTGAGCGCGTACGCCTCCATCGGAGACAGGTAGGCCATGTCCGGATGATGGCCATTACCCTCTTGATCGGTGGTGTGCTGGTTGCAAGCTGCGGGCTCACTCACACGACTCTTCGGGTAGACCCTGCAGTACTTAATGAGGCGCGCAGCATTGGAGGAGTCCTGGGCGAGTCGACCTCAAACGGTTACTACGAGGGCACCACTGATGTCATCACCACACTTGTAGTCGGTACCCGAGGCAAGAACAGCACGGACTCGGTCAAGAAAGCCATGAAACACTTGGGTGGCCGTGGGTGGAAAACGACCAATGAGAACCTCCCCGTGTCCGTGACCATGGAATCCCCCAATTGGGAAACTAACGAACTTGTTCTGCGCCCGTTCGACCCTATGTACCTGGAGAACGAGCCGGAGATTCTGGAAGCCATCAACAGGGCAGTGACCAATCCCGAAGCGCTGGTGATCGTTTGGGCGTGGGTGGACGGCTCAAGGGCCTAATAATGCCGATCCCGGCAGCACTCGCCTGCGTCCCTGCGCTACCTCGCCCGCCTGATCAGGCTTCCACCTCAGCCACCTACGACCCCCAGGCCCGCGCGGCGATCATCCCGGAGCCGGAGCGCCCCCGTCGGCGGCAATTGAGGTAACTTGAAAGTGATGACCGAAGTTCGTCCATCTTGGGCGACAGGACTATGCGTAACGGCTGGGTACCGTGTCCTGGGGTCGATCATGAAGCCGCAGGTAGCCATGGAATCCACCCGAAGGGCATTGGGCAAGGCGGGGATCGTGACCCACACGAGAGCCCGAAAGATCGTCATGGTCTTTCGGAGTGCTCTATGTCTGGACTTCTTGCATGGTTCGCTACTGCAAGTGTGGTTGTCGGGATCGGATTTTTGCTGGTGTGGTTGATCCTGGGGTTCTACGCGCTGAAGAGAGCTCGGTCGGAGGACATTCCAGCCGTGATCCGCGCTCTGTCTCGATGGTGTCGCAAGTAGTAATGAGGTCAAGATCCTGTCGCTGGTGCGGCCGGGCCGTCCGGCGGCCGGGACCGGCCCCCAGGCCGCATGCCTGGCCGCCGAGCGGAGGCGGCGAGGCGGCGCGCAGCGCCGCCCTTGATACCTATGAGAACAATTCGGCAGTGTGTTGGCATGATCCAAAACACTTCGGATTGCATCGAGGTTCGCGTCACTGCCGGCAGCCGTGATGAGGCCGATCGGATTTGTTCGGCAGTGGTGGAGCGTCGGCTGGCCGCGGGGGCGCAGATCGTCGCGCCGATCGAGTCGACCTACTGGTGGGCCGGGAAGATCCAACGCTCTGGCGAGTGGTTGTTGTTAATGACGACGACCATCGGGCGATTCGAGGACCTGGCTCGGTGTGTGCGGGAGTTGCACTCCTATGAGGTGCCGCAGATCATCGCCAGCGCAATCGTGGCCGGTACTACTGACTACCTGGAGTGGATCAAGCGGGAGACGGCCCCGCGTTCCGGCGGGTAGCGGCGATGTCACCGAGCAGCTCGCGGGCAGCCTGGTCGGTGTGGGGTGCCAGGGCCTTCTCCACGGTGGCGAGGTGTTCGATCCCCCAGGTGGATTCGCTGCGCTGGGCGGACTCCAGAGCGCGGCGGGCGTAGGTGATTCCTTCGGCAATGTCGCCGATCTGGAGTTGGGCCTGGGCGATGTCGGCGTAGACGATCGCGGCCTTCTTGTGGTCGCTCTCCTGAGCAACGGCCGACAGGGCGGTCTGGCCGGCTTCGATGACGTGGTGCTCGTCGCCGAGTCGCACGTAGGTGGAGAGCTGGAAGGCTGCCATGCGGCCGGGGTCCAGGAAGCGGGTCCAGGCGCGTTCGCGGTGGGGGCGGGCTCGGACGTATGACTCTTCGGCCTGGTGCATCACCTCGATGGTGCGCCGGTTACCGAGGGCGGCCACTTCGCGGGTGAGCAACCATGCACGGGTAGTCCGATAGCCCTCAGCAGTGATGCGTAAGGGGCATCAACCGGTGCACGAACTGCAGGGGCGAAGTTTTCACCCGCTCCCGAATCAACTTTATGTGGGCACGCGGCGCTTCGCTGATCAGGATCTTAATCGACATGGCGCCGACCTGACCGAAGCCCGCCGAAGGCACCTACCTAGTGACCTTGTCGGCCAACACCTCACGAAACTCGCCGATAGCCGGGCGGTTCTGCTGGTCAAAGGGAACAGCGCGGAGCAGCATCCGTCCGGTTTCGATGATGTGGTTACTCCGGTAGGCGGGAGGGAGAGGGGCTATCACCGCCGCCGCCTGTCGCATGCCTTCGTCGATGCCTCCTCTGACGACCGTGCAGTGTGCCTCATGAAGGAGCACATTAGCCCGATACTGATAATCCGTGCTGAGTCTCAGGACGTTCTCTCGGGCTTTGTCTGCCTTGTTCTCATCGCCCGCGCCGGCGTGAACCCAGCTCTCCGTGAAATGGATCTGGCTTTCCTTCCAGAAGCCCAAGGAATCTCCGGTGGAACCCTTTGTTGTCAGGTCGAGAAGAACGTTCAGCGCTTCGCGTGCCTCGTCGTGTCTGCCGAGGAGAGTAAGGGCCTTCGCCTGGGTGGACATCAGGTCGACAGAAGGTCCACCGCCGATCTGCTTCGCATTGCGGACGAGGCGCAGGACCGTCTCCGGGGCGCGCTGTCCGTAGAGGCCGTGGCCTGCCTCCTCGCACCGAACCAACAGGCGTAACTCCCGATCTCCCGAGGCGTCGGCCGCATGACGGGTCGTGTGCCACCAGCGGATGGCGGCTCCATGATCACCCAGGCGGGTCAAGGCGTTGGCGTGGATCGTGGAGAGCCCTGCCATGACCCGTTGTAGTTCGACTACTTCGACGGGAGAGGACATCTCCATCTGCCGTCGCACAGCGAGCAGATCGATGACAAGATCGGCTACGACCTGCGCGGGTGCACGGGTTCGAAGCGCGTACAAGTGATCGCTGGATGCCAGTTCCCATTCCTCGATGCTTCGGAAGTCGTGATTGAGAGACAGGTCGAGCAGGTGGCGAACCGGCTCGCCGAGCATTCCGATTCCGGCGCTCGCGACGGCAAGCTGAAGGAGCCTTCGGCGTTCCGTGTCCATGTCGTCTCCATGAGTTTCTTCCCGAACGAGACTACTCTGCGGCGATCTCTCCAGATTGGAGGCGTTCGGCACAAGGCCGATGTACGCCGAGACCAGCGCCTCGACCACGGCCGCGTCCATACGGGCACGCGGCACTCGCGCGAAGCCTTGAACTGGGAGACCTCCGTCATCGGAAACAGCCGGTAGGCGGACCTGAGCCGTTTCCCCGATGGCGAAGAGTTCCGCTTCGGTCATGTCGAACACCCGGCAGTAGAGCGTGAGGTAAGGATTCTTGGGCTTGTGCCTACCCGCTTCCCATCCCTTGATCGAACGCACCAGGGAATCTCTGACCGGTAGGCGTTCGCGTGTCCATTCGTCAGCCACCTCGGTCAGGCGCTTCGCCATTTCCTTTTGCGACCAAAGTTGGGCGCATCGCTCAACACGGAGTCGAACGGCCCATTCCGGAAGCTCCTTCATCGCGCACCTCGGACCAAAGGGGAAACGCCCGTCTCCCTCAGTTTCCCCTAACACCACCTGCCCATACACAGCTTTACACCATGTGATTAGAGGACGGTCTCTTGAACAGACGGGACCCGCAGGTGCTCGCAACGCCGTACGGGTCCCTTGACCAGGAAGCGAGTCCTGACCCATGACCAAGGCTAGAACCATTCGTGTCCGCTGGAGAGCGGACGCCCCGCCCTTGCCGCTCGGCTGTCGCTGGTGCGGACACGCCCCCTACGCCCACGAGGCGCACAGCCTTCCCCATCGCCGCGACCATCTGTGGGAGCAGCCCACTCCCCGGCAAGTGCAAGCGCGCATGACCGTACGGCGGCGCCTCGGCCTGTGCGGTCCACTGCCGGCGATGGTGTCACGGCCGTCGAAAGTCCAGCCGCCCGTCGTGTTCGCTCACGTACGTACGCCCCGGGCGTCACGCACGGCCGGTACCGGTCCCCGTCGTTCACGACCGGGGCCATTCGCCGGACACCTTCCTGCCGCGACAACACGACGGGAGGCCGTGGCGTGAGCGCATCCCCGCGAGGTGACGCCCTCATGAGCGGGTACGACGGCAGGCCCGTTTCCCAGACGCACGCCGTCGCGTCGTCGATCACCACCGATCCGCCGCCGACCGCGAACCAGACCGGCACCGCTCGACCTGGCGAGCGGTCTCCCGCCTTTCGTCTCGCCGAGGAGCTGGCCGCCCTGCTGGACAGTACTTACGGCATCTCGGCCGACGTCCACCAACTCCGTTGTGGGAAGGCCGTGCTGTCGGTCTATTACGGGCTGCTGGTCTACACCGACGGTGAGAAGTTCTGGTGGACCACTCCCAGGCTCAGCCATTCCGGCGGTTCCCTGCTCACGTCCGCGGCAGCGTCGACCGTGGCCGCCGAACGGCTCGCCGAGCACTACGCGATCCTGCGCGCCCGCCCTCTCGCCACGGTGCTGGGCGGCGAACTGCCGCTGCTGGCCGACGTGATCCTGGCCGACCATGTCGTCCCGTGCTGACGTGCCTGCGCCTCGGCTTTGTTCCGAGACGGAGAGACCAGAGCAATCCACATCGGAGAAACAGCCGTACGAGAAAGGACGCCCGTGATGACCTCCCTGGCACAGCAGGTCGCCTGCACCGGGACGATCGACGCCGACGTGTTGGAACGTGTCCGCCACGAGACACTGACCGTCCCAGAAGGGTGGGTCGCCCAATACGGCGAATACCAGTCGGGTGGCTGGGGGACGCTGTCGCTGCTGAACATGACCGGCGACGCCACCGACGTGACCATCACCGACTGCGATCCCGTGGAGACCGCCCTGCTGGCGTCGATGCCGGCCACCCGGCGGCTCCTGTCCACGCTCGGGTTGCGGTACATGTGGGCGCGGATCGCCCGCCTCGACGCAAGGGCTTTCCTATGGGAGCACCGCGACTACGGAGAGCTGCGATCCGTCGAACGGCACCGGCTGCACATCCCCCTCATCACCAGTTCCTCGGCCTATCTGGTCCTCGCGGGCTCAGCGGTCCACCTGACCACGGGCAATATATGGCGGCTCACTCCGACCTTCGCGCACGGGGCCTGCAACCTGTACGGGCCGACCCGCTTCCATCTGATCCTGGACTGCTATGCCAGCCCTGAGTTGGTTGAACTGACCAGAGGACAACAGCTTCCGGACGATTACGTACGCCACCTGCCGCACCTCGACGACGACGTGCTCCGGCGAAAGGTCGAGCAGGCACGCGCGCTGATCCGGTTCGGATACGGCCAGGCGGCCGAGCGGCACCTGCTGCGGCTGTTCTTCACCCACGCCCTTCCCGAAGGGCGCGCCTACGACCTGATCAGTGAGCTGTACGAGCACAGCGGCGCGACGCGAACCGCCGAGATGTGGCGTGATCGAAAATCCGTCCTGCTCGGTACGGACATCAGCTGAGAAGACCGACGACCGAGAAAGGAAACCCATGTTCGACACCTGTCATGAGGCCATCGACCGGCTTGCCGCGGTGAACCGGCCCGGCCAGTTCGCCGTCATGGAAAACGCGATCAATCACCTCGTCGCCTGCCCTGCCGTCACCCAACTGCTCATTCGGGGATCCTTCGCTCGTGGAACCTCCGACCGGCTCTCCGACGTGGATCTCGTCGTGGGAGTCGCACCATCGGCCTTCGCCGAGTTCGTCAACATGCTCGACGCGCTCGCCGTCACCGAGTTCGGCGCGATCATGCCTGGCTGGCCCGACAAGATCGTGCCCCGCATGGGTGGCCTCGGCTATGTGCACCTGATCGAGGCCGACGGCAAGCTCCACCAGCTCGACCTGTACGTGGCTCCTTCCGACAGGATCGACGACATCACCGCCTCGACCCACGGCCACATCATCTACACCACCCCCCACGCCAAGCACGAGACATCTGATCCGGCCGTGGCCCAGTTCGTCACCGACCATCTGGCCACCCCGCCCACGTGCGAGCAACTCATCGTCGAAGCGCTGGTGCTGGGCTGGATGATCCACAAACGGATCGCCCGGGGGCAGAAGTTCATGGCCTACGCCGAGACGCACATGCTTCACACCGCGGCCCGCTCCCTGATCCGGACCGCTCTGTCCCCACGGACGGTGTTTTACGGCTGGTATCACCTCGACACTGACATCGGTGCCACTCCCATCGGCCGCTCCTGCCTCCGGGAGCTGGAAGTACTGATCACCTCCCCGCCGACCCCCACCGTCGCGTCCTTGAAGAACTCCATCGAACGGATCCTGGCACTGGCCCAGCGCGCGGCCCCGGACGCGGTAAGTCCCCTGCGCCTGTCCATCGACGCCTACCTCCACCATCTCGACCTCGGCTGAACACCACCGGCCGGTACGGTGAACCCGTGCCCTTACCCGCCACCGAACAGCGAGCTATCGGCGCCGAGCGGGGATAGACGAGACAGCGTCCCGTCCCGCTCGGCGAGATCGCGTCCGCATCCGATCCATCCCAACACGTACAGGGCCTTTTCCATGTCATTCGATCGGTTCGGTGATCCACCGCTCGGCTTCACCGCCGTACGCCCCTCATGGGACGACCTTTCCCGCGAGCTGCGCGACTTCCTCGCCACCCACCTTGGTTCGCCCGTTGTCAGGGCGGACGTGCAGAGCGGCGGTTTCACACCGGGGGTCGCGGCGCGTCTCAGCCTCATCTCCGATCGAGTGTTCGTCAAGGCGGTCCCGGACGACCACGTCCTGGCCGCCAAATACCTGGTCGAAGCCGAAACCTCAGGACGTCTTCCCTCCGGTGTGCCGAGCCCGTGACTGCGATGGCACGGCGCGGCAGCCGGGTGGACGATTCTCATCTTCGATGACATCGAAGGGCGCCATCCCGACCTGACCCCGGGCTCGCCGGACGTCCTCACCGTCGCGTCGGCCCTTTCCAGCATGGCCGTCCTGCTGACACCGAACCCGATCCCCGGCCTTCCGCTCGCCTCCGCCACCCGGACGCACCAGCTACACGGCTGGCGTGACCTGTTCCTTTCTCCTCCCCAGGATCTGGGTGACTGGGAGGGACGCCATATTCAAGCGCTCGCCGACCTGGAGACCCGCTGGATGCGCGACGCGGACGGCGCGACGCTGATCCACGGGGACATCCGGCCCGACAACCTGATCATCACCGCGAGCGACACCACCGCGGTCGTCGTGGATTGGGCACAGCCCTGCCAAGGAGCCGCCTGGCAGGACATCACCGATCTCGTCCCTCACCTGATCATGACCGGCCACTCTCCCGAAGCGGCGGAGAAAGTCCTGGCTGAATTCCCGGCTTGGAACCTCGCCACGCCAGAGGTGATCACCAGCTACGCGGCGGCGTTCGCCGGATACTGGACCCGGATGAGCCGACAACCCGCACCGCCGGGCGTTCCACACCTACGCGGCTACCAGCGCAGAGCCGCCGCGGCGGCCATCACATGGACGATGCACCGCACCGGCTGGTAGCAGCCTGCGGTGGCACCTCAATGCCGGGCGACAGCGCCCGACGGGGCAGAGCGCGCAGGACACAGGTGGACGTGCTGCTCCGGGTCTACGCCAAGTGCATCAACGGCCAGCGCGAGGTGGCCAACCAAAGAATCTTGGCCGCGCTCGTCACGTGATGCGGATCATGCTCCATGGAAGGACCCCGGAACACCTCGGAGTCCTTCGCCGTTCCAGCCTCGGAATCGCTCCTCGGGGCTCCGGAAACCTCGGGCTCACCTGGGAAACGGGGCCGGATCCATTCCGCGTATGTTCCGCGACCGGTGGCATACGGCTGCTTTCGGCCACCTGCGGCTGCATGAGGGGTGCGTGCCCCTGGTAAGCGAAAGACCAGGTCAGCGCGTAGATGACCTGGTCTCGGTTGCGCACCCTGCGGGATTCGAACCTGCGACCGTCGGATTAGAAGTCCAATGCCCCACCCGCCGCAGTCGTAGCCTGTCCGATTCCTTCGTGGCCTGAAGGGCCAGATGGCGGGCGGCGTCCTGGCAGGTGTCCGCGTCGTATGACGTCCAGCCGGTCATGCCGCTCAGGTCGGCGACGGCTGAGAAGAGCGCACGACCGGCATGCTCGCTGTGGGTCCTGTTGGCCGGCAAGCCGTTGGCCCAGGAGATCCGCTCGATGACGGAGCCACGCGACATGCCTCCGCCGTGGGCGTCACCGGACAACAGGATCATCTTCTCCTCGAAAAACACGCGAGGGGTGTCGGCCGGCATCAGCCGCCGAAGAGCTGGGTGAGCTTCTGGAACAGCTCGTAGACGCCGTAGGCGAAGGGGAGACCGACCCAGGACCAGGCCAGGATCATCAAGGGGGTGTTCCCGGCCGGGGCGCGGTCGTCCGCTGTCACGCGTCGCCTCCTCTTTCGTGCCGAATTTCGTGGGGTACGGGTTTTTCGTGGTGAACGGGATGCACCGGGCGGATCAGCTCGTTGGCCAGGAAGCCGACCGCCAGCAGCCCGATCATGATGTAGAGGGATGTCGTGTAGAGCGCCGGTCCCGACCGGCCCGCCGCCTTCTGCGAGTCGGCGATGGCGTTGACGATCAGCGGCCCGAGGACGCCGGCGGTGGACCAGGCCGTCAGCAGCCGGCCGTGGATGGCTCCCACCTGGTACGTCCCGAACAGGTCCTTCAGGTAGGCCGGCACGGTGGCGAATCCTCCGCCGTAGAAGGACAGGATGCCCAGCGCGCAGAGGATGAACAGGAATTTGTGGGAGTCCCCGGCCAGGGCGATCGCGAGGTAGAAGAGGGCGCCGACGCCGAGGTAGACGCGGTACATGTTCCTACGGCCGATCAGGTCCGAGGTCGAGGACCACACGAAGCGCCCCGCCATGTTCGCCAGGGACAGCAGGGCCACGAAGCCCGCCGCCGCGGCGGTCGTGACCGGCACGGTGGTGTTCGCGAAGAAATCTTTGATCATCGGCGCGGCCTTCTCCAGGATGCCGATGCCCGCGGTGACGTTGAAGCACAGCACGACCCACAGGAGCCAGAACTGCGGCGTGCGGATCGCGTTGCGCGCGGAGACGTCGGCGGCGGTGACCAGCGGGCGGGTGGCGGCCTTCGCCGGTTCCCAGCCTCGTGGCCGCCAGCCCTCCGGCGGAACCCTGATCAGGAGCACGCCCATCGACATGAAGCCCGCGTAGACCAGGCCGTGCACCAGGAAGGTCGTGGCTATCCCGCCCGTGCCGGTGCCGAACGTGTCGAGCATCTGCGTGGACCACGGTGAGGCGATGAGGGCCCCTCCGCCGAATCCCATGATGGCGATGCCCGTGGCCATGCCCGGCCGGTCGGGGAACCACTTGATCAGGGTGGACACCGGTGAGATGTAGCCGATGCCGAGACCGATCCCGCCCACGAAGCCATACCCCAGGACGACCAGCCAGTACTGCCCGGTGGCCACGCCGAGCGCGGAGATCAGGAAGCCCAGGGAGAAGCAGACCATGGAGACGGACATCGCCCAGCGCGGGCCGTTGCGCTCGACCAGTGTTCCCCCGAACGCGGCCGACAGGCCGAGCATGACGATGCCCACCTGGAAGGGCAGGGCGCTGGCCGTGCCGGAAAGGTGAAGCGCCGACTCCAGAGGCGGCTTGAAGACGCTCCACGCGTAGGCCTGGCCGATGGCGAGGTGCACCGAGAGTGCCGCCGGGGGGATCAGCCAGCGGCTCCAGGTCGGTGGCGCCACCGTGCGCGCACGACTGAAGAAACCAGAAGAGACGGTAAATATGGGGGTTTTTACCTGTTCGCCCGGCATGCAGATAACCGTATTCCGCCTCCACCACTTCGTCGAGAGTGGCTGATGTGGCAATTGAAACGATTTGCTGAGGATGTGGCTCGGCGTTCCGGCTCGCTCGCGGCCCGGGGGGATGGCAGTGCCGGTGGCCGGGCGAAGGGGCATCGCGGATCCCGCCCATCGCTGTATCGTGTTTGACTTATATAAGTTGTTCTTGAAATAGTCATCGAGCACACGTTCGAAGCCCTCGGCGAATCCGGGCCGGAGCCGCCGACGAGAAGGCCGCCCCCGTGACCGGGGACGGCCTCGTCCTTCACACCCGCTGCCAGGAGTTCCCCCGATGTCGCAGAAGATCACTACTTTCCTGATGTTCCAGGGCACCGCCGAGGAGGCGATGACCTTCTACATGTCGCTGTTCGACGACGCCGAAATCCTCGCCATCGCCCGCTACGGCCCCGAGGGGCCCGGTACGGAGGGCAGCGTGCAGCACGCCACGTTCACGCTGGCGGGCGGGGAGTACATGGCCATCGACAGCAACGTGCAGCACGCCTTCGGCTTCACCCCGTCGATCTCGCTGTACGTGCAGTGCGAGTCGGAGGCGGAGATCGAGCGCCTGTACGCGGCCCTGTCGGAGAACGGCGAGCCGCTGATGCCGCTCGGCTCCTACGGCTTCAGCAAGCGCTTCGGCTGGACCAATGACCGCTTCGGCGTCTCCTGGCAGCTGAACCTCGCCTGACCGACGCCCCCCACCGCCGTGACGGACCCCCGTCCCCGCTGGCGGGGTCCGTCACATGCGAGCACGCGGCCGTGCGTCCTCGTACGCCTCGTACGCCTCGTACGTTCTCTTACGTGCTCACGGCGTCGTCGCTCAGTTCTCCCGCGGGACCCCGTTCTCCCGCAGGACCTCGCGCAGCCGGGAGGCGAATCCGTCGGGGTCGTCGGCGAAGGCGATGTGGCCGCCGGGGAAGTACGTCGGCTTCGTGCCGAGCGCCGCGGCGAGTGCGGTCGACGCGTGGTCGCAGAGCTGGCCCGCAGACTCCTCCCCGATACCGACCACGACGGAGCCCGTCCCGGCACGCAGGGCGGCGATGTCGGGCTCCCAGCGGGTGGTCGCGCGCATCTCGTGCAGGAACCAGAAGCGCTCGTCCGCGACCTGCTGCGGATCGGGCTCGGTCGGCGCCTCCGCGGGACCGCCCTCCGGCTCCTCGAAATCGGGCATCGGGATGTTGGCGTTGATCATGAACTTGGTCCAGGCCCCCGCAACGTCGCCGGAGACGTAGGTGGCGATGATGTCCTCGACCGCGGCGTCGCGCTCCTTGGGGTCGTCGAGCAGGCGGTTCAGCGGGGGCTCGTGCGCGATCACGGTGCGCACCTGCTCGGGGTGGGCGACGGCGAGCGCGAGCGCGGTGACGGCGCCGCCGCTGGAACCGAAGACGGCGGCCGGACCGGCGCCGAGGTGGGTCAGGAGCCGGGAGAGGTCGTCGGCGCGCATTTGCGGGGTCGAGTCCTGACCGGGTTCGTCGAGGGAACTGCGGTTGACGCCCCGGGGGTCGGTGGTGAGCACGGTGTGGTCGTCGGCGAGCAGGCCGGCCAGCGGCGCGAAGTGCGCGGCGTGCATCGGGGCGCCGACGAGCACCACGAGGGGCCCCTGGCCCCGCACCTCGTAGTAGAGCGTGGCGTCGGGGACCTTGAGGTAATCGGCGGTGACGATCGGCGTGGGGTTCATGGCGGCCTCCTGGAACGGTTCGGAACGGTGCCGTGGTGCTCGGTCGAAGGGAAGACTGCCGGCGTGAGGCAGAATCGTCGTTCGTGAGGGAGATTTCTTCGCGGACCGCGGGCAGGGCGACGGAAGACACCGGGGACGCCGGCCCGGTCCGGGCGCGTGGCGGTGATGACGATCTGATCCGGGCGCGTGGCGGAGACGACGCCGCGTTCACCCGTCTCGTGGAGCCGTTGCGTCGCGAGCTGCACGCCCACTGCTACTGCATGCTCGGCTCCACCCACGACGCCGACGACGCCCTGCAGGACGCCCTGCTGCGGGCCTGGCGGGGAATCGCGCGCTTCGAGGGCCGCAGCTCGTTGCGCTCGTGGCTCTACACCGTGGCCACCCGCACCTGCCTGGACATCGTCGCCACTCGGGGCAGGCGGGCGTTGCCCGTCGACCTCGGCCCCTCCAGCGACCACGCCGTGCTCGGAGACGCCCCGTTGACCGACGTCGCCTGGCTGGGCCCCTACCCCGACGCGGGCCTCACCGACGACCCGGCCGGTCCGGGCGCACGCTACGAGCAGCGCGAAGCCGTCGAGCTCGCCTTCGTCGCGGCCCTGCAGCACCTGCCGGGCAACCAGCGGGCCGCGCTGCTGCTGTTCGAGGTTCTCGGCTTCTCCGCCGCCGAGATCGCCACCACGATGGACACCACCACCACGTCGGTGAACAGCGCCCTGGCGCGAGCGCGCAAGGTCGTCGCGGACAAGGTCTTCCCCCGCACCCAGCAGCCGACGCTGCGGAAGATCGGCGACGCCCGTGTACGGGAGATCGTCGCCGGCTACTCCTCCGCGCTGGAACGCGGGGACGCCGACGCCCTGGTCGCGCTGCTGACCGAGGACGTCACCTGGTCGATGCCGCCGATGGCGCACTGGTACCGCGGCCTGGAGGCCGTCACCGACTTCGCCGTGCGGGTCCCGCTGACCACGTGCGGCAGCTGGCGTCACCTCCCGGTCACCGCGAACGGCCAGCCCGCAGTGGGCTCCTACCTCTGGAATGAGGACGCCGCCGCCCACCTCGCCTGGTCGATCGACGTGTTCACCCTGCGCGACGAACGGATCGCCGAGATCACCTCGTTCGTCGGCCCCGGCCACTTCGCCCCCCTCGGGCTGCCGGCCTCGCTGCCCTGAGCCGGGAGCGCGCTGAGAGACCTGAGCCGGGAGCGCCGAGGGACCTGAGCCGGGAGCGCGCCGAGGTCCTGGTACGGCCACGCGGCCGGGCCCGCCGGGCCGGGCGGCCGCCCGGTCGACGGCCGGCGCCGCGCGGCCCCGGCCGGGCCCGCCGCCGACACGTCACGGGAAACCGCCCGGTCCGCCGCGCCACCCCGCGCCCGGCGTGCCGGGGTCCGGCCGTTCCCCAGCCTCGGCGACACGTTCCTCGCTCCACAGCCGCCGCATCTCCGGGCAGTTCTCCAGCAGCTCGCCGAGCGGGCCGTGGCCGGCGACCCGGCCGCGGTCGAGGACCACGACCTGGTCGGCCCGCTCCAGCGCCGCCTGCCGGTGGGAGACCACCAGCAGCGTTTCCGGACCGCGCCCGTCGCGGGCGGCGTCGGCGATCCGGTCCCACAGCAGCTTCTCGGTCTCCACGTCCAGAGCCGACGACAGGTCGTCGACGACCAGCAGCTCCGGTGCCCTGACCAGCGCCCGCGCCGCGGTCGCCCGCTGCGCCTGACCCCCGGACAGCCGTACGCCACGGGGACCGACGAGCGTGTCCATGCCCTCCGGCATCCCGGCCAGGTCCTCCTCGAACGCGGCCAGTTCCAGCGCCAGGGCGAGCCGGTCGTCGTCCGCGGGCAGGCCCAGGAGCAGGTTCTCCCGCAGCGATTCCGAGAACAGCCGGGGGACCTGGCTCGCGTACGCCGCGCGGCCGGGGACCAGGAACGTCCCCGGATCGTCGACACGCCGGCCGTTCCAGGCGATCGTCCCGGCGTCCAGCGGCACCAGGCCGAGCAGGGCGCGGACCAGGGTGGTCTTGCCCGAGCCGACGGCGCCGGTGATCACCGTGAACGACCCCCGCGCCACCCGCAGGTCGACCGCCCGCACGCCCCGGCCGCTCCCGCCGTGGCGCACGGTCAGCCCGCGCGCCTCGAGGAACTGGAGCGCGTCGCCGCGATCCGGTGGCGCCGTCACGGCGGGAGGAGGTTCCCTGTTGAACCGGACGTCGTTGCCTCGCGACAGGTCGCCGGCGTCCTCGTACGGCGCCATCAGCCGGGTGAGCCGTTCGGTGGCGACCGCGCCCTGGGGCAGGCGGTAGAGGATCGCGCCGATGGTGCGAGGCAGCGCCGTCAGCCAGCCGACATAAGTGGTGAACAGCGCGAGATCGCCCACGGTGAAGTCGCCGCGGCGCATCGCCGACGCGCACAGGAGCAGCACGAGACCGATGCTGATCTCGACGGTCGCGCCCGTCGCGGTGTCGAGCATGTCGGTCGCCAGCCGGTCCTTGACGGCGGCGTCGCGCCGCCCGAGGTTGTGCTCGCGCAGGCGTTCCAGCACCGCGTCCTCGGCCCCGGCGGTCTTGATCGCCAGTACGCCGCCGAAGGTCTCGCCGATGTGGGCCGTGACGGCCGCGCCGAGCACCCGGGCCCGCCGGTGCAGCCGCCGGATCACCTTGTTCAGCGACCGGCTCAGCACGCCGACCGCGATCATCGGCACCACCAGCACCAGGGTGATGACGGGGTCGATCGAGGCCATGATCACCAGGGCGGCGCCGCCGAAGAGAGCCGAACCGGCCAGCGGGACGCTCTCGTCGGTGAGGTTGACCAGGTCACTCACGTCGTCGCGGAAGCGGGCGACCGCCTCGCCCGGCGAGTGCGGCAGCCGGGTCGCGGCGGGCCCGCGCGCGGTGAGGATCGAGCGCAACGCGTTGGCCCGCAGGAGGGTCGCGGCGGCGCACCACCAGTAGACCCCGTAGGACCAGGCGACGACGATCACCAGGCCGCGGACCACCTCCACGCCCACGAACGCCGCGCACAGCCACAGCGACTGCTCCAGGCTCGCGGCGCGCTGCCCGCTGATCTGGTCGAAGAGCCGCTGCAGCACCAGCCCGCCGGCGAGCGGGATGACGCTGACCGGCATCCACAGCAGGGCGCCGATCAGGTAACGGCGCAGGTCGAAGCGGGCGAGCCGGGTGGCCACCAGCGTCACGGGCCTCATCGGACCACCCCCGCGACGTCCAGCATCCGGGCGAACCGGCTGCGCGGATCCGCGACGAGATCCTCGCGGTGGCCGTACTCGACGACCCTGCCCCGGTCGATGACGGCGATCTTGTCCACCCTGGACAGGGAGGAGAGCCGGTGCGCGATGAGCACGCCGGTCCGGCCGGCGAGCAGCCGGTCGACGCTCTCCTCGACATGCCGCTCGGTGGCCGGATCGAGCCGGCTGGACGCCTCGTCCAACACCACGAGCCCGGGGTCGGTGAGGAACACCCGCGCGAACGCGAGCAGCTGCGCCTCCCCGGCCGAGACCCCGCTTGCCGAGGCGCCGCCCAGCTGGGTGTCGAGCCCGTCGGGCAGGGCGGCCAGCCAGTCGCCGAGGCCGACACCGGCCAGGACGGCGCGTAGCCGGTCGTCGTCGGCCGGCGGCCTGAAGAGGGTGAGATTGTCCCTGACGCTGGCGGCGAAGAGCCGCACGTCCTGGGTGACCACGCACATCCGCTCGCGCAGCGACGCGGGATCGACGTCCCGCAGATCCAGCCCACCGACCCGTACGGTGCCCTCGGTCGGGTCGTACAGGCGCAGCACCATCCGGGCGACGGTCGTCTTGCCGCTGCCCGTACGGCCCACCAGACCGAGTGTCTCGCCCGGGGCCAGCGTGATCGTGATGTCCGACAGCACCTGTTCGTCGTCGTCGGCGTACGCGAAGCCCACGCCCTCGAGGCGCAGGCCGAGCGGTCCTGAGGCGGGCAGCGGCAGCGGGTCGGCGGGCTCGGGGAGCGTGCGCCGCTCGGCCAGCAGGTCGCCGATGCGCGCGATGCTGGCCAGCGCCGTCTGGTACTGCCTCAGCTGGTCGATCAGCCGCTCGAACGGCGCGCGCACCATCTGCGTGTACTGGAAGAGCAGCACGGCGGTGCCGACCGTGAGCGTCCCGGACTCCCGGGTCCACGCGGCGAGGCCGAGCACGATCGCCGTGCCGGCCGCGAACGCCACCGTCGTGCCCGCGAGGATACCGGTCCCGATCCGCGCGTCCCGGAACTCCGCGCGGTACAAGGTCGCGGAGGCCCGGTGGAAGCGGTTCACGGCGTGCTCCCCGGCGCCGTTGGCCCGGATGTCCTCCACACCGGCCAGCCGTTCCTCGAGGCCGCCGAAGAGCGCCGCCATCTCCGCCCGCGAGCGGGTGGCCGACGGTACGGCCAGCCTCTGCGCGCGGGCCATGCCGAACCCGATCAGCACGCAGTACGCCAGCAGCACGCCGCCGAGACGCGCGTCGACGGTGAACACGACGACGAGCACCCCGGCGAGGAGCAGGAGACCGGCCACGATGTCCAGCAGGAAGGCGACGACGAACTCGGCCACCGCGACCACGTCGCCGTCCACCCGCTCGATCATCTCGCCGGGCGTTCGCCGGCCGTGGTAGTCCATGTCGAGGCCGAGCGCGTGCTCGGCGAGTCTCTCCCGCAGCCGGTTCGTGCCGTCCCAGGCGAGACGGCTCGCGAGCCAGGCGGTGACCATGCGGGCGACCTGCCCGGCGACGGCGAGCGTGAGGTAGCCGAGGGCGATCAGCGTGAGGTGACGGGTGCCTGCCCCGCCGATCGCGTCGTCGACGAAGCGACGGGTGATCTGGGGTGCCGCCAGCGGCAGCGCCGTCGCGGCGGCGATGGCGGCGGCGATGGCCACGGCGGAGCGGCGTCCCGGGCGAAGGTGACGTAGAACGGCGCGCCGGGCGAAGGCGCCGGAGGCGGGGTGCGGGCCGGGGGTGCCGGCGGCGCGGCGCCGGGTGGAGGCGCCGGGTGTGACGGAGGTCGGAGTGGCCATCGGTCAGACCCGCCCCCGCGCCGCGGGCTCGCGCCGGAGCCGGCCGCAGGAAGGCGCGGTCTCGTCGCCGACGCGCGCGGCCGAAGGCGAATCGTCGCCGGAGTCGTGGACACCGCCGATCTCGTCGACGGCCCCGGCGGCGTGGAGCGGCCGCTCGGTCAGGCCTGTCCTATCGGCGCCCGCATGCGCCGGAATCTCTGGGGTGAGCGTTATCACTAAGCGTCATGTCCTTGAAATAGATGGAATTTCCTTTCTGGGGGGACATGAACGCTTTGCGCATTTTCTTCTCCTTGATCGATTCGACGTCGTCAGCAGTCCAGCAGACGGCCGTCCGCGAGGGCAACCGGTTTGTCGGCCACCCGGCGTCGCCCGGGACCTATATCGCCCCCGGCGGCCGGGCCGCGTGATCGCCGGACAGGTCGAGGCCCTCGCCGCGCGGGACCGCTTTTCCGGCGCGGTTCAAAAGAGCGGCGCCCGCTTTGCGGCGGAACGCGACCGGGGCGGAGGGCGCCGGCCCGGTGGTACGTACATGCCTCGTCAGAGGGGACGCTGGCGGGGCGGCAGGCGCGGTACCACCAGCCGGGGCCTGGCCGCCGGATTGGGGGTGTGGGGCGGATGGAGGACCAGGCGTTCCTTGGCGGCCTCGATGGCCCGGTCCAGCTGGGTGTCCACCCCCGCCGCGTAGTCCTGCGGGGTGATGTCGACCTCGATGTCGGGGTCGGTGCCGTAGTTCTCCACCCGCCAGCCCACGTCGTCGAAGGCGAAGGAGAACTCCGGCTGCGTGGTGACCGTGCCGTCGGCCAGGTGGTGCCGGGGCCAGATGCCGATCACCCCGCCCCAGGTGCGCTTGCCGATCAGGGGGCCCAGGCCCAGCAGCTTGAAGGTGTGGCTGAAGATGTCGCCGTCGGAGCCCGCCCACTCGTTGGTGATAGCCACCATCGGGCCGCGCGGCGACTCGTCGGGGTAGGGCTCGGGCACGCCCCAGCGCGGGAAGTTGTAGCCCAGGCGGCGCCGGGCCAGCTTCTCCAGCAGCAGCGCCGACACGTGGCCGCCGCCGTTGAAGCGGACGTCGACCACGAGGGCCTCGCGGTCGTACTCGGCGAGGAAGCCCCGGTGGAACTCGGCGTAGCCCTCCGGGCCCATGTCGGGGATGTGCAGGTAGCCGATCCGGCCGCCGCCGAGCTCGTGGCAGCGGGCCCGGTTGGCCTCCACCCAGTCGCGGTAGCGGCCCGGCTGCTCGTCGCCGATGGCCCGCACGGTGACGGTCCGCGTGTCCTCCCCGCGCCGGATCGTCAGCTGGACCTCCTGGTCGGCCTGGTTGACCAGCAGCTCGTCCGGGCTCGCGTCCGCGCCGACGGGCTGGCCGTTGACGGCCAGCACCGCGTCACCCGGCCGTACGTCCACCCCGAGGCGGTTGAGCGGCGAGGTCGCCTCGGGATTCCACCGGTCGCCGCCGACGATCCTCGCGATCCGGTGAACGCCGTCCGCGAAGGCCCAGTCGACGCCCAGCTTGCCCTGCCGGTAGTGCGGCCGGGACCGGTAGGCGCCGCCGCTCTCGTAGGCGTGGGAGGTGCCCAGCTCGCCGAGCAGCTCCCACAGCAGGTCGGAGAACTCGCCCCGGGTGGTCACCCTGTCGACCAGCGGCAGGTAGCGCCGGTAGACGCCGTCCCAGTCGAGCCCGGCCATGTCCTCGGTCCAGAAGTTCTCCCGCTGCAGCCGCCAGGCCTCCCTGAACATCTGCCGCCACTCCGCCTCGGGCCGGATGGACACCTTGACCCTGGACAGGTCCACCCACCCGCTCGTACGGCCCGGAGCGTCGTCCTCCTCGGGCTCCTCGCCCGCCTTGACCATCCGCAGCCGCTTGCCCGACTGGTAGAGCAGCGTGCTCCCGTCGCGGCCGAGCTCGAACTCCGACACGTCCCCGACCAGGGTCTCCTGCTTCTGCTTGGCGAAGTCGTAGACGTGCAGGGTGCCGTCGGAGGAGTCGGCGTAGTCGTCGCCGAGGCTGCCCTCGACGGGGAAGGTCAGGTAGACGGCCTTGCCCTTGATCCCCGCGATGGCGTCGTAACGCCCCTCGGGGACCGGGAAGACGACGACCCGGTTCTCGATGCCCTCCAGGTCGATGACCACCTCGGGCGGCCCCTCGTCCTCGTCGTTCCCGCCGTCGTCATCGTCGTCGTCCCCGAGCGGCCGGGGCTCGGGGACGAAGGGCGAGGCGACGTCGGCGCGCAGCGCGACCGCGTAGGGGCGGGAGCCCAGGGGGAAGCCCAGGTCGAAGTGGAGCTCGTCGTAGACCGGATTGAAGACGCGCTGGCCGATGAAGTAGAGGTAGTCGCCGCCGGGGTCGAAGGCGGGGCGGGCATCCCACAGCACCGGCCGGGTCGCGAAGAACGTCTCGCCCGTCTCGACCCTGCACAGCTTCACCGCCGTCGTCTGCGCGGTGTCGCGGCAGGCGTACGCCAGCCAGCGGCCGTCGGGGGACCAGGCCAGGTCCTCGATCGCGTCGAACCCGCTGGAGTCGATCACCCTGCCCCGCGCCAGGCCTTCCCCGCCCGTACGGCCGGAGACCTCGCCGGACGCCTGATCGGCCGCGGGGCCGGGCGCGAGGTCGACCAGGATCAGCTCGTTGCGGTGGTTGGCCACCGCGATCAGGTCGGCCGTGGGGGAGACCTCCAGCTCGATGGCGCGGCCGGTGTCGAGGTGGTCGAGCCTGACGGGCTCGGTGACGCCGTCGGCGGTGAGCACCGTCAGCACCTCGCGGTCACCCTCGTCGCTGGCCGCCGCCACCAGCCGCTCGCCGTCGTTGAGCCAGTTCAGCAGCCGGTACCGCACCCCGTACAGCGCCCCGTGCTGGCGCACCGGACCCTCCCAGGCGGCGAAGGAGAACGCCTTGCCCCGGGTGGTGACGGCCAGGCCGACGCCGTCGGGGCTGAGGGTCGCGCTGTCCAGGAAGTCCTCGGCCGAGGCGAAACGGCGGTTGCGCTGGGTGCGCGAGCTGCGCAGCCGCACCTCGATCGGGCGCGACTCCCCGTCCTCCACCAGGTAGAGCTCGCCCCCGGCGTGGTAGACCAGCCTGCGGTCGTCGCCCGACAGGTTGCGGGCGTAGTAGTCGGTGTGGTCGGAGTGCCTGCGCAGGCCGCCGCCGTCCGCGTCGCAGGAGTAGACGTTGCCGACGCCCTCGTGGTCGGAGATGAAGTAGACCCGGTCCCCGGCCCAGCGGGGCGAGGCGAGGTTGCCGGGCAGTGCGATGAGCCGCCGGAACCGCCCGTCCCCGCCGGACTCGATCCACAGGTCGCCCATGGTGCCGCCCCGGTAGCGCTTCCACCGGGCGGGATCGGCGGTGTTGCGGCCGAGCACGATCCGGGGGCCGTACGAGATGGTGTTGGCCGGGCCGTACGGCAGGCGCTCCGGCACCCCGCCCGGCTCCACCCGGTGCAGCCAGGTACGGCCGTCGAAGGGCTGGCCCTGGTCGCTGGCGTAGACGATGCCGCCGGTGGGATCCCAGCCGGTGACGCTGGAACGTGCCCCGTGGTAGGTCACCCGCTGGGCCGCGCCGCCGTCGGCGGGCATCACGTAGACCTCCTCCGGCCCCTCCTCGCGGCCGACGAAGGCGAGCCGGTCGCCGCCGGGGGAGAAGCGCGGATACCCCGCCTCGGCGACCCCGGCGGTCAGCCGGAAGGCCCGCCCGCCGTTGGCGGTGACCATCCACAGGTCGTCCTCGGCCGCGAAGACGACCATGTCACCGAAGATCGTCGGAAATCGAAGGTAGGCGGGCATCGTGTCACTCCATGATCGGGTGACCGGGTTTCACCCCGGTCACCCGATCATGATTTCACGCCCTCGGCGGCTGGGCGGCCCGCCCACCCGGGTAGGCGGCCCCCGTCTCCGGCACCCTGGCCTCGGGCTGTCCGGCCTGTCCGGCCTGTCCGGCCTGTTTCTTCGCCTCCTTCGCCGAACGTGTCGCCTTGATCGCGGCCTTCTTGCTCTTCCCCGAGCCCTTCACGGCCTTGTTCTTGGAATCCTTGTCATCCTTGGAGTCCGTCATCGTTTCCCCCTGTTGTGCCTGATGGACGATGCCGTTGATTAGGCATTCAGGGATGTTTAATACCCTTTACGCGCATCAATCATCCACGATCTGTGGCCAATCAGACACGGAGTGTGATCGGGCGAGGCTCGGGCGGGGCGGGCCGGAAATCCGGTTGCGGCTCCATCCGGCCGTACCCGACCATGAACGCATGTTCCGGCACGCCATCCTCGCGACGCCCGCCACCGCGGGCGCGCCGGAGCGTGCCCTGATGTTCGCCGCACCGCGGCTCGACGGCGCGGAGCGCTGACCCCTTCCCGTGAGTCCCGGGTGACCCGGCGGGGAGGGGTCGGCCGAGCACGGGTCGCCGCCACAGGCGAGCATCGAGGAAAAGAAACAGCCATGGCCAAGCAGGCTTACGTGCGGAGCAAGCCGCACCTCAACATCGGCACGATGGGACACGTCGACCACGGCAAGACCACGCTCACCGCGGCGATCACCAAGGTGCTCAGCGAGCGGGGCGGCGCGAGGTACGTGCCGTTCGACCGGATCGACCGGGCTCCCGAGGAGGCGACGCGGGGCATCACCATCAACATCTCCCACGTCGAGTACGAGACGGCCACGCGGCACTACGCGCACGTGGACATGCCGGGCCACGCCGACTACGTGAAGAACATGATCACGGGGGCGGCACAGCTCGACGGGGCGATCCTGGTGGTGTCCGCGCTGGACGGGATCATGCCGCAGACCCGCGAGCACGTGCTGCTCGCGCGGCGGGTGGGTGTCGAGCACGTCGTGGTCGCGCTCAACAAGTCCGACGGGGCCGACCCGGAGCTGGCCGACCTCGTCGAGCTGGAGCTGCGGGAACTGCTCGCCGGGCACGGCTACCTGGACGTGCCCGTCGTCAGGGTCTCCGGGCTGCGGGCGCTGGAGGGCGACCCGGAGTGGGTGGCGTCGATCGAGGCGCTGCTCCAGGCGGTCGACGACCACGTCCCGGTGCCGGTCCGCTACACCGGTGCCCCGTTCCTGCTCCCGGTGGAGAACGTGCTCACCGTCACCGGGCGGGGCACGGTCGTCACCGGGGCGATCGAGCGCGGCACGGTCAAGGTCGGCGACACCGTCCAGGCCGTCGGGCTCGGCGAGGGCTTCACCGCCGTCGTCACCGGGGTCGAGACCTTCGGCAAGACCATGGAGCGGGGCGAGGCCGGTGACAACGCGGCGCTGCTGCTGCGCGGGATCCGGCGCGAGCAGGTACGGCGCGGCCAGGTGCTGGCCGCCCCCGGCACCCAGACCGCCCACCGCGCGTTCACCGCCCGCGTCTATCTCCTGACCGGGCGGGAGGGCGGGCGGAGCGGTGCCGTCCAGACGGGGTATCGCCCGCAGTTCTACCTGCGGACGACCGACGTGCCGGGCCGGATGGACCTGGGCGGCACCGGCCTCGCGCTGCCCGGCGAGACGATCGAGGTGACCGTCGAGCTCGGCAGGCCGGTGGCACTGGAGGCCGGTCTCGGCTTCGCGATCCGCGAGGGCGGAAAGACGGTCGGCGCGGGCACGGTGACGGCCCCGCTCGGCTGAGCCGGGCCTCGCGTGGTCCGGTGCGGGCCGTGCCGGTGGCGTGGGGCGGTCGGTGCGGGCGGGGTGACGGTTTTGCTCGGCTGAGCGGGGCCTCGCGTGGTCCGGTGCGGGCCGTGCCGGTGCCGTCGTGAGTCCTCCCGGACCCGCCGCCCCGCCGGTGAACGGCCGGGTGGCGGGTCCGGGAGGGCTCTCCCGCTCATGCCCCGCTCTCGCCGTCGGGGTCTCCGGCGAGGGCCCGCGCGGCCGCCGCGTCGCGCTCGCTCATGCCCTCGTAGCCGCTGCGCCGGTGCTGCTCGGCCTGGTCGTCGATCCACCGGCCGTGCGCCTCCCACGCGGCCTGCTTGCTCGTGCCCAGGGCCGCGCCGATCTGCGACCACGACGCGCCCGCGGCCCGCGCGGACCGTACGGCGAGCTGGCGCCCGTAGCCCGCCTTGCGCGCGACCACCTCCCCGAGCGAGAGGAGCTCCAGCACCTCGTCGCGGCTGAGGGGCGGCGTCTCGGGATCGGCGGGGTCGTTGGGGTCGTCGGGGTGCTCTCCGCCGGTGGCATCGCCCGCCGCCGGAGCCAGGGCGTCGCGCACGCGAAGCTCGTCGTAGCGGGCGGCGGCGGTCAGGAGCGTGAAGTCACCCTCAAGGCTGTCTGGTGTGAACATGTCCCAAGCATCGCGTCAAGCTACCCTGACGTCAAGAAGGCTTGACGTTACGCTGCCGCCAGGCGTGGGGGCGGCATCACGGAAAGTGGCCGCGACCTGCCCGGCGGCGCGCCGGAGGAGGTCCGGAGGCGGTGGAATGTCGAGATCGCGGAGAAGGCTGGGAATCGCCCGACACTCTCGCCGGGACCGTATCGGCCCCGCGCGAGGGCATGATCGCGTGCTCGGATTGCGCCCGTGAAAAGAAGAGGTAAATCAAAGCCCTCGGAAAGGATAATGATCTTCACGATTGGGCAGAACGTCCGCACACGGCTTGCGTTCCGGGGAGGTGAGGCATGGCCTGGTCGCAAGACGAGGAGCGCATGCTGCTGCAGATCGAGCGCCACCTCATCGACGAGGATCCACGGCTCGCCGCCCGGCTGGAGTCGTTCAACGAGCGTGTCCAGCGCAAAGAGGGCGCCGGCCGCAGGCGTGGCACCAAGAAGGGGCGAGACCGGTCCTCCAGGCGTCTCCGCCGCTCGACGGTCATCATCATGTTCAGCTGGTTGCTGATCGCGACACTGATCGCCACGCTTCTCGTCATGGTCCTGCGTCATGAGGCGGCCGCGGCGCTCCCGCTGTGATCGTGGCCGTCACGTCACCCCGTTGACCGCCGCCGCGATCACCGGAGTGAGGGTGACGGCGGCTGACGGCGCGGTGCTGATCGTACGGAGTCCCGGTCACCCCGGGTGCCCGGGGCGATCAGTGGTCGGGGTTGAGCGCGGTGCCGATGAACATCGCGGTCAGCAGCGTGAACAGGAACGCCTGCAGGAACTGGACGAACATCTCCAGGGCCGTGATGACGATCGCCATCAGCACGCCGGCCACGCCGACCGGCACGCCCAGCGGGGTGGGATCCTCGAACAGGAACCAGAAGCCGGCCATGCTGAAGAACGCCAGGATGAGATGGCCGGCGAACATGTTGGCGGCCAGCCGCAACATGTGCGCGAACAGCGAGCTCACGAAGGTGTAGAGCAGCTCCAGCGGGATGACCAGCACGTACGCCAGGACGGGCAGCCCGCGCGGGAACAGCCCGCGAATGTAGCCGGCGGCGCCGTGCCGCTTGACGCCGAGATAGATCTTCAGGACGTAGACGCTCACCGCGATCACCGCGGGGAAGGCCAGGAACGAGGAGACGGGGATCTGGACGAGCGGGACCACGCCCATCAGGTTCCAGATCCAGACCAGGAAGAAGACGCTGAGCAGCAGCCCCATCCACCGGTCGGCGTCCTTGCCGAGGAACGGGCGGGCCACCTGGTCGCGGACGAACACGTAGCCCAGCTCGACCACGTTCTGCAGGCCGCGCGGCACCACCTTGGGGTTGGCGAAGGCCGCCCAGCAGACGCCGCAGACCAGGGTCACGGCCAGGACGGCCATCAGGGTCGGTTTGGTCAGCCAGTACGGCGCGCCCGTCCACAGCGGGGGGAAGTCGAACAGTTCCAGACCGGGTGCCCGGAACCCGGGCGGCGCGGGTGGCGCAGGTGACGCGAGCGATGTCGGCGATTCGAGGGACGTCGGCGATTCGAGGGATGAGGTGATCAGGATCGTCACAAGGCGGTCCCAACGGCAGGGGGATACTTTGTGAAGGCTTTCACATGAGTCCGCGAGCGCGGAAATACCTCGGAGGTAAAAACCGAGGCCGAGGTGAGGGGGCATGCCCCGGCCCGTCCGGGGAGGTCGCTGTCAGCCGAGGGCCCGCAGGAAGTCGGCGGCCACCGGGGCGGCGACCGAGCCGCCGCCCGAGCCCTCCTCGACGATCACCGCGAAGGCCACCTCGCCGCGGAAGCCGATGAACCAGGCGTGGGTCTTCAGGTTTCCCTGCTCGCCGTACTCGGCGGTCCCGGTCTTGCCCCGGGTGCCCCGGGGAAGGCCCGCGTCCTTGGCGGTGCCCTTGGTGACGACCGCGGACATCATCTGGTGCATGTTCGAGACGACGTCCTCGGGGAGGGCCTGCGGCTGCGCCTCCTGCTTGATCGAGGGGGCCAGGGTCGGCGGGCGCCAGGTGCCGTCGGCCAGCGCGGCGGCGACCGAGGCCATCATCAGCGGGCTGGCGGTGATCCGGCCCTGGCCGAACGACTCCGCGGCCAGTTCCGCGTCGCTCTCGGCCTTGGGGAAGCTGCCCTTGGCGGCCACGACGCCGATGTTGAGCGGCTTGTTGAAACCGAACAGCTCCGCGGTGCTCAGCAGCTTGTCGGCGCTCAGCCGTTCCTTGGCCAGCGGGGCGAAGGTGGTGTTGCAGGAGTAGGCGAAGGAGTCGGACAGCGACACCGCGCCGTAGGCGTCGTGGTTGGAGTTGCGGATCGGCAGGCCGCCGACCGTGACGTTCTTGGGGCAGGTGACCCGGTCGCCGGGGCTCATCCCCTCGGCCAGCAGCCCCACGGCGGTGACCGCCTTGAAGGTCGAGCCGGGGGGATAGTTGCCGTCGAGAGCCCGGTTGAAGCCGCCCTGGTTGTTCACCACCGCGAGGATCTCGCCGGACGAGGGCCTGATCGCGACCAGGGAGGTGGTCTTCTTCACGCCGCGGACGGCCTCGACCGCGGCCCGCTGGACCCGCATGTCCAGGCTGGTCTCCAGGGCCTCGCCGGCCTTGCCCTCGATCGTGCCGAGCGTCTTGACCGTCTTCTTGTCGGCGCCGACGAGCTCGACCTCGGTGTCCGGGGTGCCGGCCAGGCGCTCCTGGAAGGTGTGCTGCAATCCGCTCGCGCCGACCGCGTCACCGACCTTGTAGGGGACGCCCAGCTTCGCGGCGCTCTTCGCCGTGGCCTTCTCCAGGTAGCCGACGAGCTGCTGCACCGATCCGCCCACGTCGGCGCCGTCGATGCGGTCGCCGTTCGCCGAGGTGACCGCGGCGCGTTCCGGCCACTTCGTCTTCAGCGCGAAGGCGGTGGTCGCGGTCAGGTCGGGGTGGACGGCCTTGGGGGACCACTTGACCCGCCAGTGCCGGTCGACGACCGCCAGGTCGACGCTGCCGGAGTAACTCCACTCGCCGACGTCCTTGAGCTTCAGCGTGGCGGTGTAGGAGGCCTGTCCCGTGCCGTCCCCGGTCTCGCGCACCCCGTCGAGCCGCACCGCCGTGCTCTCCACGGCCAGCGCCTTGCGCATGTTGTTGTACGCCGTGGCGAACGCCGGGTCGGGCGGCGCTCCCAGCTCGGCGCGCATGCCCGCCAGGTCGCCGCTCTGCCAGGCGCCGACGAACCGCTCCGCGGTCTCCTGGGGTGTCCCCCTGGTGTGCAGGTACCACCAGGCGCCGCCCCCGGCGGCCCCCGCCACCAGCACGACGGCTGCCGATGTGATCGCAATCGTCTTGCCCCGTGCCACCTGATCCCCCAGTTTTCTCGCCCCAGGGCCGCAGCCTAGCGTGCACTAACGCGACATATACCTACAAATGGTCATTTGCCCTGAGTGCGGCTGGGTGCGTAGCTCGTCACGTATTCCTGGCCGGAAAGCTCCTGGATCGCGAACATGATCTCGTCGGTCACCCTGCGCCGGTCACGCGCGCTCGTCTCCGAGCCGGTGAAGGTCATCGGCTTGCCGATGCGTACGTTCACCCGGCCCAGCCTGGGTCTCGCGGCCCCGATCGGCAGCACCTCGCCGGTGCCCTCCATCGCCACCGGGACCACCGGCGCGCCGGTGGCCAGGGCCAGCCAGGCGACGCCGACCTTGCCCCGGTAGAGGCGTCCGTCGGGGGAGCGGGTGCCCTCCGGGTAGATGCCGAACAGCTCGCCGTTCTTGAGCACCTCCGCCGCCGCGTCGAGCATGTCCTGGGCCGAGGTGGGGCTCTGCCGGTCGATGCTGATCTGGCCGGTGGCGCGCATCCACATCGCGGTGACGGGGTTGCCGGTGAAGTACTCGGACTTGGCGACGAAGCGCACCTGGCGCTTGAGCACCAGCGGCAGGAAGGTCGAGTCGAGGATCGACAGGTGGTTGGAGGCCATGATGGCCGGACCCGTGACGGGGACATGCTCGTGCCCGGTGACCGTGGTCGGCCAGAGCAGGTGCAGGACCGGGCCGCCGACGATCTTGGTCAGGCGATAGAGCACGGGCTCTCCTCATGAGACGGGTTACACAACACTAGGTGGTGGCCCGACGGCCGACGGCTGTACGCACCCGCACAAGCGGAGCCCCCAGGTTTGTAGCCCTCCTCCAACACCGTCACGCTTTTCCGGGGCGAATCCGGCGAAAACCCCCGGTGGGCACGGGGGAAAAGAAACGCCCCGCGGTCCGGTGAGGGCCCGCGGGGCGTGACGTTTGGTGCCGATGTGGCGGTCGCCTCCTCGGCGAGAGGCACAACACGGCTCCAGCCGAACGGTATTCCGTGAAGGCGGTAATTTGCGGCCCGGGGGACACAAACCACATCGGCACGATCACTCTAACCGACGTCCGCCGCTGGTTATTCCGCTTTGAGATCATCGGCGTGTCCGGCGGGGCCCCGCGACCCGGTGATCCGCAGGTCAACGGCCCTGCGGGGCTTCTTCGGAGAACCGCCGGGCCGACGTCACGGCCGGTACGGACGGGTCCGGGGTCGTGCCCGGCGACCCTCGCGACCCCCGGCACCACCGTCGTCGCCCCGGTTCCGGTGCCGATTAAAACGTGTTATTCGATCTTGGTGAGACCTCGCTCCGGGGGTGGCGCCCGGCTCGGCCCCGCCCCACCTGCGAGGCGGCGTAACGCATTGGAAACGAGGGTTTCATTCCCCATTGACAAGGGAGACGGCCGGGATTAGCGTCCCGCTCATTCTACTAAAACGTTTTTAGAGCCATGGAAGGGGTGTGGCGCGGTGACCGTACCGGACGAGGGAGAGGCGCCGCTCGGGCCGCCCTCAGGCGAGCCTCCGCCGGTCCTGGCGCTGGCCGGGGTGAGTAAGGCGTTCGGCGCCGTGCGGGCGTTGCGCGACGTCTCCCTCGACCTGTACGCGGGAGAGGCGCACGCGCTCGCCGGGGAGAACGGCGCGGGGAAGTCCACCCTGGTGAAGATCCTGGCCGGAGTGCACCGCCCGGACACCGGGCAGGTCCTGCTGGACGGCGAGCCGGTGGAGTTCGGCAACCCCGCCGACGCCCAGCGGGCGGGCGTGGCGGTGATCTACCAGGAGCCCACGATGTTCCCCGACCTGTCGGTCGCCGAGAACATCTTCATCGGCCGCCAGCCCAAGGGCGCGCTCGGCCGGATCGACCGCGGGGCCATGCACGCCCGCGCCGCGGAACTGTTCACCGGGCTCGGCGTGACCCTCGACCCCGAGCAGCCGGCCCGCGGCCTGTCCATCGCCGACCAGCAACTCGTGGAGATCGCCAAGGCGCTGTCGCGGGACGCGCGGGTGCTGATCATGGACGAGCCCACCGCGGCGCTGTCGGGCAACGAGGTGGCCCGGCTGTTCAACGTGGTCAAGACACTGCGCGCGCAGGGGTGCGCGGTCCTGTTCATCTCGCACCGCCTGGACGAGATCTTCGAGCTCTGCCAGCGGGTCACCACGCTGCGCGACGGCGCCTGGATCGCCGGCGAGCCGGTCGCGGGTCTGACGCACGAGCACCTCGTCCGCCGGATGGTCGGCCGCGACCTCGACACCCTCTACCCCAAGCAGGAGACCGAGGTCGGCGAGGTGGCGCTCAGGGTCGGCCGGCTCACCCGCGAGGGCGTGTTCACCGACATCTCCTTCGAGGTGCGCCGGGGCGAGATCGTGGCCCTCGCCGGACTGGTCGGGGCGGGACGCAGCGAGGTCGCCCGCGCGATCTTCGGCGTGGACCGCTGGGACGCCGGGACCGTCGAGGTGAACGGGAAGCGGCTGCCCGCCGCGTCCCCGACCGCCGCGATGTCCGCGGGCCTGGCCCTGGTCCCCGAGGACCGGCGCCAGCAGGGCCTGGTCATGGACCACTCCATCGAGCGCAACATCGGGATCACCGGCCTGAGGGCGCTGCGCCGCGGTCCGGTGATCTCCCGCGCCGCCGAGCGAGACCGCGCCCGCGACTGGGCGATCCGGCTCCAGCTCAAGTTCAACCGGCTGTCGGACACGGTCAACGTGCTCTCCGGCGGCAACCAGCAGAAGGTCGTGCTGGGCAAGTGGCTCTCCACCGACCCCGACGTGCTCATCATCGACGAGCCCACCCGGGGCATCGACGTGGGGACCAAGGCCGAGGTGCACCGGCTCCTGTCCCAGCTGGCCGCCGACGGCCTCGCCGTACTGATGATCTCCTCCGACCTGCCCGAGGTGCTGGGCATGGCCGACCGGGTCCTGGTCATGCAGGAGGGGCGGCTCGTCGCCGAGATCCCGCGCGAGCGGGCCACAGAGGAGAGTGTCATGTCAGCGGCGACCGGGAGGGCCTCGTGATCGGGCGGAACGAGGGCGCCCGAGGGCGTCCGGGCGAGGGGGCCGGGGGCGCCGCCGGACGCGGCGCTCCGGGCGCGCGACCGGTGGGTGAGGTCGCCGGGGGCCACGTTCCGGGCACGCGCCTCACGAGGGACGGCGCCGGCGGCCACGTCCCGGGCACGCGACCGGCGGGGGAGGGCGCATGAGCGCCGTCACCGCGGGGCGGAGCGCCCGTGGTCTGGTGGACCTGGTCTTCCGGGCCCGCGAGCTGAGCATCGTGGCGGCGCTGGCCGTCCTGGTCGCGGTGACCGCGAGCACCAACGGCAACTTCCTGTCCGGGCAGGGCCTGACCGACATCTTCCTCAACGCCTCCATCCTGGTGCTGCTCGCCGTCGGCCAGTCCGTCGTCGTCATCACCCGCAACATCGACCTGTCCGCCGGCTCGGTCGTCGGCCTGGTGGCCTTCACCGTCGGTGACCTCCTCTCCGCCGACCACGGCAGGGGCATCGTCTTCGCGGTCGTACTGGGCGTCGCCATCGGCGCGCTCTGCGGCCTGGTCAACGGCCTGCTGGTCAGCTTCGGCCGGGTGCCGGCCCTGGTGGTGACCCTCGGCACGCTGTACGTGATCCAGGGCGTCGACCACTACATCGCCCACGGGCGGCAGATCAACGCCGTCGACCTGCCCCCGGCGCTGCTGTCCCTGGGCAACGGCGCGGTGCTCGGGGTGCCGTACCTGCCGATCATCGCCGTCGTGGTGATGCTGGCCGTCGGCTACTACCTGCGCTCCTACGCCTCGGGCCGCGACTTCTACGCCATCGGCTCCAGCCCGGAGGCCGCGAGCCTGGCGGGCGTGCCGGTGCGGCGTCGCGTGATGGGGGCCTACCTCTTCAGCGGCGCGCTCGCGGGCCTGGCCGGGGTGCTCTGGCTGTCGCGGTTCGGCACCGTGGTCGCCGACGCCGCCAACGGCTGGGAACTCCAGGTGGTCAGCGCCGTCGTGGTCGGCGGAGTGGCGATCACCGGCGGCGTCGGCACCGTGTACGGCGCGGCGCTCGGCGCGCTGCTGCTCACCACCATCACCAGCGCGCTGGTCGTGCTCAAGGTCAACCCGTTCTGGCAGCAGGCCATCACCGGAGCGCTGCTGCTCCTGGCGATCAGCGTCGACCGGCTGCTCGCGCTGCGGGTGGCGCGGGTACTGCGGAGGAGGAACTCCCGACATGGCTCCTGACGTGACGACCGCGAAGCCCGAGGTGCGGGCCGCGCCGCCCGCCGGCCGGCCGGAGCGCGGCTCGCTCGGCCGCCTTCTCCGCTGGGACGTGTTCGTCGGCCTGCTGCTGGTCCTCGTCTTCATGGGCGGCTCGGCCGGATCGCCCGGTTTCGCCAGCGTCGGCAACCTGTCGTTCGCGCTCGGCGACCTGGGCGAGATCGCGCTGATCGCGCTCGCCATGACCATGCTGGTGGTGGCCGCGGAGGTGGACCTGTCGGTGGCCTCGGTGCTCGGCCTGTCCAGCGCGCTGGTCGGCTCGCTCTGGGACGCGGGCTGGGCGATCGAGACGATCATCCCGCTGGTGGTCGTGGTGGGAGCGGTGTGCGGGCTGGTCAACGGCCTCCTGGTGACCCGGCTCGGGCTGCCCTCGCTCGCCGTCACCATCGGCACGCTGGCGCTCTACCGGGGCCTCGCCTACGTGGTGCTGGGCGACAGGGCGATCGCGGAGTTCCCGGCGCAGTACACGGAGCTGGCGGTGGGCGACGTGCCGGGCACGCCGATCCCGTACCCGGTGGCGCTGTTCGTCCTGCTGGCCGTGGTCACCGCCGTGGTGCTGCACGCCACCGGCTTCGGCCGCTCGCTGTTCGCGATCGGCGCGCAGGAGGAGGCGGCGCGGTTCGCCGGCATCCGGGTCAAGCGGATCAAGCTGATCCTGTTCGCCCTCTCGGGCACCGTCGCCGCATTCGCCGGGGTGATCTTCACCCTGCGGTACGGCAGCGCCCGCGCCGACAACGGCATCGGGCTGGAGCTGGCCGTCATCGCCGCGGTGCTCCTCGGCGGCGTCGACTTCGACGGGGGCAGGGGCACCCTCGGGGGCGTGATCGCCGGGGTGCTGCTCATCGGCCTGCTGCGCAACCTGCTCATGCTCAACGACGTGGCGACGGAGATCCAGTCGATCGTCACCGGCCTGCTTCTGATCATCTCGGTGATCACTCCGCGTCTCGTCACCGCGGTGGCGTCGCGCAGGCACGCCCGCACCGTCCGGGACGCGTCACCTCAGCGGGCCGACACCTCGTGAGCGGAAGCCTGCCGTGAGGGCCCTCAGAACAGGAGGGTCAGCGGGAGGCAGCACCCGAGGAGGGCGACCGCGGCGCCCGCGCAGGCCGCGATCCGCGTGGTCAGCGGATCGTTGACCAGCGGACCCATGACCGACCGGTCGCGGCAGAAGTGGACGAGCAGGAACAGCGCGACGGGCACGCCGAGCGAGATGACCACCTGGCTCACGATCAGCAGGCTGGTCAGCGGCACGCCGAGCACCAGGGCGAGGACGGCCGGCGTCATCGTCACGACGCGCCGCAGCTGGATCGGTACCCGGAGGTTCAGGAAACCCCGCATCACCACGTCTCCCGCCAGGGTGCCCACCCCGCAGGACGAGACTCCCGACGACAGGAGCATGACGGCGAAGGCGAGGGCGGCGGCGCCGCCGACCCGGTTCAGCAACTCCGCGTGGGCGGCGAACAGGTCGCCGCTCCAGGCTCCGCCCGTCGCCGCTCCGAGCCCGGCGCCGAGGGCGATCATCGACACGTTCACGACCGTGGCGGTGCCGAGGCCGAGCAGGCAGTCGATCCGCAGTGCCCGCCGGACGAGCGCGGGCCGCCGCCACGCCGCGCCGACCGGCCATCCCCTTCCCTGCACCAGCGCGGAGTGCAGGTAGATGGCGTGCGGCATGACGGTGGCGCCGACGATCCCCATGGCGAGGATCAGCGAGCCGCCGCCGTCCAGGCGGGGTATCAGCCCGCCGGCCAGCCCGGTGACGGACTGCCGGCCCACCTCGGCGACGTCGTAGAGGACGCCCGCCCCCACGAGCAGGAGGCTCGTGGCGCTGACGAGCTCGAACCGCCGCGTCCGGCCGTGCCGCCGCAGCTGCAGCATGAGCAGCGCCACCACGGCGGTGACCACCGCCGACGTCGCGGGCGGCATCCCGAAGAGCAGCTGCATCCCGATGGCCGCGCCGACGAACTCGGCCAGATCCGTGGCCAGTACGACCACCTCGGCCTGGAGCCACAGCAGGAGACTGCCGCGGCGGGAGAAACGCTCGCGGCACAGCCGGGGCAGGCTCTTGCCGGTCGCCATGCCGAGCTTCGCGGCCTGGAACTGCACGAGGAGAGCCACGAGGCTGGCCAGCACGACCACCCACACGAGCAGGTAGCCCGACGTCGCCCCGGCCGTCAGGTTGGTGGCCACGTTGCCGGGGTCCACGTAGGCGATCGCCGCGACGAACGCCGGTCCCAGGATCGGAGCCGCCCGCGAACCGCCCGGCCGAGAGGGGGGCCGGGGCGCCGAGGTGGGCGGGGGCAGGGTCAGCGTGCCGTCGTCGTTCATTCGTGCCTCCCGGCGTGTCGTGCCCGCCGTCACCTGCGTTCGGCGGGCGTTCACCGGCGAGCGGGCATCGAGCTCCGCGAGCTCCGCGTCGGCGGCGCGAAACCGCGCGACGTTCCGCGCTCACGGGTATTAATCACCGGAAAGCGTGAATTAGTGGCATATCACAGCCTCAGTGCCGCGAATCAAGGATTACTCAGTCAAGGAATGGAGACAAGCAGGTGAGGCCTGGCCGGAGCAAACAAATAGCATGCCTTGGGAATTCGCCTCCTGTCTTTTTAAAGGCGGCAAATCACATAAATCGCGATACGAGCCGTATGGCGCTGCCAGGGGATCGGCGCCCTGGGGTTCGTGACATGGCACGGCCCCGGTGCAAAGCCGGGCACCGGGCTCCTCGCCCGCGCGGGGCCGTCGCCGCGGTCCTGGGCGGACCTGGACCACGGAGTGCGTGATCGTGCCGGCGTGTGTGCCGGCGACGGCATCCTCGATCCGCCCGTATCGGATGGTCGCGTCCGTGAACGGGAAAGCAACCAGCCCGCCGGACGGGACCGGAAAGGCCCCACGGACCGGAAAGTCCCCACAGGGCAGGAAAGGCCCCACGGGGCAGGAAGGCTCCTCGACGGGGGCTCAGGCGGGGGCGCTCAGCGACGGCACCGCCTCGGGCAGGGGCTCCGCGGCCGTCTCCGATCCCACGAGGATGGCCGACCGTGGGGTGCGCTCGCGCACGTCCTCGCCGCGGATCGCCATCACGGCGGGCGGGCTGCCCAGGTCGCCGTACCGGGCGGCGACGGCGGCGGTGATCGCCCGGCCCGCGTCGGCGACCGTCTCCTTCGCCGAACCCGGCGGGTGGGCGGCCGACAGGTGGCCCAGCAGCGCCGCGAACCGCAGCTCCTCGGCCGCCGCGCGGGGGAGCCCGTCGTCGTCGGACGGCGGCAGCGGCCGGTCCAGCCAGAACACCCCGCCACGCAGCAGCGCGGGGTATGTCACCTCGCCCCGCTGGAGTGTGAGCACCGAATCGACCAGCAACCGCCCGAACTCCTTCAGGTCGGTATCGGGCGGCAGATCGGTCGTGACCAGCAGCGAAACCCTCAGCGCGTCCACCATGAGCGGCTATCCCTCCTTGAGGTGGCTCATAGTAGGGGTCGCCACCGACAGTTACGGCGCGCCCGGTGAAACGTGTCGGGATCAGATCCCGATCACGGTGCCGGGAAGGCGCCGGGGCCGGTGGCCGTACCGGCCCAGGAAAGGTGCCGGGGCCGGTGGCCGTACCGGCCCAGGACCGGGCTCCGGACGGCGGGCCCCCGCTTCGGAGGCGGCCCCGCCGGAGGTCAGAGCGGCTTGGAGGCGGGGAGGGTGATCCTGTCGACGGCCTCGCGGCGGCGCCGTTCCGGGCGGCGGTCGTAGCGAGCCGTGGTGGCGGGGGAGGAGTGGCCGACGAGGGCCTGCGCGGTGGCCAGGTCCACCCCGGCGTCGAGCAACTCGCCGATGAAGGTGCGCCGGAAGTCGTGCGGGGTGCGCGCCGCGGCGCCCGCCTCGGTCAGGCGCCTGGCCAGGATGTCGGCGACGGCCTGTCCCGTCATGGGGGCGGGCCCGCCGTTCCTGGTCCGTAGCCGCCCGAGCCTGCTGATGGGACAGAACAGGGCGCCGGCGGGGCGGCCCCGCACGGCCAGCCAGCGTTCCATCCTGGAGATGGCCTCGGTGGTCAGGTAGACCATCCGCTCCTTGTCGCGCTTGCCGCGTACCCGCAGCGAGCGCGACCCGGGGTCGTAGTCACCGAGCGAGAGCCCGGCGATCTCGGCGCGGCGGCAGCCGGTGGAGTAGAGCGCCGCCAGCAGGGCGGCGTCGCGGACCCCCGCCGGCGAGTCGTCGCGGTCGCACGCGGCGAGCGCGGCGCCCACCACCTCGGGCGGCACGTGCTGGCCCGTGGGCAGGCGGGTGTGCTCGACCGTCGGCAGGTCGGCGGCGCGCTGGTACTCCTCGGCGGTCATCAGGCCGAGCCGCCACGCCTCGCGCAGCACCCTGCGCAGCGCGACCAGGTGCTTGTTGACGTACGAGGGAGACCAGCCGCGTTCGGTCATCAGGGCGCGGATGCGCACGGTGTGCTCGTAGCGCAGCAGGTGCCAGGGCTGGCCCGCGCCGGAGGAGACCGTGTCGCCCGAGACGAGCGCGGCGAGCCTGTCGAGGCAGCCGCGCATGGTACGGCGGGACTCCGCGCTGGCCAGGGAGTCGAGGTACACCCGGTAGGGATCTCGCGCGGGCTCGATGGCGGGGCCGGGCGGGGCGGGGACGGCTGGCACGCTCACCGTGCAGACCCTACCGCCGCCTGTGAATCTACGTTGTAAAGGCGCCGGGGCGGGACGACGGTCCCGGGACCGTGTCTAGGTCCATAACGCCATGTCGGAGGCGATGAGTGTGTGGTTGGCTGTTCGCAATGGACATCTCATCGCGGGCTTCCGCCTACCTCAAGGCATACGACGAGCAGCTCCGGGCCAGGCCGATGCCGGGCCGCACGGCCGAGCGGATCGGGCCGCTGCTGAGGACCGTGTCGAACGGTCACGGCCAAGGTTTCCTGACATATCGGGACCTGGGTGGTCTAGAGGGGGCCGAGCTGGATGCCTTCATCGAGCGCCAGCGAGACTTCTTCACCCGGGTCGGGCGCGAGGTCGAGTGGAAGTACCACGGCTACGACCTGCCCGCCGACCTGCCCGAGCGGCTCGCGGCGGCCGGGTTCGAGCCGCGCGAGCGCGAGACGGTGTTCGTCGGCGAGTCCGGTGAGCTGGCCGGTGCCAAGGCGGCGCCCGACGGGGTGCGACTGCGCGAGGCGGCCGGGCGGGACGATCTGGAGCGCATCCGCGAGCTGGAGGAGACGGTCTGGGACGCGGACCACGGCTGGCTGCCCGGCATGCTGGAGCGCGACCTCGCCGGACCCGGGGACCCGTGCGCGGTGGTGATCGCCGAGGCGGACGGGCAGGTGGTGTGCGCGGCGTGGGCACGTTTCCACGAGGGCACCGACTTCGCCTCGCTGTGGGGCGGCTCGACCCTGAAGGAGTGGCGGGGCAGGGGTATTTACCGGGCGATGGTGTCGTACCGGGCGGAGCTGGCGGTGGCGCGGGGTTTCCACCTGGTGCAGGTGGACGCCTCCGACGCCAGCCGCCCGATCCTCGCCAGGCTGGGCCTGGAGGCGATCACGACGACGACGCCGTACGTGTGGGTGCCGCCGACCCTCTGATCGCGCGAAGGCGCCGCCGGAGGGACGGGGAGGCGGCAGGACGGCACGGGAAGGCCGGTCCGGGCCATGAGCGTGCGGATGACGGCGTGGGTGGCGGTGCGGGTGACGGCGCGCGCGTGATGGCGCGTATGATCTCCGCCTCGCGATGTCGCGGGACCGCGGCGTCGCGGCACCGCGATTCGCCCGCGATACGCTCACGCTTCGCCACGAGAGGACACGCATGCCCGAGGTGCTCAGCCGACGCGTGCTCAACCGGGCCACCCTGGAGCGGCAGCTGCTGCTGAACCGTGCGGAGCTGCCCGCGCTGGAGGCGGTCCGGCACCTGTACGGCATGCAGGCCCAGGCGCCGAATCCCCCCTACATCGGGCTGTGGACCCGCCTGTCCGGATTCGCCCACGACGATCTCGCCCGGCTGATCAACGAGCGCCTGGTGGTACGGCTGTCACTGATGCGCTCCACCATTCACCTGGTCACCGCCGACGACTGCCTGGCGCTGCGCCCGCTGCTGGGGCCGATGCTGGCGAGGGGCCTGCGGGGGACGGCGCACGGCAAGGGCCTGGCGGGGGTGGACCTGGACGAGCTCGCCGCCGCGGGGCGGAAGCTGGTGGAGGAGCGTCCCCTGACCTTCCGCGAGCTCGGCGCGCTGCTGCGGGAACGGTGGCCGGACGCTCCCGCCGCCGACCTGGTCGCCGGGGTGCGCAACACGCTGGCGCTGGTCCAGGTCCCGCCGAGGGGGATCTGGGGGGTGGGCGGGCAGGCCGCCCACACCACCGCGGAGGCATGGCTGGGCCGTTCCCAGGACGAGCGGCCCAGCCGTGTCGCGGCCGAGGAGGCGATCCGCCGCTACCTCGCCGCCTACGGTCCCGCCACGGTGATGGACGTCCAGCAGTGGTCGGGCATGACCCGCCTGGGGGAGATCGTCCGCGAGATGGGCCTGCGGGCCTTCGTGACCGAGGACGGCGCGGAGTTGTTCGACCTGCCGGAGGCGTCGCGCCCCGACCCCGAGACTCCCGCCCCGGTGCGCTACCTGTCGGAGTTCGACAACATGCTGCTGTCGTTCGCCCAGCGGACCAGGACCCGGATCACGGAGGAGGACTACCGGGGGCGGGTCTTCACCGTCAACGGCATCATCAAGGCGACGGTGCTGGTCGACGGCTTCGTACGGGGCATGTGGAAGGTGACGCGGAACCGGGGCGAGGCGGTCCTGGAGGTCGAGCTCTTCGCGCCGGTGAGCGAGGGGGAGCGGGCGGATCTGGAGGTCGAGGGGGCGCGCATGCTCGACTTCGTCGCCCCGGCGGCGACGTCCCGCGAGATCCGCTTCCTCGAAACCTGAACGCGCCGTTCCCCCGCGAAGCCGAAGCCGAAGCCGAAGCAGGGCCGCGTCGCTTTCACGAGGTCGAGGTCGAGGCCGAGGTTGAGGTGAGGCCGAGGTCAAGGCCGGTCGGCCGTTTTGGTTTTCGCCGGGTCACGCCACCCGCCGCGCCCGCGCGGCCCGGCGTGCCCACCACCCGCGGGCCGGTTCCGTGCCGCGTGGCGTGTGCCGCCTCCCTCGCCGCGCTCAGGGCGCGGGTGTCCGGGGCAGGCTCGAGACGACCATGGCGATCAGCATCTCGTAGCTGGTGTTCAGGTCCTCTTCCAGGCCGAACCCGCCGGCCGCCTCCAGGGAGGCGAAGCCGTGCACGGCCGCGCGGACGCAGCGGGTGGCGTGGATCGCCTTCGCCCCCTCCAGGCCGTAGCCGCGCAGCACGGCGAGGATCACCTCCAGCAGGCGGGTCGCCGTGTCGACCAGGTCGGGATCGATCAGCGGGTTGTCGGGGAAGACCGCGTAGCGGTGCGGGAAGTCGACGACGTAACTCCGCCAGGCGCGCATCAGGGCCGCCATCGCCTCGTCGCGGCTCTGTCCCATGGCCGCCGTGCCGAGCCTCGCCGCCATGTCGTCCATCACGCGCAGGCCGACGAGCTTGCGCAGCTCGGGCAGGCCGCGGACGTGCTTGTAGAGCGAGGGGGCGGCCACCCCCGTACGGGCGGCCACCGCGGCCAGTGTCAGCGCGGCGGGCCCCTCCTCGTCGATCAGGGCCAGTGCCGCGTCCACCACCGCGCCTGAGGTCAGGCCGACTCTAGGCACGGACCGCTCCGGCCAGGAAACCCGCCAGGGCGGCGAAGGTGGCCTCGGGCGTCTCGGCGTGCGGGTAGTGGCCGGCGCCCTCGATCATCCCGACCTCGGTCGTGGCGGCGTACGGCCTCAGCAACTCCTCGGCCAGACGTGCCTCCGCGGCGGGGTCGGGGAAGTCGGGATCCTTCGACCCCATGACGATCAGCACGGGACAGGTGATGCGGGGCGCGCAGTCGGTCCAGTGGCCCTCGGAGGGGGCGACCACTCCCGAGACGGCGGCCATCCTGCCGGGCTCGCGCAGCGTGGCCTTCAGCGCGCGCAGGTAGCCGGGGAAGTCGGCGGGCTTGGCCGTGGGGTAGAGCGAGCGGTAGTACATCCCCCACAGGAGCGGGCTGGCCATGACGAGGTCCTGTAGCAGCCGCAGTATCAGGCCGAGCCGCGGCTGCCCGACGAAGGGGGCCAGCATGACCACGGCGCTCACCTCGCCCTCGGCGGCGGTCGCCGTGGTCCACGCCACCGCTCCCGCGCTGGAGGAGCTGCCGACCAGGACGGCGGGGCCGCCCAGGTGGCGGAGCAGGGCCCGCAGGTCGGCGCCGACCGACTGAGGGCTGTAGTCGGGCCATCCCGTGCTGGACCCGCCGTGACCGCGCACGTCGACCGCGGCGACCCGGTAGCCCGCCTTCGCCAGTCGCGGTGCCAGGAACCGGAACACCCTGCGGGTGTCGCCCATGCCGTGCGCGCACACCACGAGCGGTCCGTCCTGTGGCCCGCTGACCTCGTACGCCAGCCGTCCGCCGGTCACGTCAAGGAACTTCGTACTCGTCATGCGCTCTCCTTGGCTATTGCTCATAGCTTTAAAGCTACGGGCAATAGCCTTTTGTGTCAAGGCTCGTCTCGGGGCGGCCGGAGGGCCTTGGTGGCGGTTGGGGCGGCAGGTTTTCGCCGGCTCGGCCGGGCTGTCTCGACACCGGCCGCCGCCTTCGAGTCGCAGGGGAGTCAGATGTCTCGTGGTGCCGGGCCTGCCGGTTTTGCTCGGTCCGTTCGGTCCGTTCGGTCCGCTCGGTTTGCTCGGTTTGCTCGGCCCGGCGTCATGCCAATTCCGGAAATTGGCCATTCTTTCGGCGAGGAAGATGCTCGATGATGTGCCCATGATCTCTGTCAGTGCTCTCGCGGGCATCGCCGCGGTCGCCCTCGGGCTGGTGCTCACCCCCGGACCCAACATGATCTACCTGGTGTCGCGGTCGGTGACGCAGGGACGCCTGGCCGGCATGATCTCGCTGGCGGGCGTCGCGGCGGGCTTCCTGATCTATCTGCTGGCGGCGGTGGCCGGGATCGCCGCGATCTTCGCGATGGTGCCCGCCGTCTACGTCGCGATCAAGCTGGCGGGCGCCGCGTACCTGCTGTGGCTGGCCTGGAAGACGATCCGGCCCGGCGCCGAGCCGATCTTCGCGCCCGGCGCCCTCCCCGCGGACCCGCCGCGGCGGCTGTTCTCCATGGGACTGGTCACCAACCTGCTCAACCCCAAGATCGCCATCCTGTACGTGTCGCTGCTGCCGCAGTTCGTCGACCCCGCCCTCGGTGACGTCGGCACGCAGAGCCTCCTGCTGGGAGCCACCCAGATCGTCATCGCCCTGTCGGTCAACGCGATGATCGTGCTGACCGCGGGCTCGGTCGCGACCTTCCTCGGCGGGCGGCCCACCTGGATGCGCGCGCAGCGCTATCTGATGGGCGCCGTGCTCGGGGGGCTCGCCCTCCGCATCGCCGCCGACCGCTCACCCGCCGTGGCTACGTAGGGAAGTCTCGGGTCACCAGTGACGGCCCGTCGCGATGTCGTCCAGGTGCGGTGTCGACAGGTGCAGCACCCGATAGGCGGTCCCGTCCCCCTCGCCGGGAACCTCGTGCTCCCACAGCGTGAAGCGCACCATCTCCCAGTGCCGGGGGTCGACGGCGAGGGCCGAGGAGTGCACGCCCGCCGTGCCGGCGTGCCGCCGCAGCTCGGCCAGGGCCCGCTCGACCATGGCCGCGGGGTCGGTGTCGGCGGGGATCGGGTCGGTACGGCGCGAGGCCGCGCGGGGGACCGCGGCCGACGACGGCCCCCGCTCGTGGCCGACGCCGGTCCAGTGCCGGACCACGGGCCTGCCGAAGTCGCGCACGATGTTCTGGAAGCCGCCCCCGCCCCACAGGAAGTCGTTCATGCCGGTCAGGGAGCTCCACAGGTAGAACGGGGCGTACTGGTTGACCGGGGAACCGTCGACGCCCCGCTCCCTGATCAGGTACGCCTTGAGCCCCAGCCCGGCGTAGCCGTCGAGCGCGTGCCCCCTGGTCGCCACCCGCTCACGGATGACGCCCATGTCGTAGTCGGCGGGCAGCCCGATCTCGTACTGCATGGCGTGCATGGAAGGAGACCTCCTGGTGGCGCGGGACGGGCGTGGATACCGGGCGATCCGCGGGTGACCTCACCTCTCCGGCTTCGCCGGGGCGCTGAGGCCGAACCGGTGGACCGGCTTCGAAGGACTCCGCGACGCCGGCTCCCGCGCCATCCCCAGCCGCAGGGCCGTCCGCACGGAGGCGGTGTTGCCCTCGTCGACCTCGGCGACCACGCGGGGCAGGGACAGCGTTCCGAAGGCGTACTCCAGGATCGCGGTGGCCGCCTCGGTGATCAGGCCCTCACGCCATCGGGCGGGGGAGAGGCTGTAGAGCAGCTCGACCTCGCCGTCGTCGGTTCGGCGCAGACCGCACACCCCGGCCAGGGCGGAGTCCGGGACGAGCGCCCACAGGCCGTAGCCCCGCTCGGCGAAGTCGCGGTGACTGTCTTCGACCAGCCGGGCCACGAGATCGGGAAGGACGGGCTCGTCGTCGAACAGGTGGCGCCGGACGAGAGGGTGATCCCAGTGCTCGCGCAGCGCTTCGACGTCGCCGTCCTCGACCGGGCGCAGTGTCAGGCGGCCGGTGGCGAGAATCATGGCGGGAACCCTTCGTCTCGCGTGTCCTCCGCTTCGCGGGCCGAGTCATGGCCGAGGTCGATGACGCAGAAGCGGTTGCCCTCGGGGTCGGCGAGGACCACGAAGTCGGGGTCGGCCGGGTAGAGGTCCCAGTCGACACGTTCGGCGCCCAGTGACACCAGTCGCTCCACCTCGGCCGCCTGCTCGGCGGAGTCGGAGACGAACAGGTCGAGGTGCGTCCGGGGGTGCTCCCGAACCGGCGTCAGGCTCACGTCGAGCGCCAGCGGGACGCCGTCTCCGTCCACAGGCTCGATCACGGTCCAGTCGTCCCGGGCCTGGCCCTCGCGGGGCGTGTAGTCCAGCGCGCGCGTCCAGAACCCGACGGCGCGCCTCATGTCGGTGACGCCCAGAACCACCTGCCCGATCCTCACCATGCGCCAATCCTGGCAGGAAGCCCCCGGCCGGGGAAAACCGATATCCCGTGGCCCGGGGTCAGGTGTTCTCCGGCGCCGGTGGCCACGACCGGGCGCCGGATACGTCCGCCGCGAGCCGCGCACACGGTCGCGAGGTGTGCGCCTCCGGCGCCGGGCATGGCCGGGTTCACGGGGGTCCTCCCCGCTTTCGTCAACCATGGTTGACGCGGGCGTCGCGTCAACTTATATTGACACCTGCGGGGGAGTGCAGGCCCGGATCGGGCCTCACCATCTGGTCGCGTACGGGCTCCGCGCTCGTTTCCGGCCGCCCCCGGTTCCCGGCGGGTGACGTGTCACCGCGCCCGTCCCCTCATTCGTTCAAGGAGGTGTCCGATGTCCGTTGACGTCGTGATCGCCGGCGGCGGCCCGAACGGGTTGATGCTGGCCTGTGAGCTGAGCCTGGCCGGCGTCCGCCCGGTGGTGCTGGAGCGGCTGCCGGAGCCGGGTGAAGAGCCCAGGGCCAACGGCCTGGTCGGGCAGGTGGTCAGGGTTCTCGACGGCCGGGGTCTGTACCGGCGCTTCACCGGCGCCCCGGAACCCCCGGCGCCCGTGCCGTTCTTCATGTTCGGCGGCATGCTCCTGGATCTGAGCACGCTGGATCCCGGCCCGCTGCACACCCTCCCGATCCCGCAGCGCCGCCTGGAGCGGTTGCTGCAGGAGCGGGCGCTCGAACTCGGGGTGGAGATCCGGCGCGGCCACGAGCTGGTCGACATGTCGCAGGACGAGGAGGGCGTCACCGTCACCGTCCACGCCCCCGACGGCGACCACGAGTTGCGTACCCGCTACCTGGTCGGCTGCGACGGCGCGCACAGCCTCGTACGCAAGCGCGCGGGCATCGGCTTCCCCGGCGTCACCACCGAGGACGTCGTGTCGCGCAGCGCCCATGCCGTCCTGCCCGCCTCCGTGCTCGATCCCGAGACCGGCGAGCTGCTGCTGGCCGGGGCGCGCTGGAGGCCGTTCATGATCCACCGCACCGCGCACGGCGTGTTCGCCCTCGCGTCGTTCGAGCCGGGCGTACACCTTTTGACCACCATGGAGTGGGGGCAGGGGGAGCAGATCGACGAGCGGGTGCCGATGACCCTGGAGGAGTTGCGTGACAGCGTGCGCAGGGTACTCGGGGCCGACCTGCCGATGACCCCGCCCCAGGGGCAGGGCCCCCACGTGCTCCGCCGTCTCACCGGCGGCAACACCCGCCTGGCCGACCGCTACCGCGCCGGTCGCGTGCTGGTGGCCGGGGACGCCGCGCACGTCCACTCGGCGGCCGGTGGTCCCGGCCTCAACCTCGGCCTGCAGGACGTCGTGAACCTCGGCTGGAAACTCGCCGCCGAGGTTCACGGCTGGGCGCCGCCGGGACTGCTCGACACCTACCACCGCGAGCGGCACCCCGTCGGCGAGCGGGTCGTCATGCACACCCAGGCGCAGTCCGCCCTGCTCGCGCCCGGAGGGGAGGTCACCGCGCTGCGTACGCTCTTCACCGAACTGCTCGAACACGAGGAGAACCGGCGGCGCGTCGCCGAGCTCATGGCCGGCTCGGACATCCGCTACGACATGACCGGCACCGGGACGCGCGCCGCCGCGAACGGCGGGGACGGCGGCGATGGCGGGGACGTTCGCCCTGACGTGGACGACCCCGGCATCCCCCCCGGCGCGGACCCTTCCGGCACGGACCACTCCGGCATGAACGACGGCGACGCTCACCCTGACGCGGCCGGTGCCGGCCCGGTGCCGCATCCCCTTCTCGGACGCCTGGCGCCGGAGCTGTCCCTCACCACGGACGCGGGCACCGTGCGGCTCGCCGACCTGACGCACGGCGCCCGTCCGCTCCTCCTCGACCTCGGGGGAGGGAACGTGCTGGCCGAGACGGCGGCGGGCTGGAAGGACCGGGTGGACGTCGTCACCGCCACTCCCGACCGGGCGGTCCCCGCCGGGCTCCTGATCCGCCCCGACGGCTACGTCGCCTGGACGGCCCCGGACGAGGGGCCGGGCGCACCGGCGAACCTCGGCCTCCGTGAGGCACTGTCCACCTGGTTCGGCGCCCCCGTGTGACCTTGTACGACCCCTCGCACGCCCCTTGCCCTCCCCGTACCCTGTGCTCTCATGGCCTTCAACGGGACCCCGAGACCGCCGGTGCGCCGGTACCACGCGCAGACGGAGCTGGACGACTTCGCGATCGTCAGCTACCGGGTGCCCACCGGCGCGCTCGCCCGCCTCCTGCCCGGAGGCTTCGCCCCCGTCGAGTTCACCTTCGGCGACGGGGGCACCGGCGGGCTCGTCTCCGCGGTCGCCTTCCGCGACCGTGACTTCCACTTCCGTTTCCTCCCGCCCGCGGCCATCAACTGCGGCCAGATCAACTACCGGGCGTACGTCACGGCGGCCGGCCGGCCCGGGGTCTGGTTCTTCTGCACGAGCCTCGACCATCCGCTGGTCGCCGTACCGAAGTGGATGTGGGGCATGCCGTGGGACCGCACGCGCATCGACATCGCCGCGAGCTGGGACGCCACCCCCGCGCGCTGGCGGCTCACCGCCGACAACGCCGCCTGCGAGGCCGTCGAGACCGGAGCGCCGCCCTCCCGGCTCGACGGCTTCGACGGTCCTGACGGCCCCGGCGATCCCGGCCGGGGGGAGGGCCTGGACGGCCTCGGAGGCTCGGGCGGCCTCGGAGGCTCGGATGGCTTCGGGGGCTCGGGCGGCCTCGCCGGGGAGCGGTCATGGATGCCGGTGCTCACCCATCCCACCGTCGGCTGGTACCGCCGCCGTGACGGGCACGTCGGCACCTACAGCATCTGGCACCCGCCGATGCGCCCCAGGCACCTCACCGCCGTCTCGGCACGGTTCCGCGTCTTCGAGCAGCTCGGCCTGACCACCCCGGACTCGGTACCCCACTCGATCCTGGCCCAGCGGCGATTGCACTTCGACATCCACACCCCGCCCCTGCGCCTTCGAAACGGGGCCGGCACGGCGAACAAAACCCGCCCGCGTCCCGACTAACCGTGTGAGACCGAACGAGACGGGGTGGGGACATGGCGGGCAGCGGCGAGCCGTCACCGGGGGATGTGGCCGGGCTGGGAGACCACCGGCCGGCGGGCCGTCCGGGGCGGGCGGGACCGTGCCTTCGCGGACTGCGGTCGTTCACCAGTGGCCTCCAAGTGGGACCTCATAGCGTCGCGCCCATGCGAAAAGCCGGTGCGGGGCTCGTCGCGGTCCTGATCCTGGCGGGCTGCGCCGAGGCGCCCGCCACAGCTCGTGAGCCCGCCAAGACCCGAAAGCCCGCCGCCCAGAGATCCACCAAGACCCAGAAGCCCGGCGCGAGCGGGGAGCCCGTCACCCGTTTGCTGGACGCGATGGCCGCGGTCTCCGGTGACGGTCCCGCCGCCGCGTATTTCGAGTACGGAGAGCCCGCGCGGTGGAGCGAGCTCGGCGTGACCGCCGGTTCCGGCGGGGCGGCGGGACGGCGCTGGCTTCCCGCGACCGCCTGGGGGTTCGGCGAGCTGGCCCCCGCCGCGGCGGGACTGCCCGGAGTGACAGGGGTGGCGCCCCTCGCGGCGGACCGGGCGATCGCGATCGGTGTCGCCCCGGGGCAGGCCTTCCGTTTCGACGGCGGTGCCAAGGAGAGCGTCGTCCGCTCCAGGCTGGAGGGCCTGGGAGCCGCGCCGCGCCGCATCGGCGGTCACGACGGTCTCTCGTTCGCCCCCGGCGCCGACGTGAACCCGCTGCGGCCTCCCGTACCGGTGAGCGGGGTGACCAACCAGTTCAACCAGGTCGTCGTCACCGGTTCGACAGTCGCCGTCGCCCCGGGCACCGGGCCCCTGGCGGCCGTGCTCGGCGGTGAGCGGTCACTGGCCGGGAGCGAGGACCACGCCGCGGTGGGCGCCTGCCTCGGCGACGTCGCCGCCGCGACCGTCACGGCCTCCCAGGGCTCCGGGGCGGTGACGCTGTACGGGGTGGGCCTGCGCCGCCCCGCGAACCTCGGGGACCGGCCGGTCAACGTGATCTGCGTGCTACCCCGCCAGGCCTCCGTCGCCGCCGTCAAGGAGTCCTTCGGCACACGCCTCACCACGGCCGCCACGTCGCGCGGCGGCAGGGCGTTCGGGGAGTTCGCCGGGGAGATCACGCACGACGAGGTCCGGCGCGGTGACCGCACGGTCCTGCGGGCCACCCTCACGCTGACCGCCACCCCTTCCGTGCTGTTCGCCGCCCAGCTGCTCCAGCGCGGGGAGCTGCCGTTCCTGGCCGATCCGGCCGCGCCGGGGGACCCGGCGGGCCTTCTCACGGCCACGCCCGCACCGGGATCGCCGGCGCGGTGATTTCGGCGATGTTCGACGGGTGACACCCACGAGGCTCCGCGCGCCGTCGCCCCGGGCCTGGCCACAGGGGGACGCGACCCCGCCTCGTCGAGTCGTTCGCCGCCGAGGACTCCGGCCCCGCCGCTCCGCCGGAAGAGCGGAGGAGGGGAGGAGGGGAGGGCGGGGGAGCGGGAGAGGGAGACCGGCTACCGCGCCGGCCTCCCTCCCCGATCCTCCGGGTCCTTCGGATTCCTTCCGGGCCCTTCAGGTCCCTCCAGCTTCCTTCAGGTCCCTTCCGGGTCCTTCGGGTCTCTCCAGGTTCCTTCGGGTCAGAAGTCGTCGGCGGTGCGGATCCGGTCACGGATCCAGACGCCGGCCTCCTTCAGCGGTGCGGTACCGGTCCAGGGGCCGCCGGCGGTGCACGTGCCGGTCTTGAAGACCGCGCCGGAGCGGTTGTCGTCGGAGAAGTTCCAGTTCACCCAGCTGATCTTCTTGCTCGCCATCAGGTCGAGATAGCGCTGGGACATGGCGAAGTCGTTGGCGTCCTCCCCGGCGTAGTTCTGCGTGCCGAACTCGGTGACGAACATCGGGATGCGGTCGGCCGCGCGGGACAGCGTGTTGAGGTACTCGGTGCCGTGCGAGGCCGCGTAGAAGTGGAAGGTGTACATGATGTTGGAGGCGTTGACCGGGTTGCCCGTCACCTCGGTCTCCGAGGCGCCCTCCGACACCCCGAGCGAGGACCAGGCGCGGGTGCCGACCAGGACGATCCCGTCGGGGTCCTGTGCCCGGATCACCGGGATGATCTGCTCGGCGTAGCCCTTGATGGTGCTCCAGCTCACGCCGCTCGGCTCGTTGGCGATCTCGTAGAGGATGTTCGGCCTGGCGGCGTGCCGCTGGGCGATCTCGGTGAAGAAGGTCCTGGCCCGGGCGAGGTTGTAGTTGGGGTCGCCGGGGGTGAGCATGTGCCAGTCCACGATGACGTACATGCCCTGCGCGCTGACCTGCTCGATGAGCGTGTGCGCGAGGTCGGTGAACGCCCGCGGGTTCGTCTCGTAGCCGCCCTCCTGGACGTACGTGGACAGGCGCACCACGTCGGCCTTCCAGTCGGTCGCCAGCGCGGTCAGCGAGCCGGTCGTGACGCACTGCCGGTACCACTGCAGGCCGTGGGTGCTCATGCCGCGCAGCTGGATCTGCTTGCCGTTCGTGTTGCACAGCTTGGTGCCACAGACCCGCAGCTGCCCGTTGGCCGCGACCGGCGTGCCGCCGCCGCCGCCCGCCTGGGTCGTCGCGGTGACGGACGCGCTTTTCGCCGACTCGTTGTTCGCGGCGTCGCGGGCGGTGACGGTGTAGGTGTGGGTCGTCGAGGCGGCCAGGCCCGAGATCGTGGCGGCCGTGCCGGTCACGGTGGCGACCACGGCGGAGCCCTCGTAGACCCGGTAGTCCTTGACCGTGCCGCTGTTGTCGGTCGAGGCGTTCCAGGCCAGGCTGATGGAGGCGGACGTCGTGCCGGTGCTGCGCGGCGAGGACGGCACGCTCGGCGCCGTGGTGTCGCCGGGGTTCTGCCCGCCGCCGCAGGGGGCGCCGTTGAGCGTGCAGTTGACCGGCGAGCCCGAGCCGGAGGCGGTGAAGCCGAAGGTGGTGCTCGCCCCGGGGGCCAGGGTGCCGTTGTACTCCCGGTTCTTGAAGGTGTACCGGCTGCCGCTGCTGGTCATCAGGGAGTCCCAGTACGTGCCGAGGCTCGTGCCCGACGGGAGGTCGAAGGAGACCGTCCAGCCGTTCAGCGTGGCGGTCCCGGTGTTCTTGACCGTGTACTGGCCGCTGTAGCCGCTGCCCCAGTCTTGTGCCTTGGTGAACGTCGCGGTGTCCGCGTGGGCGGCGGACGGGATGAGCAGGGTGAACATTAACGTCAGCAGCCCGGTCAGCACCAGGGCTGGGGTGGTGCGCCGCATCATCTCTCCTCGCGTGGGGGGTGGGGGACACTTCGTGGCGCTTTATTAGGAAAGTTTCCTAACCTGAGACGTGACGTTAGGTGGCGCGGGCCTGTCGTGCAAGACCTGTGTCCCCTTGCCGGGTTAAGAAAATTTAATCGTTAGGAAGCTTTCCTAACGGTTTCCGCCGGGGCAGGATGGCGTCACCCCCGACATGCCGCGACTCAGAGGTGGCCGCCATGAAACGTTCGCGCACGGCTCTGCTGGTCCTCGCGACCCTGCTGCTCTCGACCTCCGCCCTGCCCGTCTCGGCGGCGGGAGCCGCTCCCACCTGGCGGCTCCGCTGGGCGCCGGAGGCCTCGCAGGCGGGCCTGTCCGCCTTCGAGACCATCGAGGACGACAGGGCGGGCTCCCATCCGGCCGCCGCCCCGCACATCAAGGTGGCGGGCGGCGACTTCCGCTTCGACATGCACACGGTCGACCGCGACACCGCCGTCGACCGGCAGCGCCACGAGGTCACCGGCATGCGAGACGGCGGCTCGTACCTGCAGTGGCGGTTCGGCGAGACCTGGCGGGTCACCTACTCGATGTACATCCCGAGCACGCTGAAGGCCACCACCACCTTCACCCACATCATGCAGACCAAGCAGCCCGGCAACGGCACCTCCCCCATCACGGTGACGTCGCTGCGCAGGGTCGGCGGCAAGCAGACCATCGAGCACAAGATCTTCGCCGAGGACATCCTGGTGGGACGGGCCGACCTCGAACCGCTGCAGAACAAGTGGATCGACGTCGAGTACGAGATCAAGATCGGCAACGGCACCGCCGGGTCGGTGCGCTGGGTCCTCCGCAACGGCGGAACCACGGTGATCGACGCCACGAAGACCGGTGTCGACACCTTCCTGGCCGACCGCGTCCGCCCCAAGTGGGGCATCTACCGCTCCCTCGGCGACACCTCGGGATCGCTGCAGAACACCTACCTGCTTCTTCGTGGCATGCGCGGCTACCAGCTGGAGGGCGGGACCACCCCGCCCACCCCCACTCCGACGCCCACGCCGACCCCCACCCGGACGCCGACGCCGACCCCCACGCCCACCCAGACGGGCGCCACGTCCTGGAGGGCCGGAACCGCCTACGCCGTCGGCGCCCAGGTCACCTACTCCGGCCTGAGCTACCGGTGCCTGCAGGCGCACACCGCCCAGGCCGGATGGGAACCGTCCACCACCCCCGCGCTCTGGCAGCGCCTCTGAGCCGTACGCGCGTGCGCGCCGCGGGGCGCCTGAGCCGTACGTCCCCGCGGCCGCCGGACGATCCGGCCCGGCCGATCAGCCGACCGGGCCGGGACCCCGCCCGATGATCCGGTCTCCGAGCCTGGTGACGAGCTGGGCGCGTACGTGGCTGGGAAGGGCGCAGCCGTGCGCGACGAGCGTGTCGAGCGCGGGCAGATCCAGGAGCACGGCCCAGTCCTGGACGTCGTCGCAGTAGGAGACGTCCAGGTGGCGGAGGTCCTTCAGCGCCTGGAGCGGGGCCAGCGACCGCACGGGCGTGTTCCTGATGGACAGGTGCTCCAGGGTACGGAGGCCCTCGATGCCGTCCAGGCCGGTCAGCGGCGTGTGCTCCAGATCCAGCCGGGTCAGCGAGGTGAGGGCCGAGATGTCCTCGGGGACGCGGTGCAGGCGGCTGCCGGACAGGTCGAGCTCCTCCACCCCGGAGGGCGCGGCCAGGGCCGAGAGCAGGAGCGCCGGGGGCGGAAGTATCACCGGCCGGGGCTGGGCGAGCACCGGTGACCGTCCCGCGGCGGCCTCCTGCAGGACACGCCACCTGTCCACCGGCGAGCCCTGCCCGCCGAGACGGACGTATCCCGAGGGCAGCCACGGCGCCAGCCGCTCGGCCACGATGTCGGCGCGGTCACCGGCACCGATGACCCCGGCCCGCAGCTGGCCGTAGTGCTCGTACGCGTGCTCGGCGGGCACGAACAGGTCCGCCATGATGTCCCCGCCCGCGATGAGGACCCCGTCGTTGCCCGAACAGAAGATCACCCCGGCGGCGACGGTACCGAGCACCAGATGGTCCGCCGCGCTGTGGAGCGCGCGGGCCCGCAGGTCACCGGCCACCGCGAGGTAGCTCTCCGAGACGTCGCCGTCGTCGAGAAGCCCCTCCACCACCAGCCCGCCGATCACGATCAACGGTGCCTTCACGTCCAGCCCGCCGGGAACGTACGTGTCGCCGAACCAGATCGTGGCCCGGTGCACGATCCACCCCGACTCCGTCCGCTCCGCACCGTCGGGGAAGACCGAGGGTGCCTCGCCGGGAAACGCCAGTGACCACGCCTGCGCGAACAACAATCCGTAGACGGGAGGCATGATGTGGTGCGGCCACTCTCCGGCCTGGGCCGGTCGCCGTAGCCAGGATCCGATCGGGTGCAACTCCTCCGCGATGTCACCAAAATAGTTCAACGCCTCCGCGCCGGCCCCGGCCCGCTGCCGGAGCACCGTCAACGCGTCATCGAGACGCTCCGACGCCCCGGAAAAATGCTCATCCGTCAGATCCATGTCACATACCGTACTCATCGCCACCAATTCCGAAAGCCGTTCGGATGACGCTCCCGGATGGCGGGCGTGTCGGAAAACCACCGAGTGCGACCGCGCGGCGACGAAGGGCAAAGTGGATCTCCCCCTGGACCTCGGGTACCGTGCCCGATGCCCTTGAGCACTCCGGCGCGGCCCGCGAACGCGGACCGGGCAGGACCGAGTAAGAACCGAGTACGACCCCGAGCGCGACCGGGCGCGGCCCGCGAACGCGGACCGGGCACGAACCGAGTATGAACCGAGCGCGGACCTTAGAGCGGACCTGAGTGCGGACCGAGCGGTGACCGGGCACGACCCCGGGCACGGCCCCGACCGGCCACCGGACACCGGGCAGGGGCCGGGCACGGACCATGGTGACATCGGAAGGATGGACAGACATATGGAGGCCGGAAATCGCCGGACCCTGCGGTTGCTCGTCACCGGAGGCGGGACCGGTGGTCACACCTACCCCGCGCTGACCACGGTCGCGGCCCTGCGCGACCACGCCGCCGCGCGAGGGCTCGACCTGGACGTGCTCTGGGTCGGTACGGCGGCCGGCCTGGAGGCCCGCGTCGCGGCGGAGCACGGCATCCCGTTCCGCGCCATCACGGCGGGCAAGCTCAGGCGCTCACCCAACCCGCGAGAGCTGGCCACCAACCTCGCGGACATGTTCCGGATCCCGGTCGGCGTCTTCCAGGCCTTCGGCATCGCCGCCCGCTACCGCCCCGACGTGGTGCTGTCGACAGGCGGGTACGTGTGCGTGCCGCTGGGCGTCGCCTCGCGGGTGCTGGGCCGGCCGCTGGTCATGCACGAGCAGATCACCTCGCTCGGCCTGGCCAACCGCATCCTGTCGCGCTTCGCCCGGCGGATCGCGCTGACCCACCCCTCCTCGATCCAGCACCTGCCCGCGAGGGTGCGTGACCGGGCCGTCGTCACCGGCAACCCGGTCCGCCCCCACCTGTTGCGCGGCAACGTCGACGCGGGACGGCGCCACTTCGGGCTCTCGCCCGACCTGCCCCTGGTCTACGTGACCGGCGGCGCCCAGGGGAGCCGCCAGATCAACACCATGGTCGAGACGATCCTGCCCGGCCTGCTCACCCGCGCCCAGGTGATCCACCAGTGCGGCCCCGGCTGGATCGCCCAGCTCACCCGTACCGCCGCGGAGCTCCCCGTGGGGTTGCGCGACCGCTACCACCCGGTGCCGTACGTCGGCGCCGAGCTGGCCGACGTGTTCGCCGCCGCCGACGTCGTCGTCTCCCGCAGCGGGGCGGGCACGGTCGCCGAGCTGACCGCCGTGGGCAAACCGTCCGTCCTCATCCCCCTGGTGCCCTCCGCCGCCGACGAGCAGCGCCAGAACGCCCGCTACCTCGCCGAGGCGGGCGCCGCCCGCGCCCTCCTGGAGAACGGCCCCACCGCCGCCCACCTCCTGGTTGAGCTCGACGCCCTCCTGGGAGACCCGCGGGCCCGCGCCGCCATGGCCGCCGCCGCCGGTGCCCTCGGCCGCGTCGACGCCGCCGACAGCCTGGCCCTGGTGCTCCTGGAGGAGGCGAGGACGGACGGCAAGATCGGCTGAGCGGTGGCCGGGTATCCGGTGTCAGGTGAAGCCGATCGGACGGGACCGTGGCCCTCCCCGCGGATCCGTGGACGTCCTTGTCGGCAGGGTCGGCCGGAAGGTCACCTCCGGCCGCTCACCGCCTGACCGCGGGACACGCTTTTCCGGACGTCCCTTTGCGGGGAAGGGCCGGGCACCTAAAGGCCGGGCGGGTAACGGTCGGCCTCCGCGGGGGGATGCACCTGAGGAAGCCGCGTCACCTCCGTCCCAGGGAGTCCGCCGACCATGACCGAGCAGTACGGGAGCAGGGTGGCGGCCCTCGTGCGCCGACCGGCTTTGACGGTCGCCGGCCTGCTCATGCTGACCGGCTGCGGCGGCGGTGCCGAACCGCCGGTGAACACGGTGACGGTGATCTCGGATGCCCCGGCCTCCCCGGAGCCGACAGAGACGCCGGAGACTCTCGCGCCGACGGGTCCCCAGGACACGCCGAGACCGCAGCCGTCGCGGAAGCGGCCCACCGCCGGCCCGATCACCTCCCCGGCGAAACCGTGCCCGCCCGGTGGCGGGGACCCCGTCGAGGGCCCCTGCCCGAGCATCGACGGCAGGGTGCCGACGGCCAGTCTCACCGCTCCGCAGCCGACGGAGGAGCCGCCCACGCTCTCTCCCGGCCCGACCGTCCCCTCGGAGAATCCGCAGCCTCCCCCGCCGTCCCCCCTCCAGTCGGGATGAGCGTGCGGCAGGAGGACCGGGAGCGGCCCGAACAGTCCAGGCCGCTCGACGTGATAGGGCTGATCACCCTTTTGCTGACCATCAGCGGCGCGGTGCTCATCTACATGGGCTGGGCCTACCTGGACGGCTATCTGGGGTCGTTCCAGCTGAAGGCGACGGACATGGGCTTCGGGGTGGACGAGTACGCCCTGCGGGGCCTGAACATCTTCTCCCCGGCCTTCCTGCCCTTCATGGTCGGGGGCACGGCCGTTCTTCTGGCGGGCACGACGTACCGCTCGTCGCTGACCGCCGCGCTTCCGCAACGGGTCCGCGCGGCGGGCGCGGCGCTGGCCGCGAGGAGGTCGGTCCGGATCGCGGCGGACCCGAGGGCCGGCGGAACCGTCGTGACGGTCTGCGGGGCGGCCCTGGCGTTCGCGGCGCTGGCCGGATGGCAGGTCGACACCTTCCTCGTGCTGGCACTGAGCATCGCCGGCCCGCTGCTGCTCACCTGGCCGACGCGCAGGCTGGCGGCCGGCCGCACGGCGTTCGCCGCCGCCGTGGTGATCTCGGTCTTCTGCCTGCTGTGGGCGGCGTCCCTGCACGCGTACCGCAAGGGGGAGGCGATGGCGGAGCAGCTCGTGGCCTCCCTGCCGCACCACACCTCGGTCGCGATCTACAGCGCGAAGACGCTCGCGCTCAACGCTCCGGGAGTCACCCGCGTGTCGCTGGCGGACACGACCTACCCGTTCCGCTACGAGGGGCTGCGCCTGCTGATGACGCGCGGGGATCGGTACTACCTGATCCCGGTGATCACGGTGGCGGACTGGAAAAAGGGGAACGGGCGCACGTTCGTGGTCGTCGAGCGCGAGGACCGGCGGGTGGAGCTGCTGCCGGGCACGCGGACCGGGTGAAGGCCCCCGGAGGGGGCGGTGAGACGGGCACCGGCGTCCGCGAGGCCGTGTCTCAGGGGTCTCGGGGCCTTGGGGATTTCAGGGTTCTCATGGCCGAAGGTTTACCGAAAAGGCGGCACCGGCCCAACACCTGCCGGGGGGCGGCCTGAGTAATCTGGCGACCGCACGAAATGAAGTGCGGCGACGCCGAGAACGCCGAGAACACTGCACGGCGAGCATTCGTCCTGGATTTCCAGGAAATGTCGCGAGTGGGTGACCGCGCGGTCTCACACGGCCGCATGCTCCCAGGCAGGCGCGTCCTTCGTGGGGCTTTCCCGCCATGGAGTTCCACGCAGACCGCCCCTGAGAGACAGGTTGGTTATGGCCCGTCAGGAAAAGCCCTCGCCCGAGGTGATCGGCGAGATGTACGACCGGCTCACCGATTCCCGCGCCGACGCGTTCGGCGGCAACCTGCACGTCGGTTACTGGACGGACGACCACGACGAGTCGCCCGTCGCCCAGGCGACGGATCACCTCACCGACCTGGTGGCCGAGCGTCTGGAGGTCGTCCCCGGGGAGCGCGTCCTGGACGTGGGCTCGGGCACCGGCAGGCCCGCCGTACGCATCGCCGTGGCGCGTGACGTGCACGTCACCGGGGTCACCCTGAGCGAGAACCAGGTACGGCTGGCCGAGGGCCGTCCCGAGACCGGCCAGGGGCCGGGACACGCCGACTTCCAGCTCGCCGACGCGATGTGGCTCCCCTTCGACGACGCCTCCTTCGACGCCGCGTACGCCATCGAGTCGCTCGTCCACATGGAGAACCCGGCGGCGGCCCTCGGCGAGATCGCCCGGGTGCTGCGCCCCGGGGGGCGTTTCGTGGTGGGGGAGTGGTATCTGCTCGGCCCCCTCACCGGCGACGACGCCGCGGACCTGGAGGATCTCTCCCGCGATTTCCACGTCCACTTCCTTCCCACCGTCGATGAGTTCTACGAGGAAATGAACCGCGCCGGATTGAAGATCGAGATATTTCACGACATTTGGGCAAATATCAGTCGATCTTTCCAGCTCGTGGAGGAGATCCTCCCGGCCTCGGCCATGCGGCTCGGAGGCGAGATCGCCGAGCAGCTCACCGTCTGCGGGGAGATATACCGGCGTTTCGAGGAGATCCCGCAGATCAGCTACGCCCTGTTCACCGCGGTCCGCCACTGAGAGCCCGCGACTTCTCCGGGGCCGAAAGGGCAACGCGATCCCGCAGCCGGGCGGGATCGTTCTGCTTTGTGTCTGGGAACAGCCTGGCTCTCGTAAGGGCGATGAGGACCATGGCCGGGCCCTGTATCACCGCAGGGGGCTTCGGGTTACGAACCCCCGCGGGGGCGATGAGGATACACGCACTCGCCCGTCAGTTTCAACCTGGCGCGGTTGCGACCCCTGGTAGGGGCGATGAGGACTCGCCCATGCGAGCGCGCACGGTCACGACTACTCGTTGCGACCCCTCGTAGGAGCGATGAGGACTGGACGACCTGCTCACGCACCGGGCGGGGCTGGCGGTGCTGCGACCCCTCGTAGGGGCGATGAGGACCGCCGTAAAGGCGCTCCAACTCGCGGGACAACACTCGTTGCGACCCCTCGTAGGGGCGATGAGGACCAGTCCCAGGTACTACATCCGTAGATCGCGTGGTAGCGGGTCGCCTCGTCGGCGGTAGTGACTGATCAGAGCGCGGGTTTGGTGGGCTTGCCGGAATCTGGACCAGGTCAGGACGTGCTCGATAGCACTGGTGGCGGGCACGATGAGGCGGGCGAAGACACGGCGGATCTCAGCCACGGATGGCCGGATCAGCCGACCTGGAGTCAGCTGAGACTGTCCCGGTGTTGTGGGTCTTTTCCCTGATCAGCAGCGGGCGGAACCGGCTCGGGGGTGGTCTGGCCATCCAGGTCAGCGCGGCTGGCGGCGAGAAAGGCCAGGGCGAGCATGGCCGTGGTGACATGGCGGTGCCAGCCGTCCCACTTGCGGACCTGGTACTCGGTCAGGCCGAGCAGGTCCTTGCCGGTCTCGTTGTTCTCCTCGATCTTCCAGCGGAGCCCGGCAACGGTGATGAGCTCGGTGAGGGGCGTGCCGGCCAGGGCGTGGGCCAGGAAGAACTCGACGTCGGCAGGATCGCTGACGCTCCGGCGAATCAACAAGGTGTGCGTGTGACCGTCGGCCGGGAGCTGCCCCGCCGAGACCACCGCGACCGCCGCCCAGTCGTAGGCGCGGGTGCCCTTGGTGCCCTCGCCGCATGAGCGGCGCTCCCACAGGCTCGCACCGGCGTGAGCCGGCAGCCGGTCCAGCACGTGTCCGGCCGGCTCGCCACCACCGCGGACGGCCAGCAACGGCAGATCCATCGGGACGGCCATCACGTAGGCGATCTGATGGGTGTGGCAGTAGGCGCGCAGGCCCGGATCACGGCCGTAGCCGGAGTCCGCGGCCAGATAGCGAAACGGTGTGCCCGCCCGCCGTTCCTCCTCCAGCATGTCGATCACCTGTTGAGGCTTGGTCGCGAACGCCACCTGCTGCGGCACGCCCGCCACCCTGCGCCGTTCCGCGTCACCGGCCCAGTCTTCGGACAGGTAGAGCCGCCGGTTGATGAAGGCATGCCCGGTTGCGGAGGCGTAGGTGAGCATCGGCATCACCTGGCAGTTCTCGACCTGGCCGGTCAGCCCGCAATACTGGCGGGCCACCCCGACCGATCTGCCACCTTTCTTGATCGCTCGCGTGTCATCGGCGATCAGCACCCCATCCGTACTGCCCAGATGCTCCAGGACATAGGCGCGCACGTCATCGCGTAGCGCGTCGGCGTCCCACTTGGCCCGTGACAGCAGCCACTCAATCGGGTTGGCGGTCGGATGCCCGACGTGGTCGGCCAACTGCCAGGAGTTCTTGCGCGGCACATCGGCCAGCAGCCCGCGGACCAGGTCGCCGAAGGTCGCCTTCGGCTCAGGCCGTTTGAACAGTCGATCAGCGATCCTCGAGGTCACCGCCGTGAGCTCGGTATCCCAGGACACGACGAGATCGTAGGTGAGGCACAAGGTCACTCGCAGACCATCGCCGATAAACCCGCAGTCACGCAGGTGAACGGCTCAAAGATCTACCGATGTAGTACCGGTCGTCGATGTTTCCGCGGAAATGCCGCAGGAAGACGAGCGGGATCGTGCCAGCGTTCTGAGCGCCGAAACGGCGGTAGGCGTACCGGATGCCGTTGGCGGCCTCGACGAAGCGGTTGGACGCCGTCAACTGCGACGCCGCCGGAACGGCACTTGTGCCGGTCATGTTGTCGCGTTTTCCTCGTCGGGTTGGCGGGAGATCAAAGGTTGTTCTTCTTGAGCCAGCCAAGGGTGTAGTCGGCGATGTCGCGCCAGCCGCGGTCGATGACGAGGCTGTGTCCGCGGTCGGGGAATGACTTGAAGTTCGTAACCGCGGGCGACTCGGAGTACAGGTCGAACGCTGCTTTGGCCACTTTTTCGGGAACGGTATGGTCTTTCCCTCCGCTGATGAACAGGAGGGGGCCGCGATCACCTCGGCGGGTATCAACGGCTGCCGGCGATTTCCTGCTGAAGTTCGCTGCGGTCGCCTCGAAGAGGGGTTTTCCCGGTCCCGGGATCGTCCACTCGTCGAAGAGCGCATCGGACTCCTCTTGCGTGATCGCGTTACCGAAGCTGTACCGGAACTGCTTTTTGGTCAGGCTGACGGACTTGCGCTTGTTGCTGGGATTACCGAGGACGGGAAGTCCTGAGCGGACCTGCGCGAAGGGGACGGGTTTGACGCCTTTGATCTGCCCGGGGTCGATCGCCACTGCGGCGATCGCGGTCTTCGAGGCGAGGAGCTTCTGGGCGATGAGGCCACCGAAGGAGTGACCGATGACAATGGGGGGCCGGCCCAGCTGTCGAATGTGGGCGGTGTAGGCGGAGACGATGTCGTCGATCCCCTTGTCGGCGACGGCAGCGCTGTTCAGGCGGGTGGCGGCGACGGTGTCGGAGTCGCCGGGCCAGCCAGGTGCGGCCGCGGCGTAGTCGTGTTGGCCGAAGAGATCGATCCACGGGCTCCAGGCGCTTGAGTGGATCCAGAGACCGTGGATGAAGACAACGGGGGTGGTGGGCATACCCTGCTCCTTGGTAGACGTACTAGTTACTCTACTTGTTGCTTCCGTGTCGGCGCAAGGACCGTCCGGGTGCAACGTAGGATGCGAGCAACCATTTGGAGGGCAGCATGGACGGCATCGATCTGACACCGGCGGTCGCGGGGACGCGGAAGGTTCCGGCGCGAGAGCGAATTCTCATCACTGCGTCTGAGTTGTTTTATGCCGAAGGGCTGAGGGCCGTCAGTGCGGACAAGATCATTGCGCGTGCGAGCATCACGAAAGTCACTTTTTATCGCCACTTCCCTACTAAGGACGACCTCATTGTCGCCTACCTCGAGCGGCGGGCCGCGTGGGAACGTGAGGCAGTTCGTGGCGCATGGGAGGCCTCGAACGGGGACGTGTCCGGGACGCTGAAACTGATCGCTGACGGCATCGGGACAGAAAGCTGTTCGGCTGGATTCCGTGGCTGCCCGTTCATCAATGCGGCCGCGGAATACGCGGACGGCGAGAATGCGGTTCGCAAAGTCGTGGGCGCGCATCGAGCGTGGTTTCATGCCAAGCTCGCCGAACTCGTGGCAAACGCCGGAATCCCCGACGCCGAGACGACAGCCGACGAACTGGTGATGCTCCGCGACGGGGCGATGGTGTGCGGGTATTTGGGCGATCCGGCGGTGGTCTCCCGAGCGCTCTATCGAGCCGGCATGGCGATTGTCGGGCTGCCGGTCGCACTGTAGGTGCGGCTAGCGGTCCTGGGAGACGTATTTCACTTGTTCGTACTTTCTGCGACGAGTTCCGGGAAACCTGCGCCAGGCTGCCGGTGATCCTCAATGAGGCCGCGAGCGGCACAGTCACCCGGGACGTGGTGACCTGCCATCGGGCGGAGAGCGGGCGGCGTGACTTCGCGCAGCTGGACTGCTTTCCCGCGCGTCTGGCCGGCGTGGGTGACGCTGCGGCGTCGTTCGATCCGGTTCACGGACAGGGCATGAGTTCGGCCGCGCTGCGTGCTCCTGCCTGTCTTCCCGCCTCACCGGTGACCCCGACCTCCCACCGCGGCCACCGGCTTCTTCCGCCTTCGGCGGGTGGCGTGGGCGGCATCCGCCGGGGAAAACTCTGCCCGTCTCGATGCCGTGAACGGTGCGGCCGTGCCAGACGGAGTGCGCCGGCAGGATGGGTGGGGTGCGCGACGTCCCGCGACTCGCGCACCCCGGTTCTCTATCGTGCGGCCTTCGCCGCGGCCTCGATGACCTTGGTCACCGCCGCGGGCTTCGAAAGCATGGAGAGATGCGACGCCGACACCTGCGTGATGGACGCGCCTGCCCTCTGCGCCATCTGCGTCTGCGTCCTGGCCGGGAGCACCTTGTCCGCTGTGCCGACCACCGCCCAGCTCGGCGTGGTCTTCCAAGCGGGAACGCCCGAAGCCTCACTGACGGCACTCAGCGCGATTGGCCGCTGGCTTGCGGCAAGCACGTCGCGCACCTTCTTCGGAAGATCCTGAGCGACAGACGTACTGAAGACATCCGGCTTCACGTACGCGTCGGCGTCGCCACCGGGGAACCCGACGACGTTGTAGACCGATGTCGGCTCCTGCACGTTCAGTGCCGATTTTGAGCCGCCGACAATCTGACCGAGGGTTTCACCTTGATCAGGGATGAAGGCGTCGACGTAGACGAGGCCCTTGACGTCTGGATCGCTCACATTCGTTATGACGGAGCCACCGTATGAGTGGCCGACGAGGATCACCGGCCCCGTTGTGGCCTGTTGAAGATAGGCGGACAGGTACTCGGCATCGGAAGCGAGGCCGCGAAGTGGGTTCGCGGGGACGGCGACCTTGTATCCGTCCTGCTGGAGGAGAGCACTGACGGCTGCCCAGTTGGACCCGTCCTCCCACGCGCCATGCACCAGGACCACCGTTGGTTTGGCGCCGCCCTTCGAACCGCTGTCGGCTGATTGCGCTGCCGTCGCCGGCGACACCCCTGCAAGAGCGACGAGCGCGCCCGCGGCGACCGTGGCGGCCCCGCCACGAAGCAGTGCGGAAACTCTCATGATTCTCCTTCTCGGTGATAGCTCTCCGAACGATCACCATTTAAGTAGACGTACTAGTTCGTCTACTAGGAGTATCGACCTGAACCGGTCCGGGCGCAAGTGGACGGGTGAAAGTTCGCTCCGGCGACGCCTCGCTCGCTGATCATGTGTCAGGAGTTCCGAGCCGGGACTCTGCCCGCGCTGCCAGCGGGCGCCGTGCTCCTGTATGACCAGGCGCATAACGTGGAAGGGGCGGTCGTCAAGCATGCGTCCTCCGGATTGACCGTTCGTATACGAACGATTAGCGGACCGTCGAGTGAACTCATCACCGACAAGCTCGTCATCGACGCCACCACGCCGGTCGCGCCCGGCACGCGGGGCCACTACAGCCGGCAGGTCTGCGACCTCCCGGAGACCGCCGCGTGGACCGCCAAGATCACTGCGATGTTGAGTGCCCGGTGAGCACCGCGGCACCACGAAAGGAGAACGCCATGCGCTGCCCGCGCTGTGACCACGACGACATCATCGTCGCGGCGCCGGAGTCCCCCTCGATTCCGCCGCTTCGGGGCCGGTCGTGAGCGGCCCCGAGGTGACGACCCGAGGCGGACGCGTCCGGGGTACGGTCGACGCCGGGGTGAACATCTTCCTCGGCATCCCCTTCGCCAAGCCACCGATCGGCGCGCTCCGGTTGGCCGCCCCCGAGCCCGTCGAGCCGTGGCAGGGTGTCCGGCCCGCGGATTCGTTCGGACCGCCACCCCCACAGATCGTCTCCGCCGTCGCGCAGCCCGTGCTGGGGCAGCCCCGGAACGACGCGGCCCGCGAGACCGACCCGGGGTGGCTGACCGTCAACGTATGGACACCCGACCTCGGTGCGGCGCGACTGCCGGTCATGGTGTGGATCTATGGTGGCGGCTACCTGCAAGGCCATACCGCTGATCCGACCTACGACGGCGCCCGGCTGGCGAGAGAGGGCGGCCTGGTGGTCGTGACGCTGAACTATCGGGTGGGCGCGGAAGGTTTCGGGCTGTTCGCCGGACCTCCGCTCCGACGCCCTCGTCGCCGCGACCACCCGGATCGAGGAACAGATCCGGAAGGATCCAGGGCGCTGGAGCGCGGAAGCCAACCGGCCGGTTAGCCCGGTCGTCGACAGTGACGTGGTGCCACGGTCGCCCTGGGAGGCCCTGGCCGCCGGCCAGGGCTGCGACGTCACACTGATGGGCGGGCACACCCGCAACGAGTGGCGGACCATGATGGCCATGGCCGGTCGGCTGCGGGGAATCGCCGACTCGGCCGTCGACGCCGACCTGCGGGCGCTGACCCCGGACGGGGGCAAGGCCTACCGGGCCGCCTTCCCGGAAGCCGTACCGTGGCAGCTCTACGAGATGCTCATGACCGACTGGTCATTCCGGATCCCGATCCTGCAACTGCTGGACGCGCAGGTGACCGGCGGTGGCCGGGCGTTCGCCTACGAACTGGCCTGGACGGTGCCGGAGCTGGGCGGCACCCTTGGCGCCCCGCACGCCTCCGATCTGCCGCTCGTCTTCGGCAACTTGACGAAGGGAGCGGCGACACTCTTCCTCGATGGGAACGTGGACGAGGCGGAACGGCTCTCCGCACGGATGCGTGGTGCTTGGACGTCGTTCGCGGCCACCGGCAACCCCGGCTGGGACCCCTACGACACGACACGGCGTATCACCAGGGTCTTCGACTCCCGGCGAGGTGCATCGCCAGCTCTGGGCCGACTGCCCCTGTCAGCCGGTGCCGCTACCGCCAAGGTGACGCGAGCTTCACCTTGGGCACGGCGGGCATCTGTCCCGGCGACCAAGCGGGCGAGCAGCACCGGCGACTCCGCGACTCGCCCGCCGGATGCCCGCTACCGTGCCCGCACCGGCATCGAAGGCGTCGTCAGCCGGGCCTGCGCTTGTAGAAAATCTCATCCGTGCGGGTCAGGCGGCATAAGGGACAGCCCAGCACCATCAGCCGCGACCAACGTCCACGACACCCCACACACCGAATCTCACGTGGAGCGCGCCCCGGATCAGGTGGGAGACGGCTGTGACGATCGACGTGACCCTTGCCGCCATCGTGAGTTCCCTTGAGGTCTGGTTCCTTCTATTGGCGGATGCTGAACGGGCCCAGGACGCCGGCGTCGATGCGCATGGAGTTGACCATCGCCGCGGCGTTGTCCAGCGTGAAGACGTCCGCGGCCGCGAGCTTGCCGGTGTATTTGGCGACTACCGGGGCGGCGGCCATCTGGGTGACGGCGTCGAGGTAGGACTTGAAGATCGCCCAGGCGTTGCCGGTCGCACCGTATTTCTGGAAGAACGATGTTGGGTCGAGGGTGCTCAGAGCGGTGCGGGTGCTGGCCTTGAGATCAGTCATGTAGGCCTTCTGCAGCTGTACGTCGGTACGGGTACCGAGTCGGCCCAGGTGCCCGCCGACAAGCGTCTTCCATGAATAAGTCATCGCTGTGTCGTGTGCGGCCACCCAGCGGGGGATGTCCTGCGATTCGGCGAGGTTCTTGAAAGGTGTCCACCCCGGGAAGATCACGTCAACCACCATCAGGGTGGCGTAGTCCGGTGCATAGATGAAGATGTTGTCCGGGCTGTGATTGGGGCCGTGGTAGTCGAGCTCCAGCCGTTCGCCGCCCACGCGAAGCACGTAATGACTGTCGAAGGTCACCGTGGGCAGCGGCCGGTTCGGGTCGGCGGCCACCTTCAGTAGGCGGCGGGTCTCGGAGTGCGCGATCCGCTCGACGTTCTTGCCGAACACCGACGCGGCACCGATATGGTCAGCGTGGGAATGCGAGTAGACGAGGTGCGTGACCTTGGTCGGCCTGCCCTTGGCCCTGGCGACGTCCTCGATGGCGCGGAGCAGGTTCTTGCCGATGGTGGGAGGGGCGTCGACCAGGACGACGCCGTCCCTGGTGGTGAGGAACATGGCCTGGTAAAAAGTGTCGGTGACCCAGTAGAGGTTGCCGCCGATATGACCGACGTAGTAGCCGGAAGCGTTCGGAGTCGGCCCGAGCGAGCTCGATGGAACGGGCGCGTAGTCGGGCAGCTCGGCCGGTTCGGTCGCACGCGCGACACCATACGCCGGTGCGCCCAGCAGGCCCGTGGTTGCTGGTACCACGGCCAAGGCGGAGGCTTGACGCAGAAATTTGCGCCGATTCGTACTGCTAGAGGGCATTGGGTCCTCATGGTCTGTTGTCATGGCGATTCCCCTTGACGGTGTCGGATCCGGATAAGAGCTACTTCCACGCGAGGCAATATAAATTGCGTCTGCACGCAACTATCTGGTCGAGACAATCGGGTCATGGCTGACGCTTGCGGCTTCGGAGCGCCTGGGTCCCCATTTCGAGAACCAGCGTGTCCTGCTGTGGCAGGGATGTCATGAGACGTGCTCCGTTTTGCGGGCCAACGTGGACCGACAATGGTTCGACGGCTTCAGCATGACAGAAGTAAGTTGTGTACGCAAGCAACGATTTCTATGTGCCAACCATCCGGTTTCTGCACCGAGCGGACACCATCGGACGGCATCGATCGGAGGCGGAACACTCCGAGATGATCAACTAGGGACGGCTTGACTGGGCGACTCAGTCGCCGGCGAGGTCGCCACGCAGCACCTCGGCGACCCTGCCGAACGCGTGAGTGAACGTTCGGACCTCGGATTTGGTGAGGTGGTCAAGAACCAACCTGCGCACTCGTGCCAAATGGCCGGGGTAAGCCGACTCCAGCGCGCGCAGGCCATCATCCGTCAACACGGCGAACGAACTGCGCGCGTCGGTCTGGCACTTGCGCCGGGTCACCAGCAACCGCCGTCCCATGTCGTCGACGACACGACTGATCCGACTGCGGGACAGTGCGGTTACGTCGGCCAGTTCAGAGATTCGCAACTCGTGATCGGCCGCCTCGGAGAGAGCGACGAGCACGGAGTACTCGGTCATCGTCAGGCCGGTCTCGCGATTGAACTGCTCGTCCAACGCCCGCGGAAGCCTGGTCAGCACCTCGACGAAGGCGCGCCACATGGCCTCCTCTTCGCCACTGAGAGCCTCCGTCGCCACCACGGTGTCAACGTAGCTGAAGTTGCTTGCGTGCACAAATGCTCAATCACCGCAGTCGCCCGGCTCGCCGACCTGGAGGAGATCGTCCATGAGCGGCTCTCCTCACACGATGTGGCTGTCAGCGGCCTGCCCCGGGCCGCTCCCGCCACTCCTCCTCGGCAACGCCGCCGTACGCCAGGGTCAGCGAACCGCGTTCCCCCTCCAGCGACCGGTGATGGGTGGCCACACCGGTGGCCACCCAGCGCAGTAGCGACTCATCGCCGATCAGCCCGGGCAGGAAGCCCAGCGAGACGACCTCGTGCCGCTCGCCCCAGGACCGGACAGCTCCCCTGAGTATCGCCTGGAACCCGTCAGGGATCTTCCCGGCGTCGTGACACAGCCCGGCCAGGCAGGCGGCGGGCCAGAACAGGCCACCGGTGGCCCGCTCCAGCAGGGCGACCTTTCCGACGCGCCGCCGCAGGACGACGGCGCCCGCGAGCGTGGCCGCCAGGTGAGCGGTGAGCCTCTCCTTCGGCGCGCTCTTGGCGAGCATTTCCCGTAGCTCCACGCTCACGCTCCCACGGCGGCGGTGGCGAGCTGAGCGGGATGAACGGGCGGCAGGAACGCCACCGTCTGACCGGCTTCGTTCACCCGGTCGCCGGCGATCGGCGTCTCACTTCGCCCGGAGGGGTCGAAGCGGTAGCCGTCCCAGCGGGTCCGGGAACGGTCCAGGGAGACCGCCGTCGGCAACCGGAGCAAGGTCCCGCCGGACGCGGAGGTGATTCCCTCGGGCAGGACGGCATGCCCCTGGCGGCCGGGGCCGGTCCGCAGCGTGACGCGCCGGGTCGCCACCCCGACGAGATCCTGGCTCCGGCCCAGCCGCAGCGGCCACACCGGCCTGCGCAGCCTGCGTTCCCACAATTCGGCGTCGGCGACGAGCCAGACCGTCAGCGTCACACCGGCCAGGAACTCCCGTTCCCGGGGGGTCGGATCGGCCTTCTTCCCGGTGGCGTCCAGCGGATGGTAGGTCTCCAGATCGACCCCCTTGTCGCGCGCCCGGAACGCCATCGCGAACCGCGTCCCCGGGTCGACGGCGTCCCACCCTCCGGCCGCCGCGGCCAGCATGCCGCCCACGGTCGCCGGGGGAGGGCAGGGGAGGGCCACCTGCACCCCGGCGTACAGCGGGTTGCGGAAGGAGACGATCGGCGCGGTCACCGTCACCTCCAGCGCCTCGACGGCCCGCCCGTCCTCCTCCTCGAAAGGCCCGGCGGCGGTCATGCCTTGGGATCCTCGAACCAGGTGTCGTGCTCGCCACGCTCGATCCGCTCGGCCAGGCCGCCCAGCAGTACCCGAGGATGATCGATCACCAGGTGCTCGGCCTTCACCAGGTCGGCCAGCTCGGCGTGCACCTGGTCCCGCTGCTCCCCGAGGAACCCCGGCGCCCAGCCCAGCAACACCGGACCGTCCAGCTCGTCGGCCCAGGCCTCGATCTCGGCACGCAGCACCCCGGCGTCGAACCGCGCCCGCTCGCCCCGGACACCGACCACCCGCGTGAAGGGGTTGACACCACCCCTGACCGGCGCGAGCAGGATCAGCGCCGGAGCCCGATCCCCGTAGTGCATCGACTGCTTGGCGCCACCGCGCACCGCCGTCAGAGTACGCAGCAGCAGCAGCGCCGCCCGGCGGCGACGCTCGGCGATCGCCAGCCGCAGTGCCGAGGACCCCCGGAACGTCACCGGCTCCGCGCCGTTCTCCCGCGCCTCCTTGGCGGCCGGTTCCGGAAGGGCGACCTTCAGGCCGGTCCCGTCGGTCTCGAAGACGCCGATCCGCGGCAGGTCCAGTAGCACATCACCGGCCAGCTCCGCGCTGTAGAACTCGTGCCCGTGCAGCACCGGGTTCTCCCCGGCGCCGAAGCCTCGGCTCATCGTCCCGAAATCCCGCTCGGGACGGCGCGGGGCCACCGACACGAACGTGCCGGTGGCCAGCACCGTGTCCCGCTGGCAGGTCTTGGCCTTGTCGCCCTTGACCGCGACCATGTAGCCGAACAGGTCGTCGTCGAGATATCGGTCGGGACGGCCGTGCGTGTACGCCTGCTGCTTCTGACCGCTGCCCGAGCGCACCACCGGCGACACCGGCTCCGACGCGGGCAGCGAGTCGCGTACCCAGCGGCGGAACGCCTGCGCCGAGACGTACGGATGGACGTCACGCCCGACGCGCAGCTGCTTCACCCGGGCGACGTTGTCCTCGCCCAGGCCGTTGTTCGGCGCCCCGGCCACCACGTCCAGGACGATCTTTCCGACCAGGTGGCTCATCTACGACTCCTCGCCTTTCATGTAGCCGATGTCCTCGGGATGTTCCTTGTCCTCGTCCGCCATCGCGGCGGCCACCTCGGCGCGGTCCTCGGGCTTGAACCCCAGCTCGTGGAGCCGCTGCACCACCGACACGACGAGCAGCTGCCGGTGGAGCCAGGACTGCTCCACCTCCGGGTCGAAGAGCAGCCGGAACTGCTCCTCGGTGACCAGCGGGCCGTCGATCCGGTCCGATGTGTCCAGCAGGGCGTCGATGTTGCGGCGCATCAGCCAGTGCCGCATCCGCTTCTGCTCCTTCAGCGTCGCGTTGAACTCCCGGAGTCTTCCGGCGGAGTTCTCGGCCTTCAACCAGGCCGCCACCTGTGCCCCGGCGGTTTTGATCTCGTCGACCTCGTTCTGGTTCATCCGCATCACCTCGATCGTCAGTGAGAAGCACAGCTCGGCCAGTTCGGCCGTGTCGTCACGGATCACGCCCCGGTCGAGGCGCGCGGTCAGATAGCGGCCGCACGCTCCGACGATCCGGTCCGGCGACCGGAAGGCGTTACGCGCCAGCCCGACCACGCCCGGCCTGTCGGGCGTCGCGTGCGCGCGCAGCAGAGCGGGGAAACCCCGCTTGCGCGGAGGCCGCGACGAGTGCCGCAACCACTCGGCGACCGGCTGCTCCATCGTGTGGATCTCCAGCGTCTGGCCCCGGTTGTTGTTGCTGAAGACCAGCAGCTCCACACCCGCGGTCAGCCGGTCCTCGTGGTCACGCAGGGCGTGCAACGCCAGCACCTCCCGGGCGGGAATCCCTCGCGGGTCGGCCTGGCCCAGGGCGATCAGCTGCCGGTTGCGTTCCACCCGCCGCGACAGCGTCCGCGCCATGAAGGGCTCGTCCCAGCTGTGCAACGCGATCGACGGCCCGCCCGTCAGGCGGCAGCCGTACGGCAACGCGTGGAAACTGCACAGGCACGGCCAGCACAGGGCCATCCCGGCGTGCCCGCGCGGCGTGTTGTTGCGATAGAGATCGCTTTCGGCCAGCGGAACGTCGACCTTGCCGAAGAACCCCACCGCGCCGCGCCCGCACAGCACGCAAGCCACCGCCGGCCGGGCTTGCGGCTTCGGAAGCCGACGCCATTCCCGTACGGCATCGCCAATGGTGTCGGCGTCCTTCTTCGCGTTGCTGAGATGGTTCATCTTGGAGTTCGGGAAGAAGGACAGGCTCGACTTGAGCCAGAAGCCCTTGTCGCTTTTCGTGTCGCGTACCAGAGCCGCCCGTACGGCGTCCTCGGTGACCCGGTGCACCGCCTTCTCGAACGCGTCCGGCGCCAGCCGCTCCGGTGACGGTGCCTTTCCCAGGTGGGCCAGAGCGTAGGCACCGACGCGCTGCAGCGGATGCGCGCTCAGCACCAACCGCGACTGCTCGCCGTCTTCACCCACCTGGCCGTCCGGCCTGCCCGCTTCGCTCACCGGGCCGTCCGCTTCGCTCACCCGGCTGTCCGGTTCGCTCACGCGGCCACCCAGCCGAAGCCGGCCGCGTTGGCCTATCCCAGACCCCAGCTCCAGATGGCCTGGAGCGTCTCCGGCGGCCCGGTCAGCTCCACCTCGACCGGCGCTCCGGGTTTCGCGCCCTGGCTTACCGAGAAGGAACGCTTGGACCCCACCCAGGAGATCTCCGTCAGCGACACCTCCGGGTCCAGCCCCAGCGTCTCGGCCTTCCGCCGCAGGTTGCGCTGGAAGAACACCGGAAACTCCTGGTCCGTCGGGAGCAGCCAGGCCTGCCTGGTGGTCCGCTGCCCGGACTCGTCCCGGCCGGTTCCCTTCATCACCACCGGCGTACTCGTCCGGAACCGACCTCGCCCCGACTCGAACCCCGGGGGCTCCACCGCCACGACGTTCAGCACCCGGAACGCCACACCGCCCCAGTCCAGCAGCTCCCGCTGCTTGATCCCCTGCGCCAGCACGGCCACCACGTCGAAGAGCGGGCTGCCCAGCTCCACCCAGCCCCGCCCGCCGACCGCGTACGCTCCCCGCTGCCTCTTCGCCTGAGGAAACACCGGAGCCCCGTGCCCCAGCGGCACCATGCCGTACGGCCCCGCTCCCTGGTTGTGCAACTGCCGCCCGAGCGCCGGAGCCTCCCGGGCGAGCACGTCGTACGCGAGCGACCGCCCCGGCGCCAACACCTTCGCCCACGCAAGCTCGGTAGCCGCCGTAGCGACCTCGATCCGCAACCTCACCTTTTCCCTCCCGCCTTGGTTCGTCTCTCACCTACTACAGATGGACGACGGCTCCGGCGGGGAAGCTTCTGATGCATTTGCGCAGCTCAGGCGATTGACAGGCACTCGGGAGCGATGGCTCGTAACCTTGGGTGGCAAGCCTGGGCCAATCTGCGCTCGACACGGAGGGGCCGCCTCCAGATGAAGGCCTTTATGATCATGCTTTTGCGGCAGACCTCCGGAGTTTTCCGCACGACCGGAGGTTCGCTGCAAAACACTGGCTTCGGTCTTCGATATTGTGCTGATTCACCTGCGGCTTTACCGTGGGTTCTCATCGCCCCTACGAGGGGTCGCAACCCCGTGTTCAGCTTGTTCCACTGGTCGGCCTTCGTGGTTCTTATCGCCCCTGCGAGGGGTCGTAACCGGTGTGGGTCTAGCAGCTCCCGGGTGCGCTGGAGCGTCCTCATTGCCTCTGTGATGGGTTCTACCTGCTGTTTTTCCGTCGTCCATCTGTATTAGGTGAAGGCGAAAAAAGAGCAGGAAGGGCGGGCGGATGGGGTTTGCAGGGCTGGGGCGGGGACGGGCGGGGTGAGAGGGCTGTGGGAAGGCGCCTCGCGGTGGATGGTGGCGGCGGTGGCCGGGGTGGCGGCGGCGGTGGCCGCCGGGACCGTGCCGGATGTGATCAAGGGGTGGCTGGGTGACCAGCGGCTGCTTCTGACGGTGCTGTGCGTGGCTGCGGCCGTGATGTTCGCCGGTATCAACCTGTGGCAGCAGCGCAGTAAGGGCGTGGGCATCGTCATCGCCCTGCCGCGAGCGAACTGGCGGGCGCCGTGGAGCGCCCAGTGGATCGGCGCGGCCACCGATCACGCCCGACGCAATCACGACTCCTGCTTCGTCGTACGACGTGATGTCGAGGGGGTGGGGCCCGGGGCCGACGCGGACGAGAGGGCGGCGGCTCGGGAGGCTCGCAGGGACACCCTGGATCTGGCCTACGAACTGGTGACCGCGCGGCTGACCGAGCTGTCGGAGGCCGACCCCTCCACGCCGGTGTCGCTCTACGTCAACGCCGCGCTGCCCGATGCCTTCGAGCTGGGTACGCGGTTCAAGTTCAACGTGCAGCGGGAGTTGCGGGGGGTCAGCGCCACTCGGGGGGAGCGGGCGGGGGGAACGGAGACGGCCATCGCTCCCGTGCTGCCGCAGCGTTCGGAGAGTGGCCGGTCCGACTTCTTCACGGCGGTACGGATCAGCGGACGGATGAAGGAACCGTTGAGCCTGGCGGAGGCCGCACGGGCGGCACGGCTGGCCAGGGTGGTCGAGGAGCCGGAGTTCGAGGGGGACGAGGAGGGGCGGGCGGTCGCCTTGGTGGTGCACCTGTCGGACAACCCGATGATGGTCGCCCAGGCGCTGCGTGCGGCGGGTGACGGCTGCGCGGACACCGATGGACGCTGGGAGCGGTGCCGGGCGGCCCTCGTCGTCGACGGGGGGCCAGCCAACCTTCCGGAGGCGGCCGTCGACTTCGAGCCGGCCGTCCGGCATGTCTACGCGGCGTGGCAGGCGTGGGTGGCGGCCAGGCCGCAGTACGCCGCCCTGAGCCCCCGGTTGTTCATCGCGGCCCCGGCCAGCGTCGCCTTCGCACTGGGCTGGCTGCTCGGCCACGCGATGAAGGCGGTTCCGCATCCGTATGAGACCGATTCACACGAGGCCGGGCCGCGCGGGGCCGAGCTGTCCGGGACGGGCACGGACGGGAGCGAGCCGCGTGAGGGCGGTACGGACGAGACGGGAGAGTCATGTACGTCGTCATGATCGGTACGGCGGGCAACCAGCGCTACATCTTCTCCTCGGGGAAGCGGCAGGAGATCGTCGGAGCGTCCGATCTGATCGCCAGGGTGGACGGGACCTGGGCCGACGAAGCCCTGGAGAAGGTGTTCCGCGGGTTCGTGAAAAGCGAGTGGCGTATCGAGAGCCACGACGCGGAGCTCCTGGTCGCGGGAGCGGGCGGGATCACCGTGCTGGTCAGGGACCAGGAGGCCGGGCGGCGGCTGGTGACGGAGCTGACCCGGCGCGCGCTGAAGGAGGCGCCGGGGCTGGACGTCTGTGGTGTCGTGGTCGAGTACGTCCCGGGTGAGCTGGCCGACGCGATCGGGAAGGCGCGGACGGAGCTGGCGGCCGTGCGAGAGGCCAGGCCGGGACCGCAGGCGCGGTTCCTGCGGTTGCCGCTGGTCGAGGACTGCGCGTCGAGCGGGCTGCCCGCAGAGGCGATCCGCTTCGAGGGAAAGGGAGAGCCCGCGCAGCCGAGGTCGGCGGCGGCGATGGCGAAGCTGGCCGCCTACCGGCCCGCCCTCGACCGGTTGGCCCCGGTGAAGGACGCTCACACCGGCTGGCGGGCGATGCGAGGGATCGTCGACGAGCTTGGCCTGAACGCCGAGTGGGTCGCGGTGGTGCACGCCGACGGCAACGGGCTCGGAGAGCTCTTTCGGACGTTGGGCGAGTCGGTGCGAGGTGAGGGCGACCGCGCCTACGCGGACGCGCTGCGAGCGTTCTCCCTCGGGGTGGACCGCTGTGGGAAAGGGGCGTTTCAGGAGGCGCTGCGCCGTACCGCCGAGGAGCTGGGAAGTGAGGATCCGCTGCCGATTCTTCCGCTGGTGCTCGGTGGCGACGACCTGACCGTGGTGTGCGCGGGTGAGGTGGCGTTGCCCTTCACCCGGCACTACTTGGAGGCGTTCGAGGAGGAGACTGCGACCGAGCCCCTACTCGGCCCGATGCTGGCCAGAAGCGGTCGTACGAACCTGGGAGCGGGCGCCGGTGTGGCGATCGTCAAGCGCAATTACCCGTTCCACTTCGCGTACGAGCTGGCCGAGAAACTGACCGAGGTCGAGGCCAAGGGGGTCAAGAGCTGGGGATCCGCGCTGGCCTTTGTCGTGCTGTTCGAGAGCGCGGCCCCCGACCTGAAGCGGATCCGCGCGTCGGTCACCCTGTCGGGTGGTTCGGGAGGAACGGCCTCGCCGTACCTGGTGGGGGAGGGCAGCAAAGACGGCCGGGCGCGGGGGCGGCGCTGGGCGGATCTGCAACGGCGGATCGATGCGCTGAACCTGTGTGAAACCGGGTCGAAGGAGCCGCTCATTCCCCGGAGCGCGGCCCATGACCTCCGCGAGGGGGTGTGCCTGGGCGAGGAGGTCGCCGCGTCCCGGTTCGGCCTGCTGCTGCGGCGGTTCGAGAAGGACCGGGAGCGCAGGGAAGCGCTCATGAAGCTGACGGAGGAGGGCGAGCTGCTGTGGACCGATCACGTTTACGGCGACCACGCCCACGGAGCGAAGAAGGTGACGGGCCTGCTGGACGCGATGACGGCGCAGCGGTTCCTGAAGGTGAAGGAGGAGGCGAGGTGAACGAGACCGGGAGTTTCGCGATCTCGCTGTTCATGGTCAGTGACTGGCGGGTGGGGACCGGGACGGGGATTCAGGGATACGCCGACCGGCTCGTCCAGCGGGACGGTGAGGAGGCGAGCCGACCCGTCCTGCCCGGGAACAGGGACAGGAACGAGAACGGCGACGGGACTGTCCGGCAGGACGGTCTGGACGGTACGGAGGCGTCTCCCGCTCCCGCCGCGCCGATCGTGCCCGCCAAGACGCTGGTCGGGGTCTGGCGCGACTCCTGCGAGCTGGCGGCGCACGCTCTGGACAGCGGTCCCAGCGGTGTCTGGCACGACTGGGTGGGCTTCCTGTTCGGTGGCAGGTTCGACGGGAAGGCGCCCCGGCCCGCCGCGCTGGTCGTCGAGGGCCCGCTGCGGTTTCCCGTAAAGCTCGCCCGGCTCCTGCGGGCGAGGCCGCAGGTCGCCTGGGCGGCGACGTTCCGCAAGCCGGGGGTGGCGATCGACGTCCGTACCGGCACCGCCGAGGCGGAGATGCTGCGATTCGAGGAGATGGCCCGCGCGGGGGTCACGCTGACGGGCCGAGGGCGGATCGAGGGCTTCGCGGAGCTGGACCAGGGCCAGCGGGACGTCGCCGTGGCGCTGCTGGGGGCGGGGGCACGGCTGCTGGAAGGCATCGGAGGCAAGCGCCGCCGGGGATCGGGGCGGTGCGCGATGACCGTCGAAGGGGCAGGGTTCGCTCCCGTCTGGTCGATGCCGCCCCCCGAGCGGGTGGTGCCGCCCCCGGCGGGCCCGGCGTACGCGGTCGCGGACCGGCCCGTTCCCGTGTCCCGGCCGACGCGAGCAGGCTGGGAGCGCGCGGAGCTGGTCATCACGGTGCAGGAGGCGGTTCTCGCCGCGGCCACCGTCCTGGGCAATGTCGTGAAGGGCGCGGGCCACGTTCCCGGCTGGTGCCTGATGCCGGAGGTGGCCCGGCGGCTCGGTGGCGGCGCGCACGCCCTGGTCCGTACGGGGGATCTGTTGGTTACGGCCGCCACCCCGGAGTCGGCCGGGGGCGCCCGCACGCTGCCGGTGCCCAAGGTCTTCGTCCACGAGAAGGGGAAGCCGGGCACAGTGACTGGAAACCGGATGGCCGGCGCCGTGTCGTCCGGCAAGCCGTACCGGGGCGGATACGTCGTACCGGACGGTGAGGACGTGCACGAGGTCGTCGATCCTCCGTCCATGCTGCGCATGCACAACAGCATCCGTGACGACGTCCAGCGACCCACCCGGGACATCGGCGGTGTCTACGTCTACCGGGCACTGGCCGCCGGGACCGCGCTCCGTGCCGAGGTGCGTGTCAGGGCGGGCGCGCTGGAGGAGGGCTGGGAGGAGAGGTTGAACGGACGGTGGCGGGTCGGCCGGTCCTCCAAGGACGACTACGGACAGGTGGAGGTCGTGGCCCGGCCGGTCGCCGAGGGGCGGCGAGCGGCGGGGGGTGGAGATCTACTGCGGGTGTGGTTGCTGTCGGAGCTGCTGGTCCGTGACCTGAGACTGCGACCCAGTACGGAGGTCGAAGACGTGAAGCGGGCACTGGAACAGGCTCTGGCCAAGGCGGGGGCCTCCGGAGTGAGCCTGACACCCGTGATCGGACGCCGGGACGGGCGAGTCGGTGTCGCGCTGGGCGTCCACCGGACGGAGAGCTGGCACCGCGGCTGGGGCCTGCCCCGCCCCACCCTGTACGGCCTGGCCGCCGGGAGCTGCCTGACCTTCGAGGTGACCGGCGGCCCCATCGCCCCGGACGTCCTGGCCGAGGTCCGGGCCGCGGGCGTGGGGGAGCGCAGGGCCGAGGGATTCGGGCAGGTGGAGTTGGATCACGATCTCCTGCTGCTGCCCGTCGAGGCTGCGGGTTCTCATGGCATCCGGTCTTCGGCCGTCGCCCCGATCGAGGACAGCCCCTCCGGCCCGCTCGCCGTCGCGCCGGACAACGCGTCTCCTGCGGAGCTCACCGTCGCATCGGACGAGATGCTCTCCGCGGCGTCCCAGGTCGCGTCCGCCGGAACGTCCGTGCCCAGACTCCTCACACCGGGCGAGGACGGCTACGACACCGCGAGGATCTTCGAACGCGCCGCCTGGCGGGCAGAGATCCACCGGGCCTGCGAGCGGATCAAGGGAGACCGGGAGAGTCGGTCGCGAGTCGTTCCCACCGGCGTCCCCAGCACGCAGCTCAACGCGCTGCGCGAGATCGTCCGGGAGCCGTCGCGGGAGCGCGCGAAGAGCCGCCTGCTCTGGCTCACCCGGACCAGGGCAGGTCGACCTGACTGGCCCCGGGAGGCGGTGACGCGGCTGCTTGACCTGCTCACCACTACGGATCCGGTCTGGGCGCTGCTCGCCCTGCCGGAGGAGAGACTCGTCGTGACCGGGGACGGGGTCGCGACCCTGCGGGCCGAGCTCCACTGCGAGGCGGTACGGGTCCTGGTCAGCGCCTGCCTGGCCGCGCACAGCCGCGACGAGGCGGCGGGCAGCCGCGAAAGAACCACACGGAACGGTGACGCCGGGACCGTCACGGCGACCGTGGGGAGAGAGTGATGAGCGCCAGAGTGGGACGGCACGTGACCAGCAGGATCCGGGCGCGCGGCTGGCTGCGTACGGAGTCACCGCTGCACGTCGGAGGTCTCGGCCACGACCCTTCGGAGCCGCTGCCGATCGCCCTGGACGGCCTGGGCCGTCTCTACGTCCCCGGCACCACGCTGGCCGGGGTCCTGCGGAACTGGTCGCGCGGGACCGGCGAGGCCTCTCCGCTCCTCGACAGGCTGTGGGGTTTCGTATCCAAAGATGACTCCGAGGAGGGCAGCGCCAGTCGGATGATCGTCGCCGACGCGCTGGTCACGACCGATCATCGTCTGGACGAGCGAGGGCTGCCCGCCAGCCCTCTCGACCCCATCGGACTGGAACTCAGGCAGTCGGTGGGCATCGACCGGGTGACGGGTACGGCGGCCCAGGAGTTCCTGTACGGCAGGACCGTCGTGCCCGCCGGGTGCTACCTGCGGCTGGAGATCGACGTCGAGTCGCGCACGGACGACGCCACCGGTGACGAGGCCCGGCTGGGAGCCCTGCTCGCCGCGCTGAGCGCGGGGGAGGTGCGGATCGGCGCCGCGACCGGCCGGGGGCTGGGGCGGTACGACTGCTCGACGACCCGTTCGAGCTGGTCGTGGACCGGTTCGACTCCCCGGCCGGCCTGCTGGCCGTGTTGCGGGACGACCCGGCCCGAGCCCGGACGACGGCGTCGTTGCGGTCCGCCGACGCGGGGCTTCCGCGACGCCGAGAGGTTCTCGACGTCCGCGTCACCTGGACTCCTCGCGCTCCGGTGATGGTCAGGTCAGGCTCTAGGGGCCTGGTCGTCGACACGCTGCCGCTCACCACGCGCGTCGACCGCCGTCACGTCACGCTGGTCCTGCCGGGCGGGTCCATCAAGGGAGCGCTGCGCGGCCACGCCGAACTGGTGGAGCGCACCGCGCGGAACGACATCGACGCTCCGTCGGCCGAGCCGGGTGCGTCCCCCAATGAGCACAGCGCCGCGTTCCGGGCGCAACTCGACCAGCTGCGCGTCGTACGGGCACTGTTCGGCTCCGCTCGCGACGACGCCGATGACCGCCGGGCGGGAGCGTTGCGCGCCGAGGAGTGCACCGCCCTGCTGACCGTCCCGGACACCCTCTGGGAGTCCGCCACCACGGGGGCCTCGCTTTCTGGGGAGGACGGAGACGGGGACGAGCGCTTGCCCGTGCTCAGCGACTCCGTACGTGACCGGTTGGAGGATCTGGGCATGGCGCAGGCCGACCACGTCGCGCTCGACCGCTGGACCGGCGGGGCGGCCGATGGGCGTCTGTTCAGCGTGCTGGAGCCGCACGCGGTGGAGTGGGAGCCCATCCGGCTCTCGGTGGACCTCACCCGGCTGGGCGACGAGCGAGACAGCGGGCTCACCCTGCTGCTCCTCACCCTCCGGGACCTCGCGGACGGGCGGGTCCCGCTTGGGGCCTTGGTCAACCGGGGGTTCGGCGACGTCGACGTCACCGAGATCACCCTGACCGGCGGTCCCTGGTCCGAACCGGTCACGCTGCCCCGGGCGATGAGCGGGCCGGAGATCTCGCCCATCACCCGGGCCTGGGCCGACTACCTGGCAAAGGAGTCGTCATGACCTTCTCCCCACGAGCTCTGGAAGGAGTGCGATGACCTTCCTGTACGGCGCCGCGACCACCGGGGTCACCTTGGCGGATGCGCTGGAGGCGACCGGCGTCGCCGGAGGATGCGCTCTGCTGACCGCGCCCTCGGCGTACCACGTAGGCCGCGTCGAAGGGCGCGGCTGCGTCACCTCGGCCGGTCTTGTCGATCTGTCCACCATTTACGAGGCGAGGGTCTTCACCTCGGAGGTGGAACTGCGCTGGGTGGAGGCCGGGTACGCGGTGGTGCTCACCGAGGACGAGAGCCTGCTGCCCGCGTCCTTCGGCGATTCGCTCGACGCGCTGCCCGTCGAGACGACGCTGGAAGCCCGCTACCTCGTCTGGGGCAAGGTCACCGCGCCGCCCCCCACCTCACCGGCCGCCGCGTCCGTGCCCGGCTGGGTCACGCTCCGCTCCGCCCGGATCGGCGCCGTCACCGTACCGATGACGACCCCCGCCACCCAGGACCGGGTGCGGCTGACCGCCCGCGAGTACGTCGTCACGGACCGGGTCCACGGCAACGCCTACGTCGCCGAGGAACGCCTGACCGGGTTCGAACCCTACGCCCCGGAGACCGGGCTCGAAACCTACGCGGAGGAGGTCGCGTGATGAGCGGCGACGCGAAATTCCTGAACCCCTACACGTTCGTCCCGGCGTTTCCCCGGGACGGCCTGCCCGAGCCGCTTCGCGACGGGCCGCCCCCCGCCCGCGACCGATTGCGTCCCGGCTGCTGGACCGGTCGCGTCGGCGTCACGCTCACCGTCGAGACGCCGCTGCTCCTCCTGGACACGGCACGAGGGACTCCGCCCGCCGAAGGTGTGGACGGTCACCTGGTCTACCCCGTCCGGCTCAGAGACGGGCGACCGCACCTGCCCGCCACTTCGGTCAAGGGCATGCTGCGCGCCGCCTACGAGGCCGTCACCAACTCCAGGTTCGGAGTCTTTGACAGCCACGACGCCCCGCTGGGATTCCGTCGCAGTGCCGATTACGCCCTGGACATGGTCCCCGTACTCGTCGGGGCGGGAGGAGTGATGTTCCGGTTCCAGCATGCGGCACTCAAGATGTACGACCCGAAAACTGGAGAAAGCCTCTATCCACGCCAGGGTCAGGAAGCTCCCCGCCATCTGGAACGAATTCAGGCACTGATCAGGAGTGAACGGGGGAAAGCGACCAGCGTGGTCGGATTCGCGCGCAAGGGCACCACCGAAAGGCTGATCCCGGAGAACGGGGAGCGGCTGGTGGAGGGGATCGCCTACGTCACCGGTCCCAACATCGAAGGCAAATCCTCGGAACGCCTGTTCTATGTGGAGTCGGGCAGAGAACCCGCGAAACTCCCGCTGGCCAGACCGTGGAGTGAGCTGGAGAAGCAGTGGAACGACCTGATCCGCGACTACAGGAATGCGCACGACGGCGCGGAACTGCACGAGCGGCGGCGCCCGGACGGTTCTGTCGCCGGGCCGGGGGAGCGGGTCGGCGCCGGTCCCGGGCAACTCGCCTGGAGCCCCCACCTGTACGACAAGACCTGGCAGGTGCTCAGAGGGGGGATGCTCTGCTACGCCCGCCTCGTTGACGGCCGCGTCGACCGCCTTTACCCGGTCCTGGTGCCGCGGGACATCTATCCCGTCGCCCCTTCGGAGCTGCTGCACCCCTCACTGGCTCCGGCGCCCCGCTACGACGAGCTCTCCCCCGCGGACCGAGTGTTCGGCTGGGTCGCTCCCCCCAACGGCTCCGGCGTACGCCCGGCCGCCTATCGCGGCAGGCTGCGTATCGGTCCCGTCACCTGTGAGCAGGACGCGGAGCGGGCTGTGGAGCGGTTCGGCGGCGACGGCCTGCCGCTCGCGATCCTGGGCCGGCCCAAGCCTCAGCAGGGACGCTTCTATCTCGCCGAGTCTCCGGTCAGGCCCGATCTGCCGGTGAGGGACGGGACGCCCAAGGAGAAGCTGTACCAGCCCGGTCAGGGACTGCGCGGCCGGAAGGCGTACTGGCACCACGCCGGGCTGGACCGGAGCCAGCACTGGAGCGAAGGTCAGGGCAAGCTCGACCCGGCGCAGGTTCGCATCAGCGGCTACTACCGCGAATACCGGCGGTCCCGCACCTCACCCGGCGACAGCGGCGATCCGGATCCCGACGGGAAGCGTTACCTGACGGAGCCCCCCGAGCAGCGCGACACGCAGAACCGTTCGATCGGCGGCTGGGTGCGCCGCGAGACGACCTTCCGGTTCACCGTAGAGGTCCACGATCTCGACGACCACGAGCTGGGAGCGCTCGCCTGGCTGCTCAGCCTGCCTCAGGGGCACTTCCACCGGCTCGGCTTCGGCCGGCCCCTCGGGTTCGGCAGCGTGCGGCTCGACGTCGACGCGGAGAACACCGAGCTGCACTCCGGAGCGGAGTACGTCGCCTACTACCGCGACCTCTCCGGGACGTTGCCGGACACCGATGGCCTGAAAATCCTGAACGGTGCACGCGAGACGTTCGAGCGCATGGTGAACGGTGTGCCCGACCTGTCCACGGTCCGCGACGCGATGCTCGCGGTCTTCCAAGGCGATCCGGAACTCCCGGTGCACTATCCCCGTACGCGGCCGGAGTGGCTGAACGAGGGCGTTCCTGGGCCGCCGGATCCGCGCGGCAGGAACTACGAGTGGTTCACCGAGAACGAGAAGCAGGAGAGCAACAGGATCGTTCCGGGACGTGGGCGCTCGTTGCCCCGCCCGGTGGACCCTGTCGCACCGCTTGGCGTTTACCCATCAAGGAAGGGGGAGGACAACACGGGCGGTCGTAAACCGCCCGCAGGTTCTTCCCGTCGTGGACGTGACGGAAAGGGACGGGGAAACGAACGCGGAAACGGCGGAAAATCACGATAGTTTCGCTGTTTCATCGAGAATGTCACTGGCGTGGGTTACCGTCGGCGCGATCGGTCGCGTTTCGGTAGCAGCGGGAGGACGCAATTCTGGAAAGGACGGTTCCGGGAAACACGGTTCCGGAGAAGACGGAGGGCACGCTGCTTGTCCATGCGGTCGGTGGCGGTGATCTGGGGTTCGCCGGGATGCGCGCGGACGACCCGGAGATCGCGGGCTCGTGGACTTCCGACACGGCGGTCTTCGAGGGTGACCCGAGGGCGACGGGCAAGGACCGTCGCCCTCTGCGCAAGATCTTCGAAGGCCTGGCCGCAGGCGACACCCCGATCTCCCTACTTGTCCTGCTGGGGACGACCAATCCCGGCGCGCCCGGAGGCGGGACGTTCGCCGACCACGCCGACACCATGCGGAGGCTGCTCACCTCCGAGGCCGGGATGTGCGGGGCCCGTTTCGAGCCGGGCGCGGTCTCGGTGGTCAGGCTCGGAGACCCCGCGCTGAGGGACGCCGCGGGTGCCATGAGCCGGTGGCTGGCGGAACACCACCCCGACGACATCCTGATCAGCTGTGGTTCGGGCGCGTTCGCGCTCAGCGTGGGAGCCCTGTGCGCGGCGCTGGAGACGCGCCGCCCCACGCGGATCGTCCACCTCGACACCCCGGACCGGCCGTACTCGCTGGACAGGCCACGCGACATGGACGCCCATCTGGCGGCCTGGCTGCTCCGCTACCGGTTCTGGGACGGTCTCGCCGAGGTGGACCCGGCCAACCAGATGCTCTGGGAGCTGCTCGCCGCCCGGCAGGCCGGAAACCTGGAGGTCGCCGCACGATTGCGGGACCGTTCCCGGACGGCCGAGATTTCCGGCCTGACGCCGGGGAAGGCCGACTGGTTCACGAAGGAGTGGCCCACCGTGCAGGCCGCTCTGTTCGAGCGGATCGGGCGGGGAGAGGCAGCCGACTACGGTCTGCTACGAGCATGGTTCGCGGAACAACTCCGCAGGTCGTTCGAACGCGACCAGGACAAGAAGGTTCTGACGGCACGCACCGAACGCGAGATCGGGAGACTCGTCGCCGCGTTCGGTGACCGGGCCGGTGGAGCCGGCAGGCTGTCCGCGCTTGTTCGTGCGGCCGCCCGCACCGTCGAGATGGGCGGTGACGCCGCCTGCGTTCAGATGATCAGGGACGACGCGCTGACCGGCCTTTACACGGCGGCCTCCACCCACCGGGCGCACCTGATGCCGGAGCGTCTGGAGCCCGGGCCACTGCCGCAGACCCTGCTCAGGGCCGCCGACCGCTGGGAGAAGGACGACCCCGGATTCCAACTGGTCGCCGCCACCGGCAGAACCGGATGGCCCGTCCTGGGCAGCGGTGACGTTCTGGGGCTGCTGGCCGTCGGACTGGATCGGGAAGGCAGGGACGTCGAGGATCAGACTGCGCTGGAGACGGTTCTCGCCGGGCTGCGGGAACGGCGTGGGTTGCTGTCCCGCCGCGGGATTCTGCGGCTCAGGCTGCTCGCCAGCGAGGAGACACGGGAGCGGGCACACCGGCTCGCCCGGTGGGCGGCCGAGACCTCCGGAGAGTCGGTGGACGCGCGAGTGATCGAGGGCGTCTCGGGTGACCTGCGATCGATTCACGATGTCGTCGTCACCGCGCTGCGGGCCGAGGCGCCGCCGACCGGTCGCACGGGGTCGGGCAGCCCGCGCGATGTCGACGAGGTCGTCCTCGTGCTCAATCCCGGGCCGCCGATGACGAACTACGGCATGATCGCGGCCGGGGTGGAGTGGTCGCTGACCGCCGCCTGCCCGCTCTGGGTGACGGAACTGGTCCGCGTGCCGGGTGCCGCCCCCCAACTGCGCACCGGCCGGCCGGTGGCGGCGCGTCTCGGTGCCGACCGGGTGCTGGCAGGGCTGGCGATGAGCGCCGTCAGGCGTCTGGACCTGCGGACGGGGCGTCGGCTGGTCGAGCGCGGCTCCGGCCTGCTGCGTGCGGCGCTGCCCGGTCTGGCTGCCCTCGAAATGGAGCTTTTCGGCCCGGCCCCGGACGACTGGACGATGAAGGAGCGCTGCTCCGCCGCCAAGCGGCGCCTGCTGCTGGTCGCCGAGGCATGCGGCGAGCATCGCGAACTCGCTGCCTACCTCGCGGTGGAGGCGATCCGTCCGGCGCTGTTCACCTGGCGAATCTGGACGGAGCTGCGTGCGGGGCATCCGGCACTGGACGCTCTCGCGAAGCTGGCGAATTCCGCTCTGCAGGGACACGCTCTCGATCAGCGGGATCGCGGAGGGCGCCGCCAGGTGGGGGGTGACCGTGGTGATGTGCGGAAGCTGGTCCGCGGTGCCGCGGATGAGCTGGACGGAACGCGTAGAAGCGATGACGAGCTTATTAAGCACTACAAATCAGTCATAAATGGACTTAGTCGAGCGTATCGCGAAAGCGGTTGACGCTGATCATGCCTCCTGCCACTCTGGTTCCGTTCAACGGCTGTCGCCTGCGAGCTTGAGCGATTCATGTCGCTCCTTCTGAGGGCCTCGGACTTCGAGGCCGATGTCGAGAGACCGTCCTATTCGGACGCGTTCTCCTGTCATGCCTTGGAAGGACGCAGCCATGAACCTCGCCGCCGTCGCCGCAGCACCCGAGCCGGTCGCTTTCCTCGCCTATTTCTCGCTGGTCTCCCCGGCTATGAGAGACGTCGCGCGCGGACCGCTACGCAGGGCCCGCCACGGTGGCAGACCTTGTAGTGGAGCCGACGGGACGCGCTGGTGCGACGAGTGTGAGCGGACGATCGACGACCATCTCCTCGGCGGATACACCAGGCTGCGCGAAGCCCTGGCGGGAACGCCTCCCCGGACGAGGGCGGGGGAGGCGGTCCGCGAGATGGACACGGTCGCCCGCTGGGTGACCTCGCCGGAGGCCGCCGTCAACGAAATCGATCTCATGGCGCGTCTGATCCGGCGGCGGCCCAGCGGCGGGGAACCCGCCGGAGTCCGCGCGGTTCGTGCCCAGCTCGTCCATCACCCGCTGCGCAACATCGAGGCGCGAACGTGCCGTGAGGACGCGATGGGGCGCGGCGCCTCCGCGCAGCCGCTGCGCGACCTCGGGAAGTCCGACTGGGCGCGGCCACTCCGCGACGAGGAGACGTCCTTCGCGCTGCTGGCCGACGCCGTCACCCGGCTGCGGAACGGGGCCCGCGACCCCTACGACATCCCCGCAGATCTGCTCGACCGCCACCACCTCGACCCGCTCGCCGCTCGCCGCTCGCTCCGCGCAGCCCTGGACCGGCTTTGTGAGCTGCGGCCCGGCTTCTTCATGGCCAACGTGACCATTCACCTGGAGCAGGGGGAGTTCTTTCCCGAGCTCTTCCCCACACTGGATCACAACCCCGAGGACCTGCTCATCCTCGGTGAGGAGAGGGAGTTCGCCCGCCGCACCCTGTCCACGCTGATCGCTGGTGAACGTACGGCGAACCGAAGCGTCCACCACCGGGTGCTGCTGGCCGGTATCTGCGCGGACGTCCCGACGGGCGGCGCCGAGCTGGTGGCCCGCGCCGCGCGCGACCTCGGAATCGGTCCCAGGGCCGCTGACAGGTTCGTACGAAGGCTCATCTCGCTCGTCTCCCTCGTGGGCCAGGACTGGGTCGCCCGCCGCTTGCCGGGGGCGGAAGACTCGTGATCCGGGCCAGGAGGCCAGAGGACGCCCGGATTTTCCATGTCTTTCTCGTATTGAGAATTTCTCACTGTGAGGATAACTTGGGCCCGGAAGGAAGCCGGGAGGAAAGATGACGCAAGCACGCCGGGCGCTCGCCGCGCAGACCGTGGAGATCCTGGAGCGCGGCTGGTACGACCACCCTTCGGAGGGGCGGGTGTCCATCGCGGGAGAGCTCGCCGGTGCCGTCGCGGGCACGCGGTCGTGGGGAGCCGGGGAGCCGGTCGGCCCGCTCGCCGCGTTTCCGGCCGTCGCGACCTCGGTGGAGGTCGTCAACGAGACGTCCCTGTCGGCCGCCCGCCGCATGGTCGGGGCGGAGAGGGACGGCGGAAGCGGCGAAGGCCGCGAAAGTGGCGGGGGTGCCGTCGGCTGCCTGAACTTCGCCTCGGCGAAGAATCCCGGGGGCGGTTTCCTGCGGGGGACCCAGGCGCAGGAGGAGAGCCTGGCGTACGCGTCGGGGCTCTACCGCTGCCTGCTCGAGGCGCCCGACTTCTACGCCTTCCACCGGAGGCGGCGCGATCCCCTCTACAGCGATCGCGCGATCTTCTCGCCCGGGGTCCCGGTGTTCAGGGACGACAGGGGTGGCCTGCTCGCCCGTCCGTACCCCGTCTCGTTCCTGACGGTGGCCGCGCCGAACGCGGGTGCCATGGACGAGAACGACGAGCGGCGCGCCCTCCTGCCGGAGGTGCTGTTCGAGCGTTCGGGGAGAATTCTGAGCCTCTTCGCCGCCTCGGGGCTGCGCGGCCTCGTGCTGGGGGCGTGGGGGTGCGGGGTGTTCCGCAACTCGCCCGCGCTCGTGGCGGCCTGCTTCGCCACGCACCTCGGCCCCTCGGGGGCCTTCCGCGGGCGCTTCGAGCGGGTGGTCTTCGCCGTGCTCGACGACGCTCCAGGAACGCCCACTTACGACGCGTTCGCGCGGGCACTCGCCGACGAGCCCGAATAGGGCACCGGGCCCGGCGTCCTGGACGCCGGACCCGGTGCCATCCCCCCGGGATGGTCTGGTCGGGTTCGGATGAGCGCGAAGAACGCCCGGCGCCGGTGGCGCCCCTCCCGGCGCCCGTATCACGGAGGGGCGGGCGGCGGGGGTTCAGTACGCGACGCCGACCACCTGCTCCACCGTCGCGGGGTTGTCCAGCAGGGCGAGGATCGCGTGGGCCAGGTCGGAGCGGGCGATCGTGTGCCCGCCGGGGACGTTGCCGCCGATGGCCAACCGGTATTTCCCGGTGAGCGGCTTGTCCAGCAGGCGGGGCGGCCGCATGATCGTCCACTCGGCGTTGCTGCCGCAGATGCTCTTCTCCATCGCCCTCAGATCGGTGTAGACGTCACGCAGGGCCCGCCGCACCAGCGGGGTCACGATCCTGCGGCCGAGGAAGGGTTCGCCCTGCGGCGACGGGCCGACCGGGGCCGCGCTCACCACGACGAGGCGGCGCACCCCGCAGGAGTCCATGCTGGCCAGGACACTCCGCGTCGCCGTCGCGACGACGCCGTCGCGGGCGATTTTCCTGCTGCGCGGGCCGATGCCCGAGATCACGGCGTCCCGTCCCTCCATCGCGGAGCGCAACGACTCCGGGGCGGACAGATCGGCCGTCACCACCCGCACGCCGGTGAGGATCTCCGGCAGCCGCGCGGGATCGCGCACCACCGCCGTCACCTCGTGCCCCGCTTCCAGCGCCTGCCGCACGACCTCCTGCCCCGTGCCGCCCGTCGCTCCGCAGACGGTCAGCTTCATCGCGTTCTCCCGTGGCTGGGTTGGTAAATGCTTACTAACCACTATAGTGAGTGTTCACCCACCATCCGTCAACCCCAAGGAGCGCCCAGTATGAAGCCGACGCGGGTCCGGATCCTGGATGCCGCCGACCAGCTGATGCGGACCATCGGTCTGGCCCACACCACCACCAAGGAGATCGCCCGCGCCGCTGGATGCTCGGAGGCCGCGCTCTACAAGCACTTCGAGAGCAAGTCGGAATTGTTCGTTTTCGTCCTCAAGGAACGGTTGCCCCGGTTCGCCCCTCTCCTTGTCGAATTGGAGACCGGAGGGCCGAGGGACGCGGACGACATCGAGGAGACCCTGGTCGAGATCGGCCGGCAGGCCGTGGCGTTCTACATGTCGACTTTCCCGATCGGCGCCTCCCTGTTCTCCGATCCGGTGCTGCTGCGGCGGCACGGTGACGAGCTGGCCAGGCTCGACATGGGCCCGCACAAGCCGCTCGACGCGCTGACCGCCTACCTGCTCCGGCAGCGCGCCGCCGGGCGTGTCCGCGCCGGCGCCGACCCCGCGGCGGCGGCGGCCCTGTTCCTCGGGGCGTGCTTCCAGCGCGCCTTCCTGCACTCCTTCGCCGGGGAGCGCCCGCAGCTGGGCTCGGCCGCCCAGCCGATCGACGAGTTCGCCGCCACCCTGGTCAGGACCCTCCTGGAGGGCATCGGGGAGCCGGAGCCACCCGCCCGGCCGTGATCACCGCCTGGCTGTGTACGTGATGACGGGCAGCCGGTCATCACGTACACGGGGTGCTCGGTCCGGACCGCGCCACACCGCGCGTCCAGTGTGGCTCGGTCCGGACCGCGTCACGCCGCGCGTCCGGTGTGGCTCGGTTCGGGACGCGCCACGCCGCGCGTCCGGTGCGTCGCGGCTCGGCCCGGTGCCGGATCGCGCCGGCGTCACGGCGCACCCGGCCGGCTCACCTCCGGCGATACGCCTCCAGACGGTCGGCGAGTTCCCCGGGACGGCTGAGGGCGACGTTGTGGCCCCCGCCCATCTCCTCGGGGACCACTCCCAGGCGTTCCCTGACGAGGCGGCGCATGAACTCGGCGGGAAGATAGCGGTCGTCGCGGCACAGGAGGAACGCAGTCGGCACGGACGGCCAGGCGGCGAGCGGCCACGGGTCGGCGAAGGGGGTGGACGACTGGTCACGGACCCTCTTCCCGGCCTCCACCACCAGGCCGGGCGGGACGTCGTGGAAGAACAGGGCGGTGTCGTCGTCCGGTGCCCGGCCGTCGTGCTCGTCGCGCTCCCGCCTCGCCCGCTCCCAGCCGGTGTTGGCCCACCAGTCGCCCGGCGGTTCGCCCGGCGCCGGGATCATGGCCGTCACCAGCACGAGGAGTTCCACCGGTACCCGCCGGCACACCAGCGGCGCGGTGAACCCGCCGAAGGAGTGGGCGACCACGACGAGGCCGGTACGGTCGCCGACGGCGTCGACCACCGCGTCGGCGTACTCGGAAAGCCCGGCCGAGTCGTCGTCGCAGGGCAGGTCGGGCGTGACCACGCCATGACCGCGCGCACGCAGCTCGGCGGCCGTCAGATGCCAGTACCACGAGTCGGCCGCGGCGCCGGGTATCAACACGTAGGTGGTCATGCCGAGCGGTCCTCCCGGCGGGTGTCCGCGAGCGGGCCCCGTGCCACGCCGCCGTCCGGCGGGCGTACGTCGCCCGGCGGCGTCACCACGGCTTCGTGATCGTCGATCGTCATCGTGCGTGCTCCTCAACGGCGGTCGACCGCGCTCGTCGCGGTCGTTCACCGTTGAGACGGGAGAGGTTCCAGAAAGGGGTCACTGTCCGGCGACAGGGTTGGCGGCAGTGCCGGTGGGGGTGCCGGTGGGGGGTGCCGATGGCAAGGTCGGCGGCAACCCGAACGCGGCCAGCAGGCGCGGTTCGAAGACGACGATCTCGGTGATCCTCCCGTCCGCGATCCTCAGCACGTTGAGCACCTGGGCCCGATAGGCGGACTCGCCCGGCAGCCGGATGTAGCCCGCCACCGCGGGCTGCCGGTTCGCCCGGGTGGGCACGCTCCGCCACCGCCCCCCGTGCAGCGGCGAACCGGGGCCGAAGGCGTGTACGGCGAAGGCCTCGACCGCGTCGCGACCGGAGAACCAGAACGGAAGCGGAGGCATCGTCATCCGCACGTCCTCGCTCAGCAGCTCCGCCAGGGCGGCGGGGTCGGCTCTGTCGTGGGCGTCCATGAAGCGTCGCAGCAGCTCACGCTCCTGAGCGGTCGGAGCCGTCGACGGCGCCCATTCGAGACGTCGTTCCGGAAGGTGGGTCCTCAGGGTCGACCGCGCTCGTTTCAGGGCGCTCTTGACCGAGTCGACACTGGTCTCGAGCTGCGCGGCGGTCTCCCCGGCGGACCAGCCGAGCACATCGCGCAGAATCAGCGCGGCCCGCTGCCTGGGCGGCAGGTGCTGGATGGCGGCGAGGAACGCCAGCTCGATGGTCTCCCTGCCCACCACGGCCGCGTCCGGCTCCATGCCGTCGGACGCGATCGGCTCCAGCAGCCGATCCGGGTAGGGCTGCAGCCACGGGACATCCGCCGGCGGCGAGCCCGGCCGCGGGCGCCGTACCGGTCCCGCGTCATGAGGCCGGGGGTGGCGGGGGTGCCGGTCGAGGAAGTCCAGGCACGCGTTCGTCGCGATCCGGTAGAGCCACGCGCGGACGGTGGAACGGCCCTGAAAGGTCCCGCGCCCGCGCCACGCCCGCAGGAACGTCTCCTGCACCAGGTCTTCGGACTCCTCGAAGGAGCCGAGCATCCGATAGCAGTGCACCCGCAACTCCCGCCGGTGGCGCTCGACGAGCCCGGTGAACGCCCGGTCGTCGCCCGCCAGGGCAGCCGCGACCAGCGCGCCCTCTTCGGTCATCGCCTCGTCCACGCTCCGCCCGAGTACATGGACGACACGTTAGCTCCACCGGGTCGGGGGCGCTCTCCCGAACGTGGCCCCATCCCCGGCCTCGTCGGTGACAGGGCGGTCCGGGACCGCCTCCACCGCGCGGGGGCCCTGAGCGCCGTGCCTTCCGCCACGTTCCCGGACGGTGGCCGGTGACGGGCACCTCCCTGACGGCGCCGGACGGCCAGGCGTCAGCCCAGGCGGCGCTCGTACAGCTCGCGCAGCTCCTCGACGCGGCCCTCGGGCCGGGGCCGGGGCTCGCCCTGGACGGTCGCGAAGAACACCTCCAGGTGCGCCTGCCAGGCGGCGAGCGCCCTCGCGCGGAGATCGGCCGGTCGCGCGGGAACCGTCCGCGTCAGCACGACCCGGGTGCCCCGCGCGGGGTCGTGCGCGAGCTCCCAGCGCACCCGTCCCGCGGGCTCGCCGTCATGGAGCCACTCGTACTCCAGGACGTGCGGCGCCCCGGCCTCCGTGACCGGGCCCGCGGGCACCTACGAGTTCGTGAACCGCGCCGGATACGGAAGTGCCCGGATGTGGACGTCCAGAAGGTCCGGGTGATCCGTGGTGTGTGAAGTTGTCGTCGCCAACCGGTGGACGCGTCGTTCGTCCGGCGAGGGAGATGGGAGTGCGGGACGCCGACCGGTTTTCCACGCGGCCGACAGGGCGCCGACACGGAAGGCGGGCGATCGCGGGGCGGATCACTCTGACGCGGTGCGCCTGTGGGTCAGGGGTGGTGGTAGATCGAATGATCGCCGACCCGGCGCCACAGTAGGACGGGCTCACCGTCATCAGCGGTTTCGAAGCGGAAAGTGGCGCGCCCGTCCGGGGAGGTGAAGTTCCATGTCAGCGAATAGACGTCGGTGTCCGTGAGTTTGTGGACGCGTAGCCTCGCAGGCCATGGCACACGGCCGGTGTGTGCCCCCTGCTCGATGGCGGGGAGAAAGTATTTGTAGACGGCGTCCTTGAACATGGCGTAGTGCTCGGGGGGAAGCCGTGACGCGTCCCGCAGAAAGGACGCCGTGCGCGCGTATCTCACCGTGGGTCGTCTCCGCGGACGGCGTCGATCTCGGCGAACATGTCGTCCGTGCTGTCGAACGTTCGCACGCGGCCCTCCCGGGTGTCCGCGTCGGCCTCGGCCTCGGCGGACTGCCAGCCGGAGGTCCAGTACCAGGCTTCGTCGGCGGGGACGATCGCCGCCACGCGGCGGCCATGATCGGTGAGGTAGGCGATGGCGTTGCGCTCGGCCGCGGCACTGATGACATCGGGCAGGTGACCGTCTGCCTCGTCCAACGGGACCTCGAACGCGTTCTCGCCCATGCCGTGAGTGTAGGTCGTCACCTGGGTGGGGGGCATGCCCTCAGAGTAGTGGAATGAATGCGTTGAGTAATCGTCTTTCTTGTTGGAAAGTCGAAACACGCTGCGCCCTGTGAGATGCCTCCCCGCCGGCCCTCTCAGCGGGTTTTGCCGGACCCGCGATCTAGGGTGGGTCTCCCTCGCTCCGGGGATGGGCGATTCCAGGTGGCCGTCGCCGGTCCGCCGTGGGTGATTTCAGGAGGTGGCCATCGCTCCGCCGTGAGCGATCCGAGCGGCGGTCGCCGGGGCGTCAGCGGGAGATCGTCTCGATTCTCCGCCTTCTGACCATGACCAGCACCACGATCGCGTAGAGGCCCAGCTGCACCACCGTGCCCGCCAGGGTCTGCCAGGGCACCGACCCCTGCTTCAGCGCCTCCGACAGGCTCCCGTCGGCTCCGCTGACCCCGAACGCCAGCACGTTGTTGACCACGTGCAGGGCGATGGCGGCCTCCAGGCCCCCGGTCCGCACCGCCAGCCAGCCCATCAGCAATCCGAAGGCGAAAACGTCAAGGATGCCCCAGTCGATATAGGCGTGCACCGCGGTGAAACCGGCGGCGCTCAGCAGGATGCCCGGCCACGGGTTGGAGAGGAAGGCGCCGAACGCCTGGATGAGCCACCCCCGGAAGACGTACTCCTCGGCCGCGGCCTGGAAGGGCACCAGGAGCAGGGTGACGATCAGGGCGGGCAGGAAGCGCTCCCAGCCGACCCAGCCGAACAGGTCGCCGAGGTCCTCCCCGGTGGCGACGTAGGTGACGGCGACCGTGGCCTGGCCCAGCACCACGGCGCCGGTCGCCACCGCCATGCACCACGCCATCCATCGCCACCGCAGGCGGCCCGTGACCGAGGAGAGGGTGCCGGGCGGGCGCCGCTGGATCCAGGCCACCACGCCGTACACGATCGGCAGGACGGCCGCGATCGACAGCAGGTTGATCCCCAGGTCGAGCACCGGGTCGGTGAAGATCTGCCCGTCGGATCCGCCCATCTCGGCGCCCACGATCACGCCGAGCGTCGCACCGCCGAGGATGACGGCGAGTCCGGCCAGCATGAGGCCCGCGAGGCCCGCGACCGTGCCCAGCACCGGCCGCCACCAGGCGTGCAGGCGGGTGCGCGCCAGCCGGTCGTAGCTGCTGCCCGGCGGTGCCGCCACCAGCCAGGGGCCGGGCCGCGGCGGGGGCGGGAAGTACCCAGCGGGAACGCCGGACGTGTCGGGCGCACCGGGCCGGTAGGGCGGTGGGCCGGGAGGCTGGAGGGGCGCCGCCTCGGGCCGGGGGTCCTGGGGGACGTGCATGGCTTCATTCCGTTTCGATGGATTCACGGAGTTTATGAGGTCAGTGGTGGGACGTGCCTCATCGCGCTCGACGCTCCCTCCCCGCGCCACGATCTCCTCGCGCCACGATCTCTCCGTGCCACGATCTCGGTACCTCTCCCCGCACAACGACACCCGCCGCCGTTCGGTTCCGCCGGACGCCCGGCTTCGCGCCGTTCCTCCAAAGGGTGTCAGAGGCGCTCGGCGGGCGATCCCGGTGAAGGCCCCGCACCCTCCGGATCTGGTTTGACCTGCGCTTTCGTGGATGGACCCCGCGAGGTGGGGTAGGTCGTCGATCAACGTCCACGACCGGCGGGCAACCTTCCCGGGGCCGAAGCCGGAGTCTCCACACCGGAGGGATCGAGATGAGCGAATACCAGCGTTCCCGTACGATCGCCGCGCCGCCGGAGGTGGCGTTCGACCGGGCGAGCGACCTGGACAGCCTTGACGAGTGGCTCCCGCGCGACCTGCACGTACAGGCGGAGGATCCGCCCGCGGTGACGGTGCACGAGGACGCCGCCGGGCAGGACTTCCGCGCGCTGCTGCGCACCGAGCGCGACCAGCTCCGGATGGAGTGGGGCACCCGCGACGACGGCAGCTACGCCGGATGGCTCCAGGTGGCCGGCATCGGCGACGCCGGGAGCGAGGTGACGATCCACCTGTCCTTCTTCAACGAGGAGCACGCCCCGCCGGGGGACGCCGCCGACAGGGCGCTCGACGACAGCCTGGAGCGGCTGGCCGGCCTGGTGGACCGGCAGGGTGGTTGATCCTCGGCCGGCACGACCGCACACCGGACCGGTTCAGTGGCCGGCATGACCGCACACCGGACCGGTTCAGTCCCGGCGGGCCTTCTCGGCGACGGCGTCGTGGCTCGGGCGGACGGCGGCGTGGTATCCGCGATCACCCATGGCGGGCTGTCGCCTCTCACCGGTGGGGCCGGGCCGGGAACGGTGCGAGGCGGCGGCCGCGCGCAGGCGGAGCCGGGCCAGTTCGGACGCGGCCCGGGCGGGGGTGGTGCCTGCGCGTTCGGCGTTGGCCAGCAGGACGCTGACGGTCTCCTCGATGTTCCGGACGCGGGTGAGTGCCTCGTCGGCGGTGCCGTTGCCGAGCTCGACGGTGAGGGCGTGGATCACTCCGCCCGCGCCGGCGACGTAGTCCGGCACCCAGATGATGCCGCGGCGGTGCAACAGGTCGGCGACGGTCTGGACGGTGAGCTGGTTGTTCGCGGGCCCCGCGATGGCGGCGCACCGCAGGTCGGGCACGATCTCCTCGGTGAGGACGCCGCCGAGGGCCGCGGGGACCAGGATGTCGACGTCCGCGGTCACGACCCGCGCGGGCTCGCCCCAGGTGGCGCCGACCTCGTCGGCCAGTGCCCGTTTGCCGGGGTCGATGTCGCCGACCAGGAGTTCGGCTCCCTCGGCGGCGAGCAGGCGGACGAGTCTCTCGCCGACGTTGCCCAGGCCGACCACGGCCAGGCGACGGCCGGTGAGGCTCGGGGTGCCGTGGATCCGCCGGCTGACGGCGCGCAGCGCGGCGAGCGTCCCGGCCGCGGTGTGCGGCGAGGAGTCGCCGCTACCGGCCTGTCGCTCCGGCCTGCAGAACACGTGGGGGGTGCGCTCGCCGATGACCGCCATGTCGGCCGGCGTGGTTCCGACGTCCGGGCCGGTCGCGTACCGGCCGTCCAGGGAGTCGATGACGTCCGCGACGTCGTACAGCACGTGACGGCGGCGGACCGGGTCGAGTTCGACCCCCGCGGGTACGGCGACGACGGTCTTGCCGCCGCCGTTGGCCAGTCCGGCCACCGCGCACTTGGCGGTCATGCCGGCCGACAGGCGCAACGCGTCGGTGAGGCCGTCCCGCCAGTCGGGGTAGTGCCAGATCCGGCATCCGCCGACCGCCTGGCCGAGCGCCGTCGAATGAACGGCGACGATGACGGGCAGGCCGGAGCGCGGCCCGGTGTGAACCGCGACCTGCTCGTGGTCGAACTCAGGCATGTGGCACCCCTTCATGTGAGCGACGTCAGGGTCCAAGGGTCGGGCATTCGGTCGCGGACCAGGGTTCCGATCGAACGCATGGCCGGAATGACCGGCAAAATACCGGTCATGGACGAACTTGATTCGGAGATCATCCGGCTTCTCCAAACGGATGCGCGGCAGTCCAATCGTGAGCTGGCCCGCAAACTCGGGGTCGCGCCCTCGACCTGCCTGGAACGCGTGAGGGCGCTCACCCGCCGCGGGGTGATCCGCGGCTATCACGCCGACATCGACCCCGCGGCTCTCAACCGCGGTGTCCAGGCTCTGGTCTCCGTGCAGGTGCGCCCGCTCAGCCGCGCCGTCATCGACACCTTCAAGGACTCCGCGAACGCCCTGCCCGAGGTTCTCAGCGTCTTCGTGCTGGCCGGTGGTGACGACTTCCTCCTCCACGTGGCGGTCCAGGACCTCGACCACCTGCACGCCTTCCTTCTGGACCGGCTCAGCAAACGCCGCGAGATCGCCGGATTCCGCACGTCGGTGATCTTCCAGCAGGTCCACGACACCGCCCCGGCCAGGCTTCCCGACGTATCGCCCACACCCGCGAGCTGAGCGCGGGGCCTCCGCCGGGGGAGTACGGGCTCATCCGGCCACACGCATGTCCCCGCCGCGCGCGACCCGCCCCGCGCCGTCGCGGGATGGGTCGCGGGAGGCGTTCCCGCCATCCCGGCCCCGCCCGGGAAGGATCACGCTCCGCGGACGTTGGTCATGATCGCGTAGACCGAGCTGGAGGCCGTCATGAACAGCCAGTTACGCTTGAGGCCGCCGAAGACCAGGTTGGAGGTCTTCTCGGGAAGTTTGAGCTTGCCGATCAACGTACCGTCCGGGTCGAAGCAGTGCACTCCCTCGTGTGTCGCCGCCCAGATCCGGCCGGCGGTGTCGAGCCTGATCCCGTCGAAGCCGCCCGCCGAGCATTCCGCGAGCACCTCGCCGTTCTCCAGCGCGTCGCCGCGTACGTCGAAGACCCGCAGATGCCTGTGATGGGTGTCGGCGATGTAGAGCCGGGACTCGTCCGGCGAGAAGGCCAGGCCGTTGGGGCGGGCGAAGTCGTCGGCCACCACCGTGACCTCTCCGCTGCCGGGATCGACGCGGTAAACCTGGTCGTCGCCGATCTCGCTCTCGGCGCGGTGCCCCTCGTAGTCGCTGGTGATGCCGTAACTGGGGTCGGTGAACCAGATCGAGTCGTCCGATCTGACCACCACGTCGTTGGGGCTGTTGAGACGCTTGCCCTCCCATCTGTCGGCGACGACCGTGATGGAGCCGTCGTGCTCGGTACGGGTCACCCGCCGGTTGCCCTGCTCGCAGGAGACCAGCCGGCCCTGCCGGTCGAGGGTGTGGCCGTTGCTGTAGCCCGCGGGGGTGCGGAAGGGGCCCACGTTCCCGGTCATCTCATCCCATCGGAGCATCCTGTCGTTGGGGATGTCGCTCCACAGCAGGTAGCGACCCGCCGGGACGTAGGTGGGACCTTCGGCCCATCGGCAACCGTGGTAGATCCGCTCGATCCGCTCGTCGCCTCCGACGCCGACGAATCGCTCGTCGAGCACCTCGAACTCCGCCGGAATGGATTCCATCATGCGACCCTCCTTGATCACGGAATATGATACGGCTATGGATGATATAGACAAGATGTTGATTGGTCTTCTTCAGGCCGACGCCGGCCAGGCCTACGCCGCGCTCGGCGCCGCGGTGGGGCTGTCGAGCGGCGCCGCGCATGAGCGGGTGCGCAAGCTGCGCGAACGCGGGCTGATCCGGCGGACGACCATCGAGGTCGATCCCGTCGCCGTGGGCAGGGGAGTGTTGTCGTTCGTCCTCGTGGAGGGGAGGACGTGGATGGGCGCGACGGGCGAGGCACTGCTGGCGATTCCCGAGATCGAGGAGGCACACGTCGTCGCGGGCCCGGCGTCACTGCTGGTCAAGGTGCGCACGGCGAGCACGCGGGAGCTGCAGGACGTGCTGCGCAGGATCTTCGAGATCGAGGGCGTGGCCGGGACGCGGACCATCATGGTGCTGGAGAGCTTCTTCGAGCGTGGCCTGTACGTCCCTCACTAGGTGCGCGAACGGTCCCCGGAGACCGGACGACCGCCTTCCGCGGGGGGGCGGGGGTGCGGGGGTGCGGTGGCGGGGTGGTGCGGTGGCGGGAATTAAATCCGAGGCGGCCGGTATGCCTTCGCCGGTACGCTCCCCGGGCATCTCCCCGCCGTCGCCGACGGGCCGTCCGCGCGGAACCGGCACGGGACCGGAGCGGGATCGGCACGAAATCAGCGCGGAACTGGCGGGAAGGCCGCGGGGAAGCCGCAGAAGAGAAGAGGAAACACCGTTGACCATGATCGCTGTAACCGGTGTCACGGGCAATCTCGGACGTCTCGTCATCGAGGACCTGCTCACCAGGGTCCCTCCCCGCGACCTCGTCGCGCTCGCCCGCGCCCCGGAGAGGGCGGGGGACCTGCCGGGCCGTGGCGTCGAGGTGCGGCACTGCGATCATGACGACGCCGCCTCCGTCGACGCCGCGCTCGCCGGGGTCGGCGTGCTGCTCTTGGTGTCCGGCTCGGACATGACGCCCGGGGTCCGCGTGCGGCAGCACCGCACCGTCGTCGACGCCGCCGTCCGGGCGGGGGTGCGCCGCGTCGTCTACACCAGCGGCGCGGGCGCGGAGGACGGCCGGGGACCCATCGCCGACCACACGGTGACGGAGAGGGCGCTCCGCGAGGCGGGGTCGGCCTACACCGTGTTGCGCAACGCCCTCTACTCCGAGGCGTTCCTGGGCGCCGCGCTGGCGCAGGCGGGGCAGAGCGGTGAGATCACCTCCTCCACCGGCGGGCAGCCGCTCAACACCGCGAGGCTTCGTGATCTGGCGCTGGCGGCGAGTGCCGCCCTGACCGGCTCCGGGCACGAGAACGCGACCTACGAGTTGCGCGGCCCGCTCTGGACCTACCCGGAGCTCGCCGAGGTCCTCACCCGCGCCCTGGGCAGGCCCGTCGAGCATCGGGAGATCACCGACGCGGAGGCCGGTTGGCTGGGGGGCGTGTTCCCCGCGGTGCGCGCCGGCGCCCTCGCCGCGACAGGCCCCGACCTCGCGCGCCTGCTGGACCGGCCGCCGTCGGGCCTGGAGGAGACGGTCACCGCCCTCATCGCCCGTACGGCCGGCTGAGCGGCCAGGCTCAGGTGCCGGGAGGGGCCGGGGCCGATCAGGTCAGATAGTCGCGCAGGGCCCGCGAGCGCGAGGGGTGGCGCAGCTTGGTCATGGTCTTGGACTCGATCTGCCGGATGCGCTCGCGGGTCACCCCGTAGGCACGTCCGATCTCCTCCAGGGTCTTGGGCCGCCCGTCGCCGAGCCCGAACCGCATCGCCACCACCCCGGCCTCACGCTCGGACAGCGCCTCCAGGATCGTGTGCAGCTGCTCCTGCAGCAGCGCGGAGGCCACCGCGTCCTCGGGGGTGATCGCCTCGGAGTCCTCGATGAGGTCGCCGAACTCGCTGTCGCCCTCGGTGCCCAGCGGGCTGTGCAGGGAGATCGGCTCCCGCCCGTATCCCTGGACCTCGACGACCCGCTCCGGGGTCATCTCCAGCTCCACGGCCAGCTCCTCGGGGGTGGGCTCGCGGCCCAGGTCGGTCGTCATCTGCCGGTGCACGCGCGCCAGCTTGTTGATGACCTCGACCATGTGCACGGGGATGCGGATGGTGCGGGCCTGGTCGGCGAGAGCCCGGGTGATCGCCTGCTTGATCCACCAGGTGGCGTACGTGGAGAACTTGAATCCCTTGGTGTAGTCGAACTTCTCCACGGCGCGGATCAGCCCCAGGTTGCCCTCCTGGATCAGGTCCAGGAACAGCATGCCCCGGCCGGTGTGGCGCTTGGCCAGCGACACCACCAGGCGAAGGTTGGCCTCCAGCAGGTGGTTCTTGGCGCGGTGGCCGTCTTCGGCGAGCCATTCGAGCTCCGCGCGCACGTCGGGCTGGAGCCGGTCGCCCTCGTTGAGCCGCTCGGTGGCGAACAGCCCGGCCTCGATGCGCCGGGCGAGCTCGACCTCCTGCTCGGCGTTGAGAAGGGGGATCCTGCCGATCTGCTTGAGATAGTCCTTGACCGGGTCGGTGCTCGCTCCGACGCTCGCCTCCAGGGCTGCGGGCATCTCGTCGTCGTCGGTCAGGACGACTTCTTCTTCCTCAGCCTCGACAACTTCAACGGTGCCTTCCACGGTGGCGGCTTCCATGGCGTTCACACCTTCCCCAGGTCTGATCAGATACAACAACCCGTGCAGTTCAAGGTACGTCCCGTGGCGGTGTGCTGTGGCGCCTGGCTCGCCGTCGTGTTCTTCGCTGGGAGCGGATAGCTTACGCCGCCGGAAGCGCTTGCGAGGAGCGGGGCCCGCCCGTCCGGCGCCGGGCCGCCCTTCCGGCTGGGAAGGACGGCCCGGCGGCTCCTCCGGCGACACTGCGGGCGTTGCCGTGGTGACGGGGCGTACCGGGCGTACGGGGTGGGGGAGCGGGGGCCGGACCTCGCCGGATCAGGCCGGGAAGTCGTTCGGGTTGACGCCGGTCGTCCGGGCGGTGCCGCCTATGACGGGGTTGAGGGTCAGGGTCCAGATGGTCGAGCTGGTGGCGGTCGTGGTGAACCTCAGCCGGCTGGTGAAGCGCTGGTAGGAGGGGGCGCGGGTGAACCTCCTCTTGGAGGTGTCGAAGCTGTGGCCGGAGGTGAAGAAGATGGTGTAGGTGCCGTCCCTGACATCGGAGATGGAGGCGGTGGACCGGGCGCGAATGTAGATGCTGATCGCCTTGGACCTGCCACGGACCAATGTGACGACGGCGTCCCTGCTGGTGCCGTTCTTGACCTTCAGCTTGCCTCGCCCGCCGCTGATGCGGTCGTAAAGGATCTTCCCGTTACCCGGTCGCGCGGTCGTCCCGGTCGAGGAGACGGCGACGGTTTCCCGGGTCGAGGCGGCCGCGGCCGCGGGGGCGGCGACGGAGCCGGTCAGCAGGACGGACGCGAGGATCACTCCCACGAGGGGACGTCGATGAATCATTGCGCAAATATGACCAATCCCTGGTGGCCGGTCAACGTGATTTGTGGCTACGGATGCCTTTCGGATCTTTCGTATAGGTGTAGGCCTTCCGGCTCCGAGCCGTGGCCTCGCCTGGTTTCGGTGGTCAACGCCGTTTTCGGCGTCATTCGGAGACCGAAGGAAGGTCAATACAATTCATCTGATGTCAATGACGCCGAGGACGAACGCCGCGCCACGACCGGCGCGTCACAGGCCTGGCCGCGGGGATCGTGACGGGCGCCGCCGGGTTCGGCTTCCTGTGCGTCGCGGGCGTGCTGGTCGCGATCCTGTGGGCGTGGCCCGCGGGCCGGCGCGCCGCCCGGCGGTTCGCGGCGGCGGGGACGGCGCGGCTGGTCGCGCTGGAAGGCGCCCGGCTGGCGGCGTGGTTCGACCACGACGCCCACGCGGTGCCGGTGAGGAGCGGGTACGGCTATCTCGCGCTGCGGGCGACGTTCGGCACGTTCGCGAGCTATCTGACCTTCGTCGGTCTTTTCGTCGGCCTGCTGTTCCTGTCCGGCGGTGTCGGGGGACTGCTCTCCGACGCGTCGTACGAGGTCCCGCTGAGGTATCCCGGCGTGCGCCTGACGGTCGACAGCGGGCCGCTGGGCACCGCCTACGGGCTGGTCCTGCTGGGGCTGTCCGCTCTGTGGGGCGCGGCGACGGTGGTCGCGGAGCGGCGGCTGGCCGCGTACTTCGCCGGTCCGGGGGAGCGGGAGGCGATGCGCCGCCGCATCGCGGAGCTGACCGCCACCCGCAGCGGCATCGTGCGGGCCGTCGACGACGAGCGGCGGCGCATCGAGCGCGACCTGCACGACGGCGTCCAGCAGAGGGGCGTGGCCCTGGGGATGCTGCTGGGCCGGGCGCGGCACGGCGCCGACCCGGCCGCGGTCACCGCCCTCGTGGACCAGGCCTACGCGGAGTCACGCCGCCTCCTCGACGAGCTGCGCGACGTGGCCTGGCGGGTCTACCCGGCCGCCCTGGACGAGCTGGGCCTGCGCGCGGCCCTGGCCGGGGTGGCGGAACGGGCGGGCGTGCCGGTGACCGTCCGCCACGGCCTCGCGGAGCGCCCGATGTCCGAGATCGAGACGGCCCTGTACTTCGTGGCCCGCGAGGCCATCGCCAACGCCGCGAAGCACGCGGGTGCCCGGCGCGTCCTGGTGGTCCTGAGCGAGGACGAGCACGCCGTGACCGCCGAGATCTCCGACGACGGCCGGGGCGGAGCGGATCCCGCCGGTGGCGGGCTGTCCGGGCTGGAGCGGCGGGTCCTGGCGCTGGACGGCGTCTTCGAGGTGGACAGCCCTCCGGGTGGCCCGACCAGGATCACGGCGACGCTGCCCCGCGGCGGGTCCGAACGCCGGGAGCCGCCGTGCGCCTGATCCTCGCCGATGACTCCGTGCTGTTCCGCGAGGGCCTGGTCCGCCTTCTGGAGGAGGCGGGTCACGAGGTGGCGGCGGCGGTGGGCGACTCCGAGGAGTTGCTCAGGGCCGTGGACGAGCACCGCCCCGACGTGGCGATCGTGGACGTGCGCATGCCGCCGGGCCAGGCGGGCGAGGGGTTGCGGGCCTCACTGACGATCCGGGAGCGCTGGCCGGACGTGGGCGTTCTCGTGCTGTCGCAGTACGTCGAGACGACCTACGCCGCGCGGCTGCTCGCCGGAACCCCCGAAGGGCTGGGATACCTGCTCAAGGACCGGGTGACCGAGGTGGGCGAGTTCCTGGAGTCGCTGGAGCGGGTCCGCGCGGGCGGGGCGGTCTTCGATCCGGAGGTGGTCCGGCGGCTGCTCGCCCGCACCGTCCGCGCCGACCCGCTGAGCAGGCTCACCCGGCGGGAGACCCAGGTGCTGGAGCAGCTGGCCCAGGGCCTCGTCAACGCCGCGATCGCCGAGCGTCTGCACGTGTCGCAGAGCGCGGTGGAGAAGCACGTCAACGCGATCTTCGACAAGCTCGGGCTGTCCCGCACCCCCGGCTACAGCCGGCGCGTCCTGGCCATCCTGCGCTACCTGGACGGCTGAGCGGCGCCGTGATCGCCTTCCCCGGAGCCCGGAGCCCGGAGCCCGGAGCCCTGTGCCGTCGCCTGGCGCGCGCCCGTGCCGGCGGACCAGGCCCGCCCGCGTCCGTCAGGGGGACCGTCCGCGCCCGCGTCAGGGGCCGGCGGGCGCGCCGGGTGAGGGCGTCCGGCGCGCTCGTACCAGGTGGCCGGCCCGTACGAGGATCAGGGCCACGCAGGCCCCGGTGGCGAGGACGAGCCAGATCATGAAGGACGGGTAGAGGTAGGCCACCTGCGTCCAGGTGATGTCCTTTCCCCTGGCCAGCAGCCCGAAGACGTCGGTGATCGTCAGGCACAGCACCCCCGGCGCCGCGTACGGCAGCAGCCGCGCCGCCGCGCGCCACACCGGACGCCCGGCGCGCCGCGCCGCCCACCGGCGGGAACGGGCCAGCCCGCGCCCCGCCAGGAGGAGCGTCACCGCGACGGCCGCCGCGATGGCGAGATCGATGACGAGGGACGGGGAGACCGAGGGGGGCGCCTCGGGCTCCTCTCCCTCGGCCATGGCGACCAGCGCGTCCGCGATGGCGTCGCTGTCGGCGTACGCGGTGCCGGTGTTGGCCATGACCACGACGCCGTATCCCGACCGGGGCAGGAGTGTCTGCTGGGCCGTCGCGGTGAGCAGGTCGCCGCCGTGCCCGACGACCGGTGAGCCCTTCGCGGTCGTGCCGATCGCCCAGCTCAGGGCGTAGGAGTCGTTGATCTTGGACGGGGTGCGCATCTCCGCGACGCTCGCGGCGGAGACGACACGGACGCCGCCGGGACCGACCCCCTCGCCGCTCTGTGTGATCATCCACCGGGCCATGTCCCTCGCGCTGCTGATCACCCCGCCCGAGCCGTTGCCGAACCCCGGGGGCTCGGGAAGGGCGAGCGTGGCGCCGAACAGGTGGAGATGACCCCGCGCGCTGGCGGGAAGGTCGCGCTCGGTGTCGATCGTGGTGCTGTTCCGCATGCCGAGCGGGCCGAACACGTGCGCCCGGAGGTAAGCGGCGAAGGGCATGCCGCCGGCGACCTCGACCAGTCGCGCGGCGACCTGAGCGTTGGTGTTGTGGTAGCTCCACCGCGTGCCGGGGTCGGCGGCCAGCCTCGCCCCCCTCAGCCGCGCGACGGCCTCGCGGAGTGAGCGGGGCTGGGGCAGGCTTCTTTCGGGAAAGGCCTGGTCGGCCATGCCCGAGGTCTGGTTCAGCAGCTGGCGGACGGTGATGCGCGCCGCCCGGGGATCGGCCATCACGAACTCGGGGAGCCGGACGCGCACCGGCTCGTCGAGCCTGACCGTTCCCTTCTCCACCAGCTGCATGACGGCCATGGAGGTGAAGGACTTGCTGAGCGACGCGATCGCCATGGGGGTGTCCGCCGTGACGGGGGCGCCGGAGGCGGTACGGCCGTATCCGGCGACGTGGACGACCTCGTCCCCCTTGGTGACGGCGACCGCCACTCCCGGCAGGCCGGTCGCCTCCCGGTAGGCGTTCACGAAACGGTCGACGGACGCGGGACCGACATCACCGGTCCCCTCGGTTTTTCCGGTTTCCCGGGTCTCCCCGGTGGCGGGACTCGTCCCCGCGAAGGCCGCCACCGGCGCGGTCGTCGCCGTCGCCGTCACTGTCACCGCCGTCAGGAGGGTCGCCGCGAGCGCGGCGGCGCGGATCGGGGGGAGGCCTCTCGCGACGCGCCAGGGGAGCGGGCTGTTCATGGTCTTGAATTCGGGCACCGGTCGACGCTACAAACGCCGCCTCGTCCGGACCATTGCGAGATCCCTCCGCGTTCCCCTGCGAAAAACCACAGGTCCCAGGGTGGGGACGCGCCGCCGCTCCGCGGGCTCCGGTGGCGAGCGTGAGGTGAAACATCGGGCCGTTCCAGGGCAAGTGTTGTCCTCGTCCGCCTCGACTGTCACACCTGTCAGTCTCTACCGGTGGGTTCATCGTGCAAAGCCGTGCAGTAGGCGTATTTTTGCGAAAAGAAGTAGAAACATTGCGGACACCTATCTGCCATCTTATGGTGTGCACAACGCCGTCCACCGATCTCCCCGGTGACGGCGGTAGCCTCTCCGCCCCCCACCCGGCTGGATCGCGGTGACCCGCACGCCCCGCCGACCGCGGCGATCCGGCCCCGCGTGACGAAGGGTCAGCCGATGAAGACATCCGACCAATTTGCCGGCCGCTTACGCCATACCGGGCGACGCGCCCAGATCGTCCTCGCACTCCTGCTGGCCGCCCTGTGCTGGGCCGGAGCCCAGGCACCGCTCCCGGCGCGCGGCGCGGCCGTCCCCGAGCAGTCTTCCAACGTCCACCTGTTCTACTACTCCTGGTACGGCAACCCCCAGACGAGCGGCGACTGGCGGCACTGGCAGCAGGGCGGTCACACCCCGCCCAACGATGTGGGCGCCGACCTGTATCCCACCCTGGGCGCCTACGACTCGGGCGACTACGCGGGCGCCGTCACCAGGCACATGCAGTGGATCAAGCAGGCCGGGGTCGGCGTCATCGTCTACAGCTGGTGGGGCCGCGACAGCTTCGAGGACAGGCTCACCCAGGGCGTGATGGACGCCGCCGCGCAGTACGGCGTCAAGGTCGCCTGGCACCTGGAGCCGTACGGCGGGCGCACGGCGGCCTCCACCGTCGAGGACATCCGCTACATCAACACCCGCTACGGCTCCCACCCGGCCTTCTACCGTGACGCCGAGCACGGCGACCGGGCGGCGTTCTACGTGTTCGAGAGCCTGAGGATCACCGACTGGGCCGTGCTCGACCAGGTCACCGCGGGCAACATCGTACTCGCCCAGACCACCGACACGTCGAAGATCGCGCATTTCTCCGGCATGTACACCTACGACGGGATCGCCGGCGCCACCGCGCCCGGCTGGGCCAACGCGAGCGCGTACGCCAAGCAGAACAACCTGATCTGGGCGCCCTCGGTGGCCCCCGGTTACATCGACGACCGCGCGGTGCCCGGCAACACCACCCCGACCCTCGGCCGCGCCAACGGCGCCACCTACGACCTGGAGTGGTCCAACGCCCTCGACCCGGCCAAGGGCGGCCTGCCGACCTGGGTCTCCATCACCTCGTTCAACGAGTGGCACGAGGGCAGCTCCATCGAGCCCGCCGACTCCACCCCGCCCGCCGGATTCGGCTACCAGACGTTCGACGGCGCGTACGGCAGGACGGGGACCGCGGCGGAGACCGCGTATCTGGACCGGACGAAGTACTGGGCGACGGAGTTCGAGACCCGCAGGGCCGGCGGCCAGCCGGACACCCAGCCTCCCACCGCGCCGGGCGCCGCGCGCGCCGTCCCCGCGTCCGGCACGAGCATCACGGTGGGCTGGAACGCGGCCACCGACAACGTGGGGGTGACCGGCTACGACGTCTACCGTGAGGCGGGTGCCACCGACGTCAAGGTGGGCAGCACCGCGGGAACGTCGTTCACCGTCACCGGTCTCACGCCGTCGACCTCCTACAGCTTCTACGTGGTCGCCAGGGACGCCGCGCAGAACACCTCGCCGCCCTCCGGCACGGTGACCGCGACGACCGGGCCCCCGCCCGGGTGCTCCCCGGGCACCGGCGACCTGGCACGGAACAAGGTGATCACCGCCAGCAGCACCACGCAGAACTACGTGGCGTCCAACGCCGTCGACGGCAACGCGAACACCTACTGGGAGAGCGCCAACAACTCCTTCCCCCAGTGGATCACCGTCGACCTCTGCGCGCAGACCCCCGTCGGGCGCCTGGTGCTGAAGCTGCCGCCGTCCGCCGCCTGGGGCACGCGCACCCAGACGCTGTCGGTGCAGGTCTCACCCGACAACCACTTCGAGACCGTCGTGCCGTCACGGGGCTACGTCTTCAACCCGGCCACCGGCAACACCGTGACCATCACCATCCCGACGACGACGAAGAGGTTCGTGCGGCTGAACATCACCGGCAACACGGGCTGGCCCGCCGGGCAGCTCTCCTCCTTCGAGGTCTATCCCTCCTGACGCCCCGTACGGGGCCGGTCAGGACGGACCGCCGTTCCTGACCGGCCGCAGGGGTGAGGCGCCCGGCCCGGCCGATGGGAACCGGCACCGAACCGGCGGCGGACCGGCACCGAAGTGGTGCCGGTCCGCCGCCGGAGCGCGTCTCGTCAGGCCGCGTCGAGGCGGGCCAGCTCCTCGGCGGACAGCTTCACGTCGAGCGCGGCGACCGAGTCGCGGATGGTCTCCGGACGCGAGGAGCCCGGAATCGGGATCACCACCGGCGCCTTGGCGAGCATCCACGCCAGGCACACCCGCTGCGGGCTCACCTCGTGCGCCCGCGCGACGTCCGCGAACACGGCGAACCGCGAACCCAGCTCGCCGGCCTGCGAGATCCCGCCCAGCGGGCTCCACGGCAGGAACGCGATGCCCAGCTCCGCGCACAGCTCCAGCTCGGGCTCGCTGGAGCGGAACGCCGGCGAGAACTGGTTCTGCACGCTCACCAGCCGCCCGCCGAGGATCTCGTTGGCCAGCCGGATCTGGTCGGGGTCGGCGTTCGAGACGCCCGCGAAGCGGATCTTGCCCGCGTCGAGCAGGTCGCGGATCGCCCCGACCGACTCCGCGTACGGAACCTTCGGGTCGGGCCGGTGGAACTGGTAGAGCCCGATGGCCTCGACGCCGAGGCGTTCGAGTGACGCGTCGCAGGCCCGCTTCAGGTGGTCCGGGGAGCCGTCCAGGGTCCACGAGCCGTCGCCGGGGCGCACGTGGCCGCCCTTCGTGGCGATCAGCACGTCGGACGTGTCGCCGCCGTAACCGGCCACCGCGCGGGCGATCAGGGACTCGTTGTGGCCGACCTCGTCCGCGCCCACGTGATAGGCGTCCGCGGTGTCGATCAGTGTCACGCCCGCCTCCAGCGCGGCGTGGATCGCCGCGACCGAACGCTGCTCGTCGGGGCGCCCCTCGATCGACATCGGCATACCGCCGAGACCGATCGCGCTGACCTGGACGTCGCCGATGCGGCGTGTCTGCATGGGAGTTCCTCCTCGGAGATCGGTTGGTACAGCCCTCACCCTCTCCTGCCCCGATTAAGCTGTCCAATAGAAGAAACTGATGCCTTTAAGCGATCCCGGTGATGAATCATGGAACTACGGCAGCTGGAATACTTCGTCGCCGTCGCCGAGGAGTGCCACTTCACGCGGGCGGCCAACCGTCTGCGCGTCGCCCAGTCCGGCCTGTCGGCCTCGATCCGCTCGCTGGAGCGCGAGCTGGGCACCTCGCTGTTCCTGCGCAGCACCCGGCAGGTCGAGCTGACCCCCGCGGGCAGGGCGCTGCTCGTCGAGGCCAGGCGGGCGCTGTCGGCGACCGACGCCGCGCGGGACGCCGTCGCGGCGGTGCGGGGCCTGCTCCGCGGCAGCCTGGCCATCGGCTCGCTGCAGTGCCTGCACGCGGTGCACCTGCCGGCCGTGCTCGCCCGCTTCCTGGCCGCGTACCCCGGTCTGGAGATCCGGTTGCGCCAGGGGGGATCCGGCGAGCTGATCGAGCAGGTGCGCGCGGGACGGCTGGACCTGGCGTTCGTCTCCCGCCCGTCCCGGCGCCTCGACGACGTCGTGGTCGAGCCGCTCGCGGGCGAGCCGCTCGTGCTCGCCTGCGCGCCAGAGCACCCGCTCGCGGCCAGGGAGAAGGTCGAACTGCCGGAGTTGGGGGCGGAGCGGTTCGTGGACTTCCAGCCGGACTGGGGCACCCGTGACCTGGTCGACGACGTGTTCGCCGCCACCGGCGTCGAACGCCACGTCTCGCTGGAGGTGAACGACGTGCACTCGCTGCTCGACCTGGTGACCTTCGGGCTCGGCGTGGCACTCGTGCCGCAGTCTTTCGCGGTCAAGACCGACCGGGTGCGCTTCGTCGGGCTCGCCGGGGCCGTGCCGTCCTGGGAGACCGTCACCGTGACGGGTGACCCGACGAGCGCGGCCGCCGCCGCGCTGCTGCGCGAGGTCCACGAGGCGAGGAGCGGCCGGACCGCTGCCGAGCCGGTCATTTGAGCGTGTAGTAAAGGCTGATCTCCCTCAGCTCCGCGGCGGGGCCGTCCGCGAGGACGCGCACGATCTTTCCCCGCAGGTCCAGCATGACGACCTTCGTGGTCTTCCTCTCGGTCACGGTGCCGAGGAAGTGACGGTCGCCCAGCCAGCCGTTGAAGGTCATCCCCTTCTTGATCGGGACGACGGCCTCGCGCGTCGCCGTGGTGGCGTCCCACAGGCAGGCGTCGCGGGGCCTGTCGTGGCAGCGCGTCGTGAAGACCTTTCCGAGCGAGGTGTCCCTGACGTCGTCCCTGACCAGCTCGCCCACCTTCGGGACCGTTCGCAGCAGCGTGCCGTCCAGGCGGTAGAAGCGCACCGACCCGTCCGGCCCGGAGTGGATGACCGAGGCCGAGTCGGCGCCCCAGAGGTAGTCGGAGCGGTGGTCGTCGCCCGGCACCCGGGCGACGCGGGCGGTACCCGAGATCACGTCCACGATCACGAAGCCCCTGGAGCGCTGCTCCTCGTCCAGGCCCTCGTAGATCGTCAGCAGGATCCTCGTCCCGTTCCGGTCCCAGCGGGGACTGTAGGTCTTCAGCGGGGTGTCGACGGTCCTGATCCGGGTCTCCGGCCCTCCCGCCGGATCCACCACCCTGATCAGGTCGAACTCCTCCGGAGGCTTGTAGTCCGGGTTGACGGCGACGCGCGCTCCCCCCGGCGCGGCCAGGGCGGTCATGAACGTTCCCACGAACTTGAACTCCGAGGTGTCGCCCCGCCGGAGATAGACGGGGCTGCCGTTGGCCTCCCCGCGCGAGTCCCGGTAGCTGGTGACCCGCTCCGGGTCCGCGGGGTTCTCCCTCAGGGTGATCTTCGTTCCCGGGAGCCGCAGGTCGGTCGTCGAGGTGGTGGGCATCGTCCCGATCGCCGGTCTCGCGGGCGGGGAGGGGGTGCCCTCCGTACCCCCCGCGACCACCTTCGCGGGCTCCTCCGTCCCCGCGGCCCGGACCGCGAGGACCGCGACGCCGGAGGCCGCCGCGAGCGCCAGCGCGGCGAGGGCGGCGATCACCGGGCGCGAGGCGCGCCGCCGTGCCGTCGGGGGAGCGGCCTGCTTCCTGCCCTCGCCGAGCACCTCGTGACCCGTCCCGTACGACGGCTGCTCCGCCGGATGGCCTAGCAGCCTCAGCAGCGCAGGCATGGCCGCCGGGCGCGCTCGCGGGTCCTTGGCCAGGCACTCGCCCACCAGTTCGCGCAGCTCGTCGTCCAGGGAACCGAGTACGGGCTCGGCGTTCAGGATCCGGTGGATCACCGCGGGCAGCGGGCCGGTCCCGAAGGGCGGTTCCCCCGTCGCCGCGCACACCACCGTCGACGCCCACGCGAACAGGTCGGCCGACGGTCCCGCCTCGCGACCGTCGAACTGCTCGGGCGCCATGTACGGAGGGGTGCCGACCAGGTGGTCGGAGAGCGTCGCGGTGGCGTCCAGCGCGCGGGAGATGCCGAAGTCGATCACCCGGGGGCCGTCGCGGGCGAGCAGCACGTTCGCGGGCTTGAAATCGCGGTGCACGACGCCCGCCCGGTGGATGGCGGCCAGCGCGGTGACGGTACCGATCGCCAGCCTGCGCAACTCGGCCCCGCGCAGCGGCCCCCGCTCGTCGATGACCTGGGCGAGGCTGGGCCCGTCGACGTACTCGCTGACGATGTACGGCATGCCGCCGGCCTCGCCGTGCTCCAGCACCCGCGCGGTGCAGAAGGCCTCCACCCGGCGGGCCAGCTCGATCTCGCGGTGGAAGCGCGTCAGGGTCTGCTCGCCGCCGCCCCTGCCGAGCACCTTCACCGCGACCCGCGCCCCGGAGGGGGACTCCGCCAGGTACACCGTCCCCTGCCCGCCGCGGCCGAGCCTGCCGGTGACCCGGTGCGGCCCGATGCGGTCGGGATCGCCGGGAGCCGGGGGCAGGATCCTGGTCATCCGGCCGCCGCGGTGAAGCTCAGGAAGGCCGTGTCGCCCTTTTTGAGGTCGGCGAGCACCCGGACGGATGCGCCGTACAGGTCGACCACCTCGATCTTGGAACCCTTCTTGGCCGGGTTCTGGATGAGCAGGTGATTGTTGTTGAACCAGCCCAGGATCCGGGCGTCGTCGCGGACGGCGAGCGTGTAGCGCCGGTTGCCGCTCACCGAGTCCCACACGCACACGGCGCCCCCCTTGGGGCACACCGTGGAGAAGAGCTTGCCGGAGGGGGAGAACCAGCTGGTGGAGCGCGGCTGGCCGACCCAGTGCATCGTCCGGATGACCTGCCCGTTCGGGCCGTAGAAGTCGACCCCGTAGCTCTTGCCGTCGTAGTATCCCCGCGCGACCGAGCCGTCCGGCGCGAACGTGAAGGGCAGGGTCTCGGCGCCGATGGACTCGGTGCGTACGTAGGTGGCCCTGCGCGCCGCCACGTCCACCACCACGAACCCCTCGGACCGTTCTTTGTCCGGCTCCCGTACCGACAGCAGGACCTTGGAGCCGTCCTTCGACCACACGGGACTGTGCCCCTCCAGCGGCCGCTCGACGGTCGGCACGTTGAACTGGGAGCCGTTCCTCAGGTCGTGGATCCTCACGTAGTCGAAGGACGACTCGGCGAACTTCCCGAACGGGTTCAGCGCCACCAGGTCGCCCTGCGGTGACAGCACCGGCTGCAGGGCGCTGGTCACCTGCTTGAAGGTCTCCTTGCCCTTCTCCCTGGCGAACGAGGAGAAGGGCGACTTGGCGTGCAGGTAGCCGCCCAGCCTGATCGTGTCCTTCGGGTTCTCGTGCAGGGTGATGCCCGTCCCCGGCAGTTCGATGTCCTTGGTGGCCTTCTCCACCGATTCCCAGGGCGCCTCCGTGACGTTCGGGCTGAGCTGGGGCTGGGGGGTGAAGGCCGGGGCGAGCGCGCCCTGCGCGGTGCTCCGGGCGGGGCGCGGAGCGGCCACCGGCGCCGGGTCCCCCGACACCGCCAGGTAGACCGCGCCGCCGGAGACGAGGGCGACGGCCAGCGCGCCCGCGACCAGCAGCGCGGGGCGGGTACGCCGCAGCGGCCGGGTGGAGGGGGCGTCGGGCGCGGGGAGATCGGGGGGCACCTGGTCGGAGGTCAGGAACCCGCCGACCAGGCGGAGCAGGGCGTCGCTCGCGGTCGGCCGCGGCGCGGGGTCCTTGGCGAGGCAGGCCGTGACCAGCTCGCGCAGGTCGTCGGGGAGCGCGCCGAGATCGGGCTCGTCGTTGACGATGCGGTTGACCGTGCCCGACATCGTCTCCGCGTCGAAGGGGGAGCGTCCCGAGGCGGCGAAGACCATCGTCGCCCCCCACGAGAACAGGTCTCCCTCGGGGCCGGGGGAGGTGCCCATGAGCCTCTCCGGCGAGCTGTAGGCGGGGACGTCGACCTTGCGGGTCGTGCTGGACGCGGTCGCCTCCAGAGCTCGCGCCATGCCGAGGTCGATCACCCGTGGTCCGTCGGGACCGAACACCACGCTGCCGGGACGCAGGTCGCCGTGGACCGTACCCGCCTGGTGGAGGGCGACCAGGGCGGTCATCGTCCCGACGGCCAGCCGGTGCAGCGCGGCCGCCTCCAGGACGCCCTCGGAGGCCACGGCCTCCTCCAGGGTGGGGCCGTCGACGTACTCGCTCACGATGTACGGCCTGTCGCCGTCCACCCCGCCGTTCAGCCCGCTGTCCAGAACCTGTGCCGTGCAGAAGGCGGGTATCTCCCGCAGCGGCTCCATCGCCTCCCGGAACCGCTCGGGGCTCACGTCCCCGGGGAGTAGCCGCACGACCACCCGGTCCCCCGAGGGGGCCGTGGCGAGGTAGACCTCCTCTCCCAGCCGTCCTGCGACCTGGTACTCGCCCACGCGTTCGGGATCCCCCGCCCGTACGGGGCCGATATCGGGCATGCCCTGGCTTCCTCTCGGAGGAGTCCATTAGAGATCACTAATTATGAGGATCTAGCCGCATAAAGTGGAGAACTCGGGAGAAGAGATGCGAACTTCTGCGAGTGCCGAGTGCGGTTCCGGGGCGGTGTGGCCCGGGGTGTGGCGTATGGTCTGGTCCGCGGTGTGGCGTGGCTCGATGTATGGTTTTGTGCAGTGTGTGGCGTGTGGTGTATTCCGGCCTTGTATATGCGGCGCGGTACGTTATGTGGTGCGGTGCAGTGTCCAGTCCGGTGTGTGCGGTGTGATGTGTGGGCGGCGGGCGCGGTGACCTGCTCGGCGGGACCTTCCGGGTTTCCGTCCAGGCTTCCGCGATCTCGCCGTTCCGTGGGGGAACGGCACCGATTCACTCTGCGGAGTCCGTGTCTCACTGCGGGAAAGGGCCTGGACGTGAAAGTCTTGAAGACTCATAGGCTGGCCATTCGCGGTTAAAGGGAGCGAACTTGCGCATTGTTCGGGCGACAAGCGAACAAGCCGACGGTCAGAACCCGGATCACCGGCAGGCCGGGCCCACCGTGGTCCGCATGCTGGTGGGAGCGCAGCTCCGCCGATTGCGCGAGAACGGCCACATCACGCGCGAGGAGGCCGGGGAGGCGATCCGCGCGTCGCACTCCAAGATCAGCCGCCTGGAGCTGGGGCGGACCGGTTTCAAGCAGCGCGACGTGGCCGACCTCCTCACCCTCTACGGGGTCGTCGACGACGACGAGCGCGCCCCGCTGCTCGCCCTGGCCGCGCAGGCCAACAGGCCCGGCTGGTGGCACGCCTACGCCGACGTGGTCCCCTCCTGGTTCGACGCCTACCTCGGGCTGGAGCAGGCCGCCTCTCTCATCCGCAGCTACGACGTCCAGTTCGTCCCCGAGCTGCTGCAGACCGAGGAATACGCCCGCGCCCTCATCAGGCCCGCCTGCGCCGGTGCCCCCGAGTCCGAGATCGAGCGCCGCGTCGCCCTGCGGATGGAGCGCCGGCGGCTCCTCACCGGGCAGGAGCCCGCCACGCTCTGGAGCGTCTTCGACGAGGCGGTGCTGCATCGCCCCGTCGGAGGCCCCAAGGTGCTGCGTGACCAGATCCGGCACCTCACGGAGGTCGCCGAGCTCGGCCACGTCACCCTCCAGGTCATGCCGTTCAGCGCCGGGGCGGCCGCCGCGGCGACGGGCACCACCGCCATCCTGCGCTTCCCCGAGGGGGAGCTGCCCGACATTGTCTACCTCGAACAGCTCACCGGCGCCCTCTACCTGGACAAGCTCGCCGACGTCGAGCGCTACTGGCACGTCATGAACCGCCTGGGAATCGAAGCCGAGCAACCGGCCGCGACGACGGCCCTCCTGCACCGCGCCCTCAAGGAGACCTGAGCCTCCCGGCCGCCCCGCCGAGAGAAAGAGGACGCGCGGCTCGCAGTACGGGCGCCGGAACTCCCGGCTCCGGCGGTCGCGGACGACGAACGCCGTTGTCGCCTTTGGTCTCGTCGTGCCGTAGGAGACCGGTTCCAAGCGCCTATCCAGAAGTTCCGCGCGTAACGGGTGGTGAGTCGCCGAGGCGGATGGGGATTGACATGGGCCTCGCCGGGGGATCGAGGTTGCTCACACCGTCTCTCCGGTCCCGGCGAGGTCATGTCAAAGGAGAGGGCGGGATACCCTGCCTGCGGTGCCTCGAACCACGTGACCGGAGGAGTCGATGCTGGGATGACGGCAGGGCGACCGATACCCACACAGGACGACGTGCTCGGGTACTTCGACACGCTGTCGAACTGGGGACGGTGGGGCGACGACGACGAGCTCGGCACTCTGAACCACATCACCGACGACGTCCGGCTGGCGGCGGCGCGGGCCGTGCGCCACGGCAGGAGCGTGTCGTGCGCATGGGAGGTCGCCGTACCGGAGGACATGGAGCGGTCGACGACGACGTGCCCGTGCGCCGCCGACATGCCGGGTGCCGAGGACATGCCGGTGCCCGGATTCCGCAGCGACCGGCGCTGGGGCTTCTCGTCCGAGCGGCTCGGCGTCACGTTCCACGGCAACACCCTCACCCACGTCGACTCGCCGTGCCACATCTTCTGGGACGGCACGATGTACAACGGGCGGCCGCACTCGCTGGTCGACGCCGCGACGGGATCGGCGTGGGCGTCCGTCACGGCGGCGGCGAACGGGATCATCACGCGTGGTGTCCTGCTGGACATCGCGAGCGTGCGGGATGTGCCGTGGTTGGAACCGGGGCAGGGTGTGTTTCCCGACGATCTCGAGGAGGCCGAGCGTCGCCAGGGTGTGCGGGTGCGACCCGGCGACGCGGTACTCCTGCGGACCGGCTATGGCCGCGTCCGGCACGAGACCGGTGCGGTCAGCGGTTTCACGCAGGCCGGGTGGCACGCGTCCTGCCTGCCGTGGCTGCATGAACGGGAGGTCGCGCTGATCGGCGCCGACACCCCCCAGGACGTTCAGCCATCGGGGTACGAAGGCGTGTTGATGCCGGTTCACGCCGTGAGCCTCGTCGCCATGGGTCTGTGGATGCTCGACAACTGCGACCTGGAGGCGTGCGCGACGACGGCTGCCGAGCTCGGCCAGTGGGACTTCCACCTCGCGGTCGCGCCGGTCCGCTTCGCCGGTACGTCCGGCAGCCCGGTCAACCCGATCGCCACATTCTGACCGCGGTTCACGAGGAGGTGCGACGCCATGAAGGACCTGGCCCGCACCTGGAACGCGGTCGTGGTCGTGGTCGGTGAGAACACGCCGTGCTGGTCGGGAACCAGGCGGCACGAGCGCCTCAAGGCGGGGTTCGCAGCGTGCGTTGGCTGTCGGCCTCGTGGGGCGCAGCAGCGGCATGGAGCAGTCCAACCGCCGAAACGGCTTCTGGATTCGCTGTCATCAAGCCGCCTCGTCCGTGGAATCGGGAGTGGGGGCCAGCCGCACGCTGCCGAGCTGGGCCTTCTCGTCGGGGAAGACCCACTTCCGGAGCGCCCAGAAGCGGAAGACCATGGCGATCAGCGTGCCGATGA